>CAZIJO010000096.1:0-20258 GCA_964539515.1 uncultured Bifidobacterium sp. | reverse complement strand
CACGCATCCCTTGCACAAGGTCACCATCATTCCGCGTGGTCGCGCCCTCGGCGTCACCATGTCGTTGCCCAAGGAGGACGTGTTGAACATGCGCAAGAAGCAGGCGATTGACACGATCACCATGACCATGGCGGGACGCATCGCGGAGGAATATGTGATCGAGGACATTTCCAGCGGAGCGGCCAGCGACATTCAGCAGGCCACCGCGATGGCCCGGGCGATGATCATGCACTGGGGCATGAGCGAGAAACTGGGCAACGTCCTGTATGGGGAGAGTCAGGAATACGTTTTCCTGGGTCGGGATATGATGCGGTCGAAGGATTACAGCGAACAGACGGCGCGAAACATTGACGATGAAGTGAAACGGATCATTGACGATGCCTATCGGGCCGCGAAGGAAATCATTGATACGCACCGCGACAAGCTGGAAATGATTGCCAAGGCGTTGCTCGAGTACGAAACGCTGGATGGGCTGCAGGTGGCGGAAATTGTCCGCACCGGTACTTTTACGCCCCCGCCCAAGCCGCCGGCGTCCATGGACCCGCCGATGGGAGCTCCCGCGGGCACCCCATTGCCGGAAGTGCCGCCCAAAGCGGCGCCGCCCACGATTCCGGGGTTGGGCTCGCCAGCGCCGGCGCCCGCCGCGTAAATCTTCAATCTTCCCTCGCGCCATGGCTTTCCATAGCTTCCGGGCATGATCATTGCGCCGTCGCTGCTGGCTGCCAACTTTGGGCAACTCGCGAAAGACACGGTGCGCGCCGGGCGTTCCGGCGCGAACTGGTTGCACCTCGACATCATGGACGGGCACTTCGTGCCGAACATTTCCTTCGGCCCGCAGGTCGTGAAGACGTTGCGGCCCTTGTCCCGGATGTTCTTCGATGTGCATCTCATGTGCTCCAAGCCGGAGATCCTGCTGCAACCCTTCGCTCAGGCCGGCGCCGACCAAATCATCATCCATGTGGAGCTGGGGGACGCTGTTGCGCCCTTGATCTGGAAAATTCGGTCGCTCGGAAAAAAAGTTGGGCTGGCGGTCAACCCGCCCACCAGCATTGCGTTGGTGCAGCCGCACCTTGACCAGATTGACCTGCTGCTGGTCATGACGGTGAATCCCGGCTTCGGTGGTCAGTCCTTCATTCACGAGTGCCTGCCCAAGATCCAGCAGGCCAGCGCCTGGCGGCGCGAACGCAATCTTCGCTACCGGGTGGAAGTGGATGGCGGCATCAATAATGAAACCGTCGCCGAGTGTGCGGCGGCAGGGGCGGACACATTTGTGGCGGGCACTGCCTTGTTCAGCCGGCACAACATGAAGTCGGCGGTGGCCCGGATGCGGAAAATTGCTGAGGCTAACGCCCCTGCGCTGGCGCCGGTGAAGGTCAAAATCGGAGCACAGGTTTCGAGCTCATGAGCATTAAATTCGGTACCGACGGCTGGCGCGCCGTGATTGCGGAGGATTTTACGTTCGCCAATGTGGCCCGGGTGGCGCAAGCGACCGCGGATTACTGGCGATCGAACCCGATTGCCGGCACCAGGCCAAAGGTCATCATCGGCTACGATCGCCGCTTTCTTTCCGATGGATTTGCGCGGTGCACGGCGGAGGTGTTTGCCGGGAACGGTTTTGCCGTCCTCCTCACGCCGGAGCCCACGCCGACGCCGTCGGTTTCATTCGCCGTCAAAGCCCAAAACGCCATCGGCGGCGTGATGATCACCGCCAGCCACAATCCGCCCGTCTTCAATGGTTTCAAGCTCAAATCACATTATGGCGGGTCCAGCGATGCCGCGACCTGCAAAGCGGTCGAAGGCTGGCTGGATCGGAATCCGGTTCGCCGCGTCAATTTGGATGCCGCGATCAAGGCGCGGCAGGTCGATGTGAAGGATGTCCGGCCCGCGCACTACGCCGCGCTGAAGCAGTTGGTGGATTTCAAACTGATCGCGAAGTCCCGTCTGCGCTTCGCCCACGAAGCCCTGTTCGGCGTCGGGGCGGGTTGTTTCGAACAATTGCTCGCCGGTACCACCTGCAAAGTCACAACGCTCAACGGCGCCCACGACCCGCTGTTCGGCGGAATCAATCCCGAACCCGTCGAGGCCAACTACGGTCGCAGTCAGGCTTTTCTCCGGAGGCACCCGCACGACCTCTGTCTGGTGACCGACGGAGACGCCGACCGCGTCGGCGGCATGGATGGCGGCGGCAAGTATCTCACCACCCATATTCTCATTTGTCTGTTGCTCCGGCATCTGTTCACCAACCGGGGATGCCGGGGGCGAATGGTCAAAGCCCTCACCACCACTTCCATGCTCGACAAGATGTGCTCCACGTACGGCATTGAACTGGTTGAGACGGGTGTCGGCTTCAAGTACATCTGCGCGGAAATGCTCCAGGGCGGCGTGCTGCTGGGCGCGGAGGAAAGTGGCGGAATCGGGTTTCCCGGGCACATTCCGGAGCGGGATGGCATCGCCGCCGGGTTGATGTTGCTGGAAATGCTGGCCTTCGAGCGCAAGCCGCTGAACCGCCTGATTGCGAGCCTGACGAAGGAGTTCGGCCCCCACTGCTACGGACGCCGTGACACTCACTTCCCGCTGGAGAAGCGCGAAGCGCTGATGACTTACCTCCAGCGTTGTCCGCCCGCCAAACTGCTCGGTTCGAATCTGGCCGAGGTGAAAAGTTTCGACGGCGTGAAGTACCTGGCGCGTGACGGGTCCTGGTTGATGCTGCGCGGCTCGGGCACGGAGCCGATCCTGCGCATCTACGCGGAAGCCCAATCCGACGCTGCCGTGCGCAAACTTCTGCGCTTCGGCCTGGGATTGACAACCCGGGTCTGATTTGTGATCTTCAAGCGGTTAGGCGGTCGCGCTTCCTGCGACTGCGAACCCCCTTGGCAAACTGGCACTGGCACAGTCGTAGCTTTTGGCCGATTGCTGCCCGGATATTCCCTGAGCCGGAGCAGTCCAGTGTTGGGTATTTGCCATGGTGAAAATAAATGAACTGAAAGCGCATCTCAAACGAATGAATCGTATGAAAAAAACCATCAAGAAAGTTGTCACTCCCGCAACCGTAACCCCAGCCGCCGCTCCGGCGTCGGTGCCGGTTAAAGCTCTACCAGCCAAAGCGCCGGTAAAATCAGAGTCCGCGAAAACGGCCGTGAAACCAGAGCTGGCCAAAGCGCCGGTTGCGGCTGCCTCAATCACCATCGAGGCTAAGGTTGACGTGGGTTTCGGCAATCGACTTTTCCTACGCGGCCAAGGCGAGGGGCTCTCGTGGGATCATGGCGTTCCGCTTGAATGCGTGGACTCGCGGACCTGGCGGCTGGTGGTTCCGGCGAAGGACAGTTTGCAATTCAAGTTGCTGATCAACGACAACGTCTGGGCCAAGGGTGAGGACGTGGTCGCGACCCCCGGCAAGCGGGTGGAATTGGTCCCCGCGTTTTGAGCGGAGCACCAATCAGAACATCGTTGCGGGGTAGGCAGTTCACTCGGTGCACTTCAACCGTGGGGAATGTGTTCCGGTTGGCACTGAGGCCACCGGCCATGGAATTGGTCTGACGGCAACTTCATTGCCCCGGCTGAGTGACAAGTCGCCCTCGAAGTCTGGCTTGCGACCGGGTAAACGTGGCGCGGCAGTCTGAAAGCTGACAAGAACCGGAGAGCGATGCGGGTCTCTTAGCCGGTTCTTAGCTTTTAACTTAACGGCTCGCTGAGATCATGCCGCTGTTGCGTGCGTAATTGAATAGTCCGCCGGCATCCACCACCGGACGTACGTCGCCCAGCGGTTTGAACGAATATACCTTGCCCGTTGCCTGGACGGTCACCGTGGCGGCGTTGAGGTCAACCGTCACCACATCCCCGGTTTTCAGCACGTCGCAAAGGCGCTCGGTGATCTCACAGGGATAAAGTTCGCCCGTGGCGACGCAGTTGCGGAAGAAAATGCGGGCGAAACTTTCCGCCAGGACGATCTCGCAATTGGCGGAACCCATGGCGATGGGTGCGTGTTCGCGCGAGCTGCCACAGCCAAAGTTGCGTCCGGCCACGACGATGGGGTATTCGCTATCGAGCTGGCCGTCTTTGACATAGCGTACGGGGTAGAGCGATTTGGGCAGGCCATCGAGGGCATAGCTGCCGAGCTTCTCGTACTCCTCGGCGATGGTCGGGACGAGGTTCAGGTATTGCGCGGAGATGATCTGGTCGGTGTCAATGTTGTCGCGCACCACGTAAACCGGCCCGGAAAAAACAGATTTCGTCATGGCCACAATGTGACGGGCGGAAGCGAGGTATTCAATTCCAAATCCACGGTCGGGTCCTGGATGGACCGGCTCGTCCGCCCCTGCTTGGAAAAGTTCTGACTCGCCAAACCAGTCGATTTCCCAGACCATCCCGCAGTTTTGAAAGCTGAATCATGATGTTTACCGGCACCTACACAGCGATTGTCACCCCGTTCCGGCACGGCCAGATTGACGAACCCGCGCTGGAGCGTTTGGTCAAAATGCAGATCAAAGGCGGCGTGGACGGCATCGTGCCCGTCGGGACGACCGGCGAATCCGCCACCGTGGATTACGAGGAGCACATCCGGCTCATCGCGCTTTCGGTGAAATTTGCCGCGGGCAAAATCAAAGTGATCGCCGGCACCGGCGGTAACTCGACCAAGGAGGCCATCTACCTGACCCAGGAGGCGGAGAAAGCCGGGGCCGATGCCTCCTTGCAGGTGGCGCCGTACTACAACAAGCCGACCCAGGACGGGTTGTTCCAGCATTTCCATGCCATTGCGCGCAGTACCAAGCTGCCCCTGATCCTTTACAGCATCCCGGGCCGGTGCGGAATCGAGATCGCCGTGGACACCGTGAATCGCCTTGCCCACGACAGCGTGAATATTGTCGGAATCAAGGAAGCGGGCGGCAACCCGGACCGGGTGTCGCAATTGCGCGCGGCGCTGGGCCCAAAGTTCACCATTCTCTCCGGGGATGACTCGCTCACGCTCCCGTTCATGGCGGTGGGCGCCCACGGCGTCATCAGCGTGGCATCCAACGTCATCCCCCGCGAAGTCGCCCACATGGTGCGCGCCTATGCCGATGGCAACACGTCGCTTGCGCTCAAGCTGCACGACAAATTTTACCCGTTGTTTAAGGATCTGTTCATTGAGACCAATCCGTGCCCCGTCAAAGCCGCCCTGGCCATGATGGGCATGATGGAAGAGGACTTCCGCCTGCCCCTCGTCCGCATCAGTGCGGCGAGCCGGGATAAACTGCGCAAGACCATGAAAGCCTGCGGGGTTTTGAAATGACGCGCGTTATCATCACCGGCTCCAAGGGCCGCATGGGCAAGGCACTGGTCGCCTGCGCGCCGCACCATCGTGAACTGGAAGTCGTCGGCCAGATTGATCAGGGTGATGACCTGGCTGCCCTCATTGCGCAGTGTGATGTGGTGATCGATTTCAGTTCGCACACGGCAACGGCCGGCATCGCCGAACTTTGCGCCCGGCACGCCAAAGCCCTCGTTGTCGGGACGACCGGTCACGGGGACGCCGAGAAATCTCGCATCACGCATCATGCTTCACGGATTCCCATGGTGCTCTCCTCCAACTACTCCACTGGGGTAAACACGCTGTTCTGGCTGACGCGCAAGGCGGCAGAAATTCTCGGCTCCGGCTACGATCTCGAAGTCGTGGAGATGCATCATCGCTTGAAGAAAGACGCGCCCAGCGGCACCGCCCGGTCACTGGCGGAAATTTTGGCCGCGGTTCGCCAGCAGCAGCTCGCCAAGGTGGCCCGACACGGACGGGAAGGGATCGTCGGTGAACGCACTGATGCGGAAATCGGCATTCACTCGGTGCGCGGTGGCGATGTTGTGGGGGACCACACGGTGATTTTTGCCGCCAACGGCGAACGGGTGGAACTGACGCATAAAGCATCGAGCCGTGACACCTTCGCCAACGGCGCTTTGCGGGCGGCGGCCTGGGTCACCAACCAGAAACCCGGCCTCTACGACATGCAGGATGTGCTGGGTCTGAAATGATCTCGCAGGCGACGACGGCCGGCGGCTTCAGCCTCAAAAAGGGCGGAACATGAGCCTCCACGGGTCAGCCGCCACGCGGGCGTTCATTGCCCTCGGGTCGAATTTGGGCGACTCCGTGCGCATCGTGCGGGAAGCGATGCAACAGATTCAGGCGTTTTCTCTTCGGCCCGTGATTAAGTCATCCCTCTGGCAAACGTCACCGGTGGATTGTCCTCCTGGCTCCCCGGCATTCGTGAATGCCGTGATCGCGCTGGTGACTGCCGCCGGCGAAACCCCGGAGTCATTGCACGCGAAGTTGCAGGCAATGGAAAGGGAGTTCGGCCGGCAGCCCAAGGAAGTTCCGAATGCACCGCGCCCGCTGGACCTCGATTTGATCGCGTTTGGACCGGAAACGCGGAACGCGCCGGCATTGATCCTGCCGCATCCCCGGGCGCACCTGCGCCGGTTCGTGCTGCAACCGCTCAGTGAAATCGCCCCCGACTTGGTATTGCCCGGACAAACTCGGACGGTCAGGGAACTGCTCGGGGCACTTGCAACGACCGAGACGCTGGTGTGCCTGGGCTAAATTTGCCAGCCCTTCCGGGACTCGCGCTTCACCCACTGGTTTAGTTCGGGCAGGTTGGTAGCCTTCATGTTCGGACCATCCCACATGACTTTCTTGTTTACGCCCGCCTGCATGGCCAGGTTTCCCAAAATGGCGAATTCGGTCAGCCGCGTGCCGTAGTCAAAACTCACAGCCGTTTCCTTCTTGCCTGCGCGGACGGCGTCGAGGAAATCCACAAAGATGCCTTTGGGCCGGGGCAGGGTCTTGGGCGGCACGGGCGTTTCCTTCATTTTTTGCCAGGGCAGAATGTGCATCTTGTCGCCATAGGTGCCGGTGAAGATGATGCCTTTCTCGCCAACGTAAATGGTGCCACTGTCGCCGCTGTCTAATTCCTCATCGGGATACTGTTTGACCAGATCAACCAGCAAGGGCGGCAGGTTGCGATCGGCCCCCTTGACGGCCCGGAGTCCGCCGCTCGGCTGGCCGGTGGCGTCCTGTTTGAGGCCTTCGTACCAAAACACTTTCATCGCCGGCAGATCGCCGCGGGCGGGGATGTCCCAGCGCACCCGGCTGCCAGTGGGGTAGCGTTCATCGCTGCCGCCGCGCATTTGCTCGACCTCGATGCTTGTGGGGTGTTCCACTTTCAGCGCCCAATAAACGCCGTCCAGCACGTGGCAGCCCATGTTCCCAATCGAGCCATTGCCAAAATCATACCAGCCGTGCCATTCATGGGGATGGAGATCGCTATGGAAATCGCGGTAGGGCGCCGGGCCGATCCACTCCTGCCAGTGCAGTCCGGCGGGCACGGGTTCCACCGGCGGGCGCGGACCTTCGCCGCCGTTGGCGCGGTTCGTCCAGCTGTGCGTCTCTGTGACGTTGCCGATCGTTCCGGCCCAGAGGTACTCGCACAACTTGCGGTAGCCCTCTTCGCAATGCCCCTGGTTGCCCATCTGGGTGGCCACCTTGGTCTGGGCGGCCATCGCACGCATCTGTCGGGCTTCCGCTATGTCATGGCACACGGGTTTTTCGCAATAAACATTCTTCCCCAGCTGCATGGCCAGCATGGCCGGCAACGCGTGGTGATGGTTGGGGGTGGCGATGAAGATCGCGTCAATCTGCTTGCCCATCTGATCAAACATCCTGCGGTAGTCGGTGAAGACCTTGACCTTCTCCGCGTCGCGCTGCTTGTCCGTGAGCAGTTTTTTCACGACGGCCGGCCGTTTTTCGTCCACATCCACGATGGCCACCAGGTGTTCATCAAGCGTGGCGTTAAGGTGGCTCATGCCGCGGCCGCCGCAGCCAATCTGGACGCACCGGATCTTATCGCCGGCATTGGCGGCGTGCAGGATGTTAAACGGGGCAGCTGACAGGACGCCGGTGGTCAGGGCGGTGTGTTTCAGGAATGAACGGCGATTCAGTTTGGTGTTCATGGCGGTGGACAATCAATAAATCAGGTTAAACCCAATGCCTTGCCAAGCTAGGCCTTTTCTCCGCAATTGCCCATTACAAAAACGAAAAATGGGGGCACGGTCGTCGATTCAACGTGTCAAGGGCGACCAGCCGGCGGGGCGGGGCTGTCCGACGCGACTGGCGCCACGTCCGCGATTTAGTGCCCCGGGGCGCCGCCACCGGCGGGCGTCGGAGTTTTTGGTGGATGGAAGAACAGCGCGAGCGCCACCGCCGCCCCGATCGCGGAGAGCATCGGCACGAGGAACAGGCCGTGGAAATTGGGCAGCTTCGTGATCGGATCGGTGAATTTTGCCTGGAGCAGCCACGGGCAGATCGAATTCGCCAGCAGGGCGCCGATGCCGAGAATCATGACGTTGAACAGGCCTTGCGCACTGGCGCGGGCATCCTTCGGGAAGTAGGCATCCACAAAAATATAAACTGTCGCGAAGAAGAAGGCATAACAGATGCCGTGGAGCACCTGGACCACAATGATGAGTTCCTTGTGTTGCGGGAAAAACGCATAGACCGCGAACCGCGCAGCATGGCCAAGAATTCCGAAGATCATGGTCGTGCGCCAGCCCAGATTCTTCAGCGTCAAGCCGAGCACGAACATGGTGAGGATTTCGGCGATCTGGCCAACGCTCATCACGGGCATGATCCAGTTGCCGGGGATGCCCACGCCGCCCACTTCCTTCGCCGCCCCGAGGAAGGATCCGGTCCAGTTGAAATAACAATTGTGGACGAACGAATCCACCAGCGTCACGAGCCACAGGACAAGCATGAAGGGGTGTTTGAGCAGTTTGACCGCTTCCAGCCAAGCCAGCTTCTCGCCCGCGCCCTCGCTCGCTTTCTTGGGCGGCGTATGCGGCAGCAGAAAGCTGAACCCCGCCAGCAACAGGGAAGCGATGCCTGCGACTACAAACGTCCACGCCGTGGCGGACTTGAGCGCATCCCCCGTCAGTCCCGAGCTAAGCACCGCGCCGAGCCAGTTGACGATCCCCTGCGGATTTGCTTCCTGAACCTTTTGCCAGTCCACCAGGATGAAGGTGAACGGCCACGCCGCCAGAATCCAGCCGATCGTTCCGCCCATGCGCACGATGCCGAATTCCTTCTGGGCATCCTTCATCGCGGCGAAGGCGATGGAATTTGTGATGGAGATCGTCGGCACATACAGCAGGCAATGCACGAGCATCAAACCGAAGAACGGCCAGAATGACTTGGTGAACGCCAGCCCGATCATCGCCAGTCCCCCAACGAGATGGCTGAACGCCAGGAATTTCTCGGCCGCAAAGTTGCGGTCGGCGAACTGGTTGCTGAAGAACATCCCCACGATGGCGGCGATCGGAAAGGCGTTAAGAATCCACGACTGCTGGCCGGGGGTGAATCCCAGGCTGG
The DNA here is from genome assembly GCA_964539515.1 of uncultured Bifidobacterium sp. GTDB lineage: Bacteria > Verrucomicrobiota > Verrucomicrobiia > Limisphaerales > JADLHS01 > JADLHS01. Next base: position 10,870 of record CAZIJO010000096.1, on the reverse strand, counting down.
GGAGGTAGCCGAAAATCAGCGGCAACCAGGCGCCCCAGATGAAGAATTCCAGCACCATCATGACGAAGAGTTTGAAGCGATGAGAGTTGTTCATAGCGGTTGCCCGGGAGATTACGGAAGCCGGCCGGGCATTGGCAAGCGGGGAAAACCGGGCGCGCCGCTGTCCATGTCAATTGTCGCGGAGCTGCGGTACGCCGGCCCCGATAAGTGGCGGGCCCGGGAAGCAAAAGGCAATGCCGTGTAGAAAGGTCTGAGGCAGACCAGCGGGCGTTGCGCAACGGGTCGAAACGTTGTGACTCGCTTGCAGAAGGGGCATACGCCGCACCGGACCGCGGACACCGGCGGACGACTTCAGAAAGGGCGCGCCTCTAATAACAAGTCGAAAGGGAGCACCGATACAAATGGGTGCAATATGTCCGAGCGCGCTCCGGCCGCCTTGTCGGCACGGCTTTCGCGGGGAGCGAAAACCGTGTCTGCGTTTCGGGGTGAGCGTGGGCTGCGACCCGAGGTGAGCGTTGCGGTGGCGGTGATTTGCAAGCCGACCGTTCCCTTGATGCCGGCGCGGCGTGGCAGCGGATTCTACGTCGGATTGGAAGCGAGTTCCGGCCACAACTGCGCCCCGAGGCGCTGGCCGCGGGCGAAGATGTCCAGATCAAACTTCTCATTCGGGGAATGGGCGTTGTCGTCCGGCAAAGCCAGGCCGAGGAGCAGGGTGTCCGCGCCGAGAATTTTCTTGAACTGGTTGACGATCGGGATCGAGCCGCCCTCACGGAGCAGCACCGGCGCGTGACCAAACGCCGATTGCAGCGCACGCAAGGCGGCCTGGGCGTCGGCGCTCTTTGGGGAGACCAAGTAGGCCTCGGCGCCGTGGCCGGACTTGATTTCGAGGGTCACGGTGGGCGGACAATGCATTTTGAAAAACGCGCGCACCAGCTTGTCTATTTTCGCCGGGTGCTGGCCGGGGACGAGGCGGGTGGTGATCTTCGCCCGGGCCCAGGCGGGCACGATGGTCTTGCTGCCTTCGCCCTGGTACCCGCTGGTGAGGCCGTTGATTTCAAACGTGGGCCGGGCGGCGCGTTGTTCGTCGGGCGTGAAACCGCGTTCGCCGAAAAGTTCCGGCACGCCCAGAAACTTGCGGTAAGCGGTGCGATTGAACGGCAGACGGGCGAGTTCCTTACGCTCGTAAGCGGTCAGCGGAATGACGTCGCGGTAAAAGCCGGGAATGGTGATGCGGCCTTTGGCATCGTGCACCCGGGCGAGCAGTTGCGCGAGGGCGGTGGCGGGATTTTGCACCGAGCCGCCGAAGATGCCGGAGTGGAGATCCCGGGCCGGGCCGCGCACAATGATTTCAAAAGCGGCAATGCCGCGCAGGGCATAAGTCAGCGCGGGATGTTTCGGACTGGGCATGCCGGTGTCGGAGATGACGACGGCATCGCAGCGCAACTCGGCGCGGTTCTGCTGCAAGAATGCGCCCAGGCTTTTGCTGCCGACCTCCTCCTCGCCTTCGATGACGAACGTCAGGTCGCAGGGGAGTTCAGTGCCGGTTTTGAGATAAGCCTCCACTGCCTTCAGGTGGGCCAGGTTCTGGCCTTTGTTGTCGCTCGCGCCGCGGCCGAACAGAGAGCGCCCGCGAATGGTGGGTTGGAACGGCGGCGTTTTCCAGAGTTCAAACGGCTCGGGCGGTTGTACGTCGTAATGGCCATAGACCAGAAAATGTCGGCGCCGAGGTCCGCCTTTCGGGCGGGGAGTCTTGGCGATGACGATGGGGTTGCCCTCGGTCGGGCAGAGCCGGGCTTCGAGGCCTATGTTCTGGCAATGTTCGACGAGCCAGCCGGCGCAGGCTTGCAGGTCGGACCGGTGTTCGGGTTGCGCGGAAACACTCCGGAAGCGGACATAGTGGCAGAGTTCTTCCACGAACCGGGCTTCGTGCTGCGCAAGATAGTTCAGGACGGCATCCATGCGGGGGAGTATTGGGAAAAACGAATGAAAGCCAAGTGGAATGGCGTCGGACAATCTCAATCTAAGTGACGGATGAGTTCGCAGACGGCTTAATCATAATCGTAATCCTGCGCCTAATCGCTTGCGGTTGCGAGGGCCTGATTAAGTGAGAGAGTAAGATTAAGATTAAGAAAAAATACGCACAACCCGTGGCTCCAAAACGAAGTCAGGGGCGAGCCGAGGCTATTTCTTCGGTTTCTTAAACAGGTCGAGGAGCCCGGGGGCAGACGGCGCGTTGGTGGCCGTGTTCGCGGGCACATTTGTCTGCGTTCCGGTGGCTGGGGCGCTTTTGCCGCCAAGCAGGCCGCCCACGGCGTTGAGCAACGAGCCGGTCTTTTTGCCTGATTCACCTCCTAGCTGGCTCGAAATGCCGCCGCCCGCTTTGAGGGCCAGCCCCCCGAGCGCAATTCTGTCAATGTCCGCCTTGTGATTGCCAAGGGTGCCTTTCAAGGTAAGAAAATCGGGCAGGCTGACGTAAACGGCGTTTGTCGGAGTGCTGGCATCCACCAGCCCGGCTTGGGCCGCTAGGGCCCGACCCAGTGCAATTTGCACGGGGATCAGAATCGTCGAATTGTTCAAGATGGGAGCGAGCGTGACGTCGCCGGCGGCCTGAGCCTGGAAGGCGGCGCTGCGCAGTTCGGTCTGTTGCAATTGCACGCGACCGCCGCCTGCCGTACCGCGCGCCTGAATCACATCAATGGGCACGTTGGCCAGTGAGTCGCTCCAGCTGCCTTTGGCGACCGGGCCGCCGACCAGGCCGCCGACCAGGTTGCCCAGGGCTGACGTTGGGTTCTTGATCAAATCGGGAATGCTGCCGACGACGCCAATGACGGTCTTGAGCAACGGCGTGCGGACGTTGGTGACGGAGAGATTCAGGTTGGTGGCGGCAAAAGCAAACTGGCCGGCCAGGTTCTTTTGCAGGCTGGCACCAGTGATACCCGCGCCTTTCAGTTGCGCATTGGCAATGGCGGTGCCGGCGAATTGCCCTTTCTGTTCGGGCATGAAACTGTCGACCAGGGGTGCGAGTGGAACGGCGTTGACATCGAACGCGATATCATACTTGTAGCCCGGCACGGCGAGGTCCACATCCAGGGCCGCGCTGACCGGCGCGCCGTTCAGGGTGAGCGAACATGGTTTGAGCAGAACGTGACCTCCGTCAATCCGGGCGGTGGTCACCATGTTCGAGATAGCGACTTCGTGGAGATAAAAGCGGCCAATGTTCAGGTCGAATGTGAAATTCTGGAAGGGCAGGGTCATCGCCGGGGGCTCCTGCTCCGGATTGGTTGGGGCCGGCGGGGTTTCCGGTTTGGGGGCCGGCTTGGCTACGGTGGGCGACGCACCGGATTTTGATTTTCCGGCGAATAAATCGTAATAGCGCGTCACATCGAGCGACTCGGCGGCGAGCTTGAGCGTGCCGGCGATGGCGTTGGATTTGGAGGCATCCACATTGCCGGTCAGGTTCAACTCATTCTTGGCGCGGTCGGTGGGTGTGAGCGTGAGCTGGGCGGTACGAACTTGCGTGACCTGTTTGGCCACCGTCGCGTCCAGTTGGATCCGGGCTTCGAGCGGAGTAGCGGGGATGGTGCCGGTGGGATCATTGACCACGAGATTGGTGATCGACAGGTCAGTCTTGATGGCCGCGTCGCCGCCCGCAGCCAGGTTCACGGCGGCCGTGGTGTTCAGCGAAACGGAAACCAGTTTCTTGTCGCCTAGCGCGGATTCCAGGAACGGGCGCAGGCCGTTCGGATTGAAATCGGTGAGTTTCACAGCGATCTGCCCGGACTGCTTGACGGTATCGAGGCTGCCGTTGGCCTCGAAACGGCCGCCGGCATTCTGGCCTTCCCGCAGGTCGCCGCTCGCTTTGCGAATCGCCAGCTGGTTGTCTTTCATGCCCACATCGAAATCCAGGGCGGCCCCATAATTCTTGAAGCGAAGGGTGCCGAAGTGCCCGGTAAAATCCTTAAGTGCCAGCTGGCCGGTGACGGTTTGAGCTTTATCCTTGTTCACGACACGGCTTTGGAAGTCGAGGGTGCCGGCGGCGACGCTGGCGTCCGGTTGCGGCGCGAGGGCGAGCAGGCGGGCCAGCGTGGCTTGGACCGCGAGTTGCAGATCCGCGTCCTGCGTTGCGGCGTCGAACGTGCCGGATCCGGAAGCCACCAAGGCAGGCTGACCCTGGTGCGCAATTTCCAGCCGATAATCTGCGAGTTTGAACTGTTTCATGTCGGTCGCCGAGGCGCGGGTTTGCAGCTGCACATCCACCTGGCTGACCTGATTGCTGCCGAGGGTCGCAGAAAACTTGTCCACGCGCGTGTCGAGATCGAGCGCGAGTTGCTTGCCACCCGTGGTGGAAACCACTTTCAGCTTGGCATTGACTGTGCCCGTCGGAGACGCCGCACCGGCGAAGGCTTTCCAGTCGGCCAGGTTCAAGCCCGTGAGGTCGAGATTGAGCGTGGCATCGCCGACGGCGTCGCCGGTTTGACCCCAGGCAATGGTCAGCGGTTTGTCCAGGCCGGCTTGGAGCAGCGGTTTTTGGTTTTGTTTACCAACCAGGCTGAGCGCCTTGAGCGACGCGGATTTGGCGGCATTGCTCACCAGAACATTGTATTCGGTGCGCAAGTCGAGCGAGGGCGAAGTCTGTCCGGAGCGTGTTACCTGAAAGCGGGCGACCTCCAGGAAACCGGCCAGCGAAATCTCCTGGCCGCCCTTGGCGAGTTCGATGTCGTTGCTGGAGTTGATGGTGGTGGTGCCGAAATCCAGTCCGGTGCCGGCGGTGGCCAGATTCAACACCTGACGATCGAGGGCGAGGATTTCAGCTTTCAACTTGCCCTCCGCTTTCGTTATGGCGAATGGCCCGCTCACGCGGACTGCCCCGAGCGCCGTACCGGCTTTGGTGAATCCGAGCGCCACCTGTTTGATTTCGGTTGCACTGATTTCGCAATCGAGGCGGGCCGCGACCGCGGCAAGGTCGGCCAGCGCGCCGGTCGCCTGTTCGACCGTGAACGTGGTGTTGCCCTTGATGGATGCCGGTTGCAGGTCGGTCAGCAAGTCAAAGGTGAAACTTCCGCCGACCTTGGCGCGGATGGTGCCGGCGGGTGCGGATGGCTGCGCGGCTTTGTCGAGCGCGATGGCCGCCGCCAATTCGAGCTTGCCGGACGAACCATTCTTGAGGTCATGGGCGGAGAAATTGAGCCCGGAGATTTCGGTCACGTCCCGCCCGCCTTCCTTGTGATTCTGAACCAGGCGCACCGTGGCGTTTTGCAGCGCGACGAGCTTGACGTCCACTTGCGGCGGGGCGGACTGGGTGGGGGCCGGCGCCGCGGGCTTTTCTGTCTTGGGCTGGTGCTTCAGAAACGCGTCGAGGTTGCTCGTGCCATCGGCGTTCTGAATGACGCTGACGACGGGTGATTCGACGACGGCTTCCGTCACGACGATCTTGCCGCCCAGGATGGACCAAAGACTGTAACGGGCGCGGACTTCCCGGGCGGTGAAGACCGGGTCGCCGCCTCGCGGTTGGACTTTGAGGTCCCGCAGCGAAACGCTGCTGAACGGGCTGATTGCGGCATCGGCCACCGTGACGTCCGCGTTGAGGGCGGCCGAGACCTTTGGCAGGATGACGCCCTTGAAGAAGGCCCCACTTGTGCCGACGAAGTAGAGCGCAATGACGAGCACGAGCAGCGCGGCGGCGATGTAGAGGAGAAGGCGTCCCACGCGGCGGCCGCCGGATTGGGTGGGTTTAGTTTTGATGTCGTTCATGGCGGATTCGATTGCGGTTCAAAAAGTCCGGGCAAGCGTGTTTGGCTTGCCCTACAGTAGAGTAACGACGATTGGGGATTGTTCAATGTTCATTGTTGGGCGGGAGTTCCAGCTGAAGCGAGATCGCGAGACCGCTCCGTTCGGGTTCGTCCAATCCATCCAGATCGGAAGCACGCCCAAGCGTAGCCGCCGACGTAAGGAGGCGGATTGTTCTGGCCTGTATTCTGGCCGAAATCCGCCTCCTTACGTCGGCGGCTACCAATGGCAAGGCCGCCTGCAGAGCTTACGGTATTGCCAGCCGATTTGTGGCCAGACCCGTGTTGCGCAGCGCCTCTGCCAGTTTGCTGCTCGTGAAACCCTGCACCGATCCATCCGCCAAGCCGATATTTCCTTTTTTCTCATGCCGCTCAGGAGACCAGGCAACCGGCAGATTGGTCCAGAGTGACAGAATGCCCGACCGCACAGGCGCACCATTGATCGCGACACCATCGCGGGTTGCTTTTCCACCGACCAGCAGATTGTCGTCACCCGTCAGTAGCATCTGCGTTGTGGAGGAATCGGAGTCCAAGTAAACAAAGTAACTGAGGTTGGAGCCATTCGCGAAGTAAACGCCAGAGTAAGCACCACCGACCGGAACCACTTTGGAGAACGATGTCGCCTGAATCCGTCGCATGTCATCCGGGCAGACCAGGATCTTTGGGGTGTTGAGTTCGTTGGACATGACGCGGAAGACAGCAGCCACATTGCCTGCCATTACAGCCTCCATCGCACCGCCGTTGGTCACCGACACTTCCATCGGCAGCTTGTCATTATTATCAAGGCCCCACTGAAGGAAAGCTAAACTGACTTGCTTCAGGTTGTTGACGCAGTTGTTTCTAGTAACCTGGACTCTTTTGTATGTCATCCCCGGCAACAACATGGCAACCAAGATTGCTACAGCTGCAACGATCACAATGAATTCAATCAACGTAAAACCACTCCGCGGATATCTCTGACGCATTTTCACGGCTCATCCTCCAGCAGCTTTCGAAGTCCTCCTTCTCGTTCCAGCCGCTTGTTCCAATCCCGCCAGACCGCGTAGGCCAGGAACGAGAGCACGATCAACAACAGCAGGAGATACCACCATTTGATCACGCTCTGCAGTAGCTTCACCAACTTGTAGTCGAACGTGCCCATGACCAGTTCCTCCTCGCGATCGATCGGGTGAGGGGCGGCGGTAACAAGGGGGCCGATGGCCTGGGTCGTTTGTTGCGTCATGGGCTGTCCGCCGATCGTGGGTTGGACTGCGGTCTGAAAGCCGGCTGGTTGCGCGGTCGTTCGGTTTGCCGGACTTCCGGCGTGGGTTTCGGACGCCGGCGGCCTGGATGGATTCGCGGCTCGCTCCGGTACGGGCGTTGGCGAGAATGATGGCGTTTCGTCGATGGGCAGTGCCAGGGTGGCGACGGTGTTGCCGCTGGCGCCCGGGACCATGATCGTCGGGCGGTTCCATTCCTCCACGTGGCCGTCGGCGAAAAGCAGGTTGCCCTTGAACCGATGCAATTCCGCCGTCCAGCGCAGGTAACTATTGGCGTCCAATCGCAATCCGGCCTGGCCGCCGGCGGTGTCGCTGGTGAGATTGCGGTCGCCGGCGAGGATTACCGTGGCCCGGCCATTCTCGGCGCGGACATTCACGAAGAAACTCACGTTGGTGTTTCGCACCGAGGGGAAGCTGACGGCGGGCACGCGCGAGTCCATGGCGCAGAGCAGAAGCTTGGGCGTGACCAGTTCGTTGGACAACGCTTGGAGATGGCGGTGGGCCGAAGCGAAAGGGGCAGACCCTTGATTGGTCGGGTTGACCAGTTCGGCTGTGCCGCCATCGTGGGTGGAAACCTGCATCGGCAATTTCCCATTGTGTTCGTTTGCGAACAACTGGAAGCCCAATCCGATCTGGCGGAGGTTGTTCACACAGGCGGTGCGTTTGGCGTGAAGCTTGGCGGAATTGACGGCGGGCAGCAGCAGGGCGGCGAGAATTCCAATGATAGCAATAACCACCAGCATTTCGATCAAGGTGAATCCGACGACCTGCGGGCGGTGCCGTGGCGGTTTCATGCGTTGTAAGCTTTAGCACTGGCAATGCCATGCGGATTTGGGCGCAAATTGAAGTGCCGCCTGCTTGCGGTTGTGCGTGGAGCACGCATTCTGAGTGGGCTTCACGCATCAACCCGGGTGCAATCCGCCCGTTCATGGCGGACTAATTCCGCGGTGGACGCCGGAGCCGGGCTGGGCCAGTTTGAGCGTGGTGAAAATCTCGGTGATCATTCCGGCATTCAACGAAGAGCGCTTGCTGCGGACCACCCTGACGCACATCAACGCCGCGCGGGCGGTGTTTGCGCCGTGCGGTTTCGATTCCGAATTGATCGTGTGCGACAACAACTCCACGGATCGCACGGCGGAGCTGGCGCGGGCTGCCGGCGCCCGGGTGGTCTTCGAACCGGTCAACCAGATCGCCAGGGCCCGCAACACGGGCGCGGCGGCGGCGACCGGCGACTGGCTGCTGTTCATTGATGCGGACTCGCATCCGACGGCGGAACTCTTAGCGGCCGTCACGGAACAGATTCAATCCGGCAAATGCCTGGCGGGTGGGAGCACGATCCGGCTGGAAGGCACCTATCCGCTGGCGAACTTCGTGACCGGGGTCTGGAATTGGAAGAGTCGTTCGCGACGGTGGCTGGCCGGGTCGTTCATCTTTTGCGAAGCCGCGGCGTTTCGCCAGCTCGGCGGCTTCAGTCCTGAACTGTTCGTGGGTGAGGAGCTGGACCTGACCACGCGCCTGCAACAACTCGCGCAGGCGTCGGGCCGGGAGATCGTGATTCTGCATCGGCACCCGTTGCTGACCTCGGCGCGCAAGGTGCGGCTCTATTCGACCTGGGAACACTTGTGCTTCCTGTTCCGGGTGGCCATGAATCGGGAAGCCACTTGCCGCAATCGCGCAGCGTGCTACGCCTGGTACGACGGACGGCGGTAGCGTAGCGAAGGACCAGCGCTCGCAGAGTGACCTGCCGACCAACCTCCGGGCGCGTCTTTCAATCTAATGACACCAAGCCGCCAAGTCGAAGGGGACGCAGTAATGGGCAAGCGTGAAGCCGGGACGTCAGACTTGCCAGCCGATGGAAACCAACTAACGTGTCGCCATGCCTGAACTGAGCCGCTTCTAAGGCATCATCATCCGCATGTTTTACGGCGATCATGCGCCGCCGCATTTTCACGCCGTCTATCAAGGCGAACAGGTACAGATCAATATCGAAACCCTCGCGGTCATGAATGGCTCAATGCGCCGGCGGGCGCTGTTGTTGGTGCTGGAATGGGCCGCGTTGCACCAGGACGAACTCCGTCAGGCCTGGGAGCAGGCCAGCCACAATCAAGAGCCTTCCAAAATCCAGCCTTTGGACTAGAATACGCTCATGGTTTGGATTGAAACAGCGCAACCGCTCACCGGCTATCGTTTGAAAGTCCGATTCAACGATGGACTTGAAGGGGTTTATCAAGTTGAACCGGAGCGACGCGGCGGGGTGTTCTTGAAATTGCTGGAGGCAGAAACCTTCAACGCCGTCACCATCAATCCCGACTTCGGATGTGTGGAATGGCCCGGCGGCATTGACCTTTGCCCGGATACGATGCATCAAGCTATGACCGGTTCGGCAGTGGAAGCGGAACTGCCATCACCGCTTGCTTTGCCCGAAGATGCAAAAAGGAATCCGTAGGCAGACAAGCCGTAGCACCGTAGGTGCGAAGTCTTTGTAGCTCGCGAAACCTCTTTGCCGAAGGCTACGTCAGGAGCTGCATATTCCCGATGTCGCTCCGACGGAGCTTGTGATTTTTTGCCGGCTGGTTTTCTATAAACATGTCGCACCGCTGGCGCTGGGAAATGGCGTAGCGGCGACTTGGGAGAGTGCCGCCATTTGGAATTGAGTCACCGGCGGTCTGCCGATCCGCCGCTACGATGCTGTTGGGTTGGATTTCATTGCGGCATTTCCAATTGGTTCTCCCTATTCTCCCGGCATGAAAGTCCGTTGCCTCTTCGCGCTGTTGCTGGCGCTTACGGTGTCGGCTCAGCAGGAGATGGAACTCGATGTCGGCCAGATGCTCGACGCGGCTCAGGATTGGGCGGAAGAAAACCTGGATGAAAGTGTGCTGCGATCGTTGCCGGAGGTGGACCGCGAGAAGGTGGAAGAATTCCTGCGCCAGTTTCAGTCGCGGCTCCAAAGTAATTACGTCCTGGATCTGGCCGCCTTGCGGGAGACAGCAAAGTTCGTCCTGCCGTTGCTCGATGCCCAGCCCGAGACCCAGCCCTACGCGGCCTGGTTGCGCTCGCGGCTCGATTACTTCGAGGTGGCCGAGGAACTCCGGGAAAACACGCCCGTGCCGAAACCGGTGCCGGGGGAGCCGCCGAAGCCACCGCGTAATCCGTCGTCGGTTGCCGAGCGCAAAGTGTGGGAACAAATGCTGAAGCAGCGGGAGCGACCGCCGGCGGCGAATCCGCTCGTGCCGAAACTCAAGACTATTTTTGCGGCTGAGCGCGTGCCGGAGCAACTGGTCTGGGTGGCAGAGGTGGAATCGGGATTCAACCCGCGCGCGCGCAGTCCGGTGGGGGCGGGGGGCTTGTTTCAGTTGATGCCGGCCACCGCGAAGGAACTCGGCCTGCGCCGCTGGCCTTTTGACCAGCGCTATCAAGTGGAACCCAGCGCGCAGGGAGCGGCGCGCTACTTGAAGCGCCTGCACACGCAGTTTGGCGACTGGCGGCTCGCACTGGCGGCTTACAACGCCGGAGCAGGAAAGGTCCAGGGGTTGCTCGAACGCAAGCAGACGCGGAGTTTCGATGGCATCGCCGCGGCGCTGCCGGCCGAGACGCAGATGTTTGTTCCGAAGGTGGAGGCAACGATCCTGCGGCGCGAAGGGGTGTCGCTGACCAAACTGCGGTCGCCGAAAGAGTAAATGTGGCGGAATAATCTCAGTTCTTACTCTTAATCCTTTTCGTAATCTTAATCTCCCGGTGAGGATTCCACTCGTGTGCTTTCCTGAAAAGATTAGGTCGTGTTTTCAAAATGCTATTTGAGCCAATCCAAGATGGCGATGAGCTGAA
>CAZIJO010000095.1:0-20526 GCA_964539515.1 uncultured Bifidobacterium sp. | reverse complement strand
CCGGCTTCATCTTCTCGATCCACTTCTTCAACACCCACTTTCGGATTGAGAAATTCCCGATGGACACCGTCATCTTCTCCGGGCGGGTTTCCAAGGCCGAGATGCTGCATGATCGCAAACGCTGGTATGACCGCCTCGTTGCTTCCGGCCGGCTGGATCAACACCGGGTGCGCGATGAATGGCTGCAATGGAAGAACATCGCCCGCTCGTTCGGCTACCTGTTCTTTGGCCTCGGGATCGTGCTCCTGTTGCTGATCATCTACGCCATGGTCTCCCGCCTGGCGCATTGAGTTTCCGAGACCCGCCGGTGGGGCGGGGCCCCGGACGAGCCGTTTCCCAAGGCAACTTCAGCTCGTCAGCGGCCTCACTTCCCCACTGGGCCCTCCCGCTCGCCTCGTTCGCCGGCATGAATCCTTTTGCCCGCAACGGTTCCGGGGCCTAGGCTGTGGCTGATGCCTGATCCGATCCGCACCGCTCTCACCTTTCGTTACGAACGGTGGCGGGCGATTGCTTCCGGCATCTTGGAGGCCGCCGGCGGCACGTTCCTCCTGCTCATTGCCGTGCGGCATTTCGAAGCCGGGGCGCTCGCCAAGGCGCTGGTGGCGGGGGGCGGAAGCTTTGGTTTGATGCTCGGCCCCTGGCTCGTAGCCCGGGTGGAAACCGCCGGCTGGCCGGTTGCCCAGGCCGCGGCGCGCGTGGCCGTCCTGGGCGCACTGGGATTCGTGTTAATGGCACTGATCCCGACGCTGCCCGTTTTTGTCATCGGCGCCGTGGTCACGATGGCGGCGAGCGCGGCGGCCGTGCCATTGATGACGCAGATATACCAGGAAAACTATCCCGAGCACGAACGCGGCAAACTTTTTTCGCGCACCTTCATGATCCGCATCGCCACGGCGGCGGCCTTCAGCGAGATCGCCGGACGATTTCTGGCGGCCAATCTGGGATTCTTCCGCTGGCTGCTGGTCGTGTTTGCGGCGGCGTTTACGCTGGCCAGCTTCTGTCTGGGGCGGCTGCCGTCGCGGCCGCTCGCCGCCTCGGGGGGGACACATCCGTTTCGGGCGTTGCGATTTGTGCGGGACGACGCGTTATTTCGCCGCACGCTGGTGATGTGGATGCTGATGGGGTTTGCGAACCTCATGATTTTGCCGTTACGCGTGGAGTATCTGGCCAATGCCCGGCATGGGGTCAGGTGGGGGGGCGAGATGCTGACCACCACCCAGATCGCCCTGCTGGTTGGCGTCATCCCCAATCTGGCGCGCCTCGGGATGAGCCCGGTGTGGGGTTGGTTGTTCGACCGGATGAATTTTTTCGTGCTGCGCATCGTGCTCAATACCGGCTTTGCCTTGGGCATGTTGTCATTTTTCGGCGGCAACCATCTGGCCTGGCTGATCGCGGGCGCGGTCATCTTTGGCATCTCGAATGGGGGCGGGGACGTGGCGTGGGGGTTGTGGGTGACGAAATTCGCGCCACCGGAGCGGGTGGCGGATTACATGAGCGTCCATACTTTCTTCACCGGCCTGCGCGGAGTCATCGCGCCGGTGGTGGCGTTTCAACTGGTGGGCCACTGGTCGGTCACGGCGATCAGCTGGCTCGGGGCAGGGATGATCGGGGTTGCGACGTTGTTGCTGATTCCGGAAATCAAATTTGGCCGGAATGCGCGGCCGGCAGCGGCGTTGACGGAGGAGGTTTCGGAGTAACGAGTTGGTCGCCTGCCGAAGTGGTTCCACAAACTCGCCCGGAGCTGCCCCGCTTTTCAGCTGGCGCGCCAGGCAACCACCCGAATAATCAACCCTGTACCCACGGCAGCACCAGCAGACGTTTTGGGGAAACGAACTCCTGCAGGAGGCCTGGATTCGTCCGACTCGCCGCGTCGGGTTTGACCGGATCAACCAAAATGACGCGAGCCAGAGCCGCCGACTTCCGCGGCAGGGCTTCAAGCACCAGGCGCACCTGATTCACCGCCCCGAGTTTGTTGGGGCAAATGACGATTGGCCGGGCGTCCAGGGCCTGAATCAAAGCGCGCGAATCAAAATCCTCTCCCATCGGACTGAGCAAACCGCCGGCGCCTTCCACCACCACCAGTTCAAATCGCCGGGCAACCCGCCGGATGTGCGCCACGACCGTGCGTAAGGGCAGCCGTTTCTTTTCCTGTCGGGCGGCGAGCAGGGGCGCCAGCGCGGCCTGGAAATGCCAGGGGTTGACTTCGTCGAGGGTCAGGACTTTGCCAGCCGCCCGCTGGAGCTGGCGGGCATCGGCCCGTCCGCCGGAACAGATCGGCTTGAGCGCCGCCACGTGGAAACCGTGATCCCGCAACAAACGGGTCGTCAGCGCCGCGCAGACGGTTTTGCCCACGTTGGTATCGGTACCGGTGAAAAAGAGGATGGGCGCCGATTTCATGGGTGGGGCAGGCGCTCGGGGCACACGCGTCGCGCGGTGGATCAGACCTTGGTCTCGTCGTTGAGCGAGGAAATGCCGTTGGCGATCGCGAACTTCGTTAGGCCGGCGACGCTATGAACGTTGAGCTTGCGCATGATCCGTTCCCGGTGGGTCTCGATCGTGCGCACACCGATGCCCAGATGCATGGCGATTTCCTTGTTGCTCTTGCCTTCGGCGATCAGGGCCAGCACCTGGCGCTCGCGTTCGCTGAGTTTCGCCACCGGCCTGGTGTCATCCGCGTCGGAGACATACTGATTGAGTGCGATTTGAGCGACCGGTTTGCTGAAATACGCCTCGCCGGCCTGGACGGTTTCGAGGGCGAGAACGAGCTCTTCCGTCGGTGCGTCCTTGAGTACGTAACCCCGCGCGCCAGCCTTGATGATGCGCAGGACGCTCTCGCGGTTGCTCTGCATGGAAAGAATGAGCACTTTGATCTGCGGGGCGACCTTCCGCAACGCTTCCGTGACGGCCAGCCCGTCCATTTCCGGCATGGACAAATCCATGAGGACGATGTCCGGAGTCAGTTCCTTGACCAACCGGACGGCCTCCGTGCCATTGGCCGCTTCCCCGACGATCTTGAGGTTTTCTTGCGCCGCCAGGCAGGAAAGCAAGCCTTTGCGAACGACCGGATGGTCGTCCACGATGAGAATCTTAATTTTGGCTTTGCGTGCTTTGATTGCGTTCATGACGGCGAAAACCCGCTGCGGTCATCACTCGTGCCGCAGTCTGCAGGCCAGATTACAACAACGGCCCGACGTGGCAAGCGTCCATCCCGTGAAACTTGCGCTTTCGATCCGCCGCCCTAAACTCCTGCCCCATGCATGATTTTCGTTACGTTGGAAACCGCCTTTATTGCGAAGGGGTTCCGGTCGCGGCACTGGCCAACCAGTTCGGGACACCACTCTATGTTTACTCGCAGCAAACGCTGACGCAGCACTTCCAGAAACTGGACCGCGCCATGGCGCCGGTGGATCACCTGATCTGCTTCGCCCTCAAGTCCAATTCCAACCAGTCGGTTTTGCGCACCCTCGCCCAGCTGGGCGGCGGGTTCGACATTGTGAGCAGCGGCGAATTGCAGCGCGTCATCGCAGCGGGTGGCGACCCGGCCAAGTGTGTTTTCGCCGGCGTGGGGAAGACCGAATCGGAGATCGAATTTGCCCTTCGGCGCGGGGTGTATTCGTTCAACGCGGAAAGCGAGCCGGAATTGCAACGGATCAACCAGGTGGCCGCGCGCTTGAAAAAGCTGGCGCCGGTGGCGGTCCGGGTGAACCCAAACGTGGATGCGCACACCCACGCCAAGATCACCACCGGAACGTACGAAAACAAATTCGGCATCGCTTTCGAGCAAATCGAGGGGGTTTACGCCCGGGCCCGCCGGTTGAAAAATCTGCGGCTGCGCGGACTCCAGATGCACATCGGCTCGCAACTCACCACCGTGGCGCCGTTTGAACAGGCGGTCCGCAAGGTGATTCCCGTCCTCCAACGGTTGCAGCAGCGCCATGGCCTCGAGTTCTTCAGCATCGGCGGCGGGTTGGGCATCGTTTATCAGCCGGCGCTGGCTAGCAGTGAAGCCGACTGGTGGGCAAAGGCCGGCAAGAACATTCTCACCCCGGAGAAGTACGCGGCGCGCCTCGTGCCGCTGCTCCGGCCGCTCGGGCTGCGCATCTTGATGGAGCCCGGCCGGTTTATCTCCGGCAACGCGGGCATTCTGGTCACGCGCGTCGAATATGTGAAACGCACGGGTAAAAAGAACTTTGTCATCGTGGACGGCGCGATGAACGACTTGATCCGGCCGGCATTTTATGACGCCTACCACGAAATCGTGCCCCTTGTGCGCAAGGGCGGGGCTCCGATCAGCTCCGATGTGGTCGGGCCGGTTTGCGAGTCGGGGGATTATTTCTGCAAGGACCGGTCGTTGCCGAAGGTTGGCGCGGGTGACCATCTCGCCCTCTTGAGCGCGGGCGCTTACGGCTTCGTCATGGCGTCAAACTACAACACGCGCCCCCTCGCGGCGGAAGTGCTGGTGAACGGCAAAAAATTTGCATTGGTGCGGGAGCGCCAGCCAGTCCCGGAGATTTGGGCGGGGGAGAGAATTGCGCCCTGGCTGAAGTAAAGCTCGCCAAAGGTGGCTCATTGCTCGGTCTCGAATAAATTCACCGGCCATAACAGGGGGCTCAGTCGCCCGCGGCGGAATGGGCCGGCGCAGTCCTTCCGCCGCCCCAATTGCTCCGGATCGCGATCACTTCGGCTGGAAACGGCCGAGTTGAAACGGTCGGAGGTCGTGGCGCGTCTCCCCTTGAGCGATAAGATCGGCAGTGATTTCGCCGATCACCGGACAGAACTTGAACCCGTGCCCGGAACACGGGGAAACAATCAGCACCTCGGAATGCGCCGGATGCCGATCGATCAGGAAATGTTCGTCCGGCGTGTTGGTATACAGGCACGTGACAGCATTGAGGCAGCGACCGCTTAGCGCGGGGATCCGGGCTGCCACGCACCGGCGTGCGTCAGCAATCTCGGTTTCGCCCACGGTACGATCGATATTGGCAGGTGTGCATTGGGGATTCTTGCCGCCGTGATGGATTGCGACTTTTACACCGCCGTTGAAACCATCGATGGCTGGCAGCCCGTAGGGATGCGTGCCGTCTTTTGTTTCCCAGATCCAGATGGGAAACCGGTCCGGCAGGAACGGGGCCGGGTCGCCGACCGGTTCGAACCAAAACTGCACCTGGCGTTCGCCGGACAACGGCAGCGCCAAATCGGCAAGGACCGTGGCCAGCCACGGGCCGGCGGCAATGACCAGTTGCCCGGCTTCATAATTCCCGCTTGGAGTCGTCACCTCCACCCTCCCGCCCGCCGCTTTCCAGGCGGTCACCGCTTCGGCGCAATGAAGTTCAGCGCCGAGCCGCGTGGCCAGTTCAAGATTCGCACGCACCGTTTCCTCCGGTCGCACGACGCCGGCGTTGGCCTCGAACAACGCGACCGTGTCCGCTTCGGGTGTAAATTGGGGAAACCGCCGGCGAATCTCTTTCGCGGTGAGCAGTTCATGCGGCAGACCGTGCTGTTGCGCGCTTTGCAAACTTCCAGCCACAACCCCGCTGTCCGGCACTCCGAGCATCAGGCCACCGGTGACGGTGAGAAGTTGCCGCATCGCTTGGTGCTCCAGTTCGCGCCAGAGTTCGTAAGCGCGCAATAACAACGGCACATACGCCGGGTCTTCGTAGTAGGCCTGGCGGATGACGCGGCTCCGGCCGTGGGTCGAGCCTTGCTCGTGGGGCGGGGCGAACTGATCGAAGCCCAGGACGCGCTGGCCGCGCGCGGCCAGATGAAACGCCGCGGCGCTGCCCATGCCGCCCAGGCCAAGGATGATCGCGTCAAACGTCCGACTCATGGGTCCGTCGATTTGTTGCCAGCTTGAAACCGCGAAACATTACACCGAACGGGTGGGAGAACTCGAAAGGAAATTTTCAGTGACGGGTGAGCGGCTTCCTGTTAAGAGCTTCTGCGCTCATGAACCGACCTGAGAAAAACCGGCGCCCGTTTTTCCTCACCATCCTGGTATTCTTCATCGCCCTCCGGCTGGCCCCGGCCGCCGGTCTCGATGTTCGCGACGCGGCCGAATTCAACCAGATTGTCGCGCCGGACGCGAAACTGACGAAGCTGGCCGGCGACATGAAATTTACCGAAGGACCGGTGTGGCTGGCCCAGGATGGCGGTTGCCTGGTGTTTAGCGACATTCCCGCGAACGAACTCAAGCGCTGGACGGCGAAAAGCGGCCTCACCACTTTTCGCCAGCCCAGTCAGAATGCCAATGGCAACACCGTGGATCGCAGTGGAAGGTTGGTGACATGTGAGCACAGCGGGCGAAGAGTAAGGGTTCAGGAGCCGGACGGAGTCGTGCGCACGCTGGTGGAGCGGTTTGACGGCAAACGCTTCAACTCGCCGAATGACGTGGTGGTAAAATCCGACGGCACAGTTTGGTTTACCGATCCGCCGTACGGGTTGCCCAAGGGGGCAACGAAGGAGCAGGATGGCAACTACGTCTATCGCTTCGACCCGAAAGCCAATGTCACCTCAATCGCCGCCCAGGGATTTGACATGCCGAATGGCCTGTGTTTTTCACCGGACGAGAAGAAGCTCTACGTCGCGGACTCCGGCAAGCCGCGCCACATTCGCGTTTTCAACGTTCAGGGGGATGGCAATCTCACGGATGGTGCGGTGTTTTGTCAGATTGACAAGGGTGGGCCGGACGGAATCCGCTGTGACGCGCAGGGTCGGATTTTTTCCAGCGCGGGCGACGGCGTCCAGGTTTTTGGCCCGGACGGGAAACTGATCGGCAAGATTCTGGTGCCGGAGTCGCCCGCCAACCTTTGCTTCGGGGGCTCGGACGGCCAGACCCTGTTCATCACCGCCCGGAGTTCCCTGTACTCGATTCCGTTGCTGGTCCAAGGCGCGAAATGAAACTGCCATGAGTCACTTCAATTGGTTATTGGATGGGAGCATCGTCGGCTTTTACCTCCTTGCCACGATGGTCGCGGGGTTGATGGTGCGGAAGTACGTCTCGCGCGTGGACCATTTTCTGGTCGCGGGCCGCGAGATGAACATTTATCTCGGCATTGCGTCGCTGGCGGCGACGGAATTCGGAATTGTCACCTGCATGTACACGGCGCAAGCGGGCTACACGCGGGGGTTCGCGGGGGCCGTCCCCGGGATCTGCAACGCCCTGGCCATGTTCGTGGTCGGATACACGGGCTTCTGCGTCAAGCCGCTGCGTGATTCCGGCGTGGTAACCATCCCGGAGCTCTTTGAGCGGCGTTACGGAAAACTAGTCCGCTGGCTGGCGGGCGTCGTGATTGTCCTCGGCGGGTTGCTGAACATGGGGGTGTTCCTTCGCGTGGGGGGCCAGTTCCTGGTCGTCTGCTGCGGCATGAACCTTCGCTATCTGGAGCTCGCCATGACGGTTCTGCTGATCGGTGTCGCCGTTTACACCATCATGGGGGGCATGCTTTCCGTGCTGGTGACCGATTTTCTTCAGTTCGTGGTTATGAGCGTCGGTTTGCTGGCGGTTACTTTCCTGATCTTAAATCAGGTGGGGTGGGAAAAAATCGTCGCCACCGTCCAGACGCATCACGGCGTCGGCGGTTTCAATGCGTTTATCCCCAAGGATCTGGGCTGGCCGTTTGTATTGTCGAACCTGTTCACCAACACTGCCGCCGTGCTCACCTGGCAGGCGGTCATCGCGCGCCTGCTCGCCGCCAAGGACAGCCATACGGGACGGAAGGTCTATACCGGGACGGCGTTCTTTTTCATCTGCCGCTGGATCATTCCCGGTATTTGGGGCATCGCGGCCCTGGCCATGGTCGAACCCGCCGTGGTGGAAACAATCGGCCTGCAGTTCGGCGAAAAGGACGGCTCGCTTTTTGCCATGCCTTATCTGCTCAGCCAGATCGTGCCGGCGGGCATGATGGGGTTGCTCGTCGCGGCCATGCTGGCGGCCGATATGTCCACGGATTCCTCCTACATGCTGACGTGGGGCAGCGTGATCTACAACGACGTCCTCGCGCCGTTCCGCAAGGTGGCCTGGTCGGAGAAGAAAGGACTCCTTTGGAATCGTTTCATCATCGCGTTGATCGGCATTTTTCTGCTGATCTGGGGGCTTTGGTACAAGTTGGAAGGCAACCTCTGGGAATATCTGCAGACCACCGGAACGATTTATCTCGCGAGCATGTCGGTGCTGCTGATTGCCTGCTGCTATTGGCAGCGGGCCAACAATTGGGGTGCCATCGCGGCCATCATCGTCGGCGCCGCCTTGCCGGTGCTGGCGCTTTCGCTGGATCTTTTCGTAAAGGTGCCCGTGCTGGATGCCGGAGGCCAGGCGGTCTTGAAAGATGGCATCGCCGTGACCAGAGGTTGGGCCGCACACCACGTGGGCAGTAACTTCTTGAACATTGGCACTTACCTGGCCGTCGCCGTCGCGATGGTGATTGGATCACTGCTCAAGCCGGCACCCAAACGGGTGTGAAAGGACCATTGCCATGAATCTCTCTGCCATGCTGACCAACCACGCATTCTGGGGCATCCTGACCTTGGCCGTGCTCGTTTGGTATTCGACCATCACGATCTATGTCGCCATCCGGGGGGCGCTCGACATTCAGCACATGCTGCGCAAGCTGAAGGAGGATCACGAACCGACCGGCAACCATGACCGGAAGGGCGACGCGAAACGATGACCGGGCGGCTCGCCAGCAACTTTGGCAATGCATGCCGGAATTGAACAGCCGCCGGTCGTTCACCAGAAACCAAACCCAATTACACCAACCGAACCAAACTTATGTGCTGTTTCTCCCAACCTGTCATCTCTGTCAGCGCCACGAACATCTTTGCCCGCGCCGGGATGGATGGCCGGCAGTTTTTGGCCTACAGCATGACCGTCAACGCGGAAAAGGAACTGGCCATGGTCCTGCCGCTACCGGTGAAGGCCGCCACCGATGAGCCGGATGTGCATTTCATTGATCTCAGCGCTTATTCGGATTTCTTCGCCGATTTGTGCCGTGGGTTTCCGGTGCCGGCCAGGGGTTCGGGTTTTGGTTGCAGCCGATCGGTTCCGGCACGCTCCGCCGCGCCCCTGCAGGTTGTCAGCGTCGGCAGTTTTGAAGCCTCCTTTGTCCCGACCCTGAAAGACTTCTCCCGCCTTGATGAACGCTTTCGCATCTCGGATGAAGCGTGGAAGAAGCTGCCGCAGTATCGCGACTATGGCTTTGCTGTCTTCAAACTGAAAGCCGGTGAGTTAAAGGTGCATCCGATGGCGTTTTCCTTTCCGCGCCGAAACCCCAAGGAATTGTTCTTTCCAACCGTCCACATCCATGACGGCGAAGTGCATCCGCAGGCGGAATTTGATCACGTCCTCTATTGCCAACCGCGCGAGCAGGAGCCATTGCAGGTCCGCGACTGGCGGGAATCTCCGGGCAATGCAAGCCAGTTCATGAAGGTGGACAAGGCCAGAGGGTTGATTGCCTCGGCTCAACATTGCTACCAGAAGCAGTTGCACGGCATGCTTCCTAATCGCGACACTTTCGTTGCGGTTGCGGCCTGAGGGCGCGTGCGGCTTCTCCGCGTATTGCCGGACCCAACTTGCAGCTCATCACGGCTCAAACCGGCAGGCGCGACCCGCTTTCGGACTTGCTTCCACCGCACGCGAAATAAATCCTTTGCGCATGGAAAAACCGGACCAACTAAGGGAACTCTGGCGTATGCAGAAGGCGCTCAACGAGCGCATCGGCGTCAACATGGAGGGCATGAGCACCGAGGAGAAGACCCGGTGGATTCTTAACTACACCCGCGCCATGACGCAGGAAATCGCCGAGCTTAATGACAGTGTCCCGTGGAAGTGGTGGGCCAAGTATCAGAAGTTTGACGAGCAGAACGCGCGCGTCGAGGTGGTGGATCTTTTTCACTTTCTCATCAGCCTCGCTCAAGTGCTGGGGATGAGCGCGGACGACGTCTTCAACGCCTACATCAAGAAGAACGCGGTAAACTTCAAACGCCAGGAATCCGGCTACACGCACAAGGACGAACACGATTCGAAACACATCTGAACCCGGTACGTCAGCCGGTAGAGCAGGACACATCACCCCCCGACGCACCCCCACGAATCGCATGAGCAAACCGACCAGTGTGACTGGCAGCATTGAGGTGGACGACGACTGCGCTTATTACCGCCCGGTCGGCAAGGTAACCCTCGAGCAGGGGGCGGAGCTGGTCGACCAGGCGATTGCGTTCGCCCGTGATCGCGGGATCCCGAAACTGCTCGTCAACTGTACGAAGCTCACGGGGTTTCCGTCGCCGTCCCTGCCGGAGCGTTATTTCATGGTTCGCGGTTGGGCCACCACCGCGCAGAGTCTGGTACAGGTGGCGATGGTTGCCCGCCGCGAGATGATAGATCCCGAAAAATTCGGCATCACGGTCGCCCGCAACGCCGGATTGAAGGCGGAGATTTATCCGACGGAAACGGAGGCGCTGGCGTGGTTGCAGCGTCCTCCGGATGGCAAAGCCCCGCCCCGCGCCTGATCCAATGAAGGCTTTACCAGACGTGATTTGAACCCGACCGCGAATAACCCGGTTGCACAATCCAGCCCTTCGGCCGGCCGTCGACAGACCCCTGGCGTCGGTTGTCTCGCCCTCTTTGGCGTTCCGTTCGCGGGTTTTGGGGTCTTTGCGCTCGCCCTGTCCGTCCGCGAAGCGCAGGCCGCCAAGCTCAAGCAAGCCGCAATGCTCGCTGTTTTTGGCTTGGTGTTCAGCGGCGTTGGTTTCGGCCTCATGGCCGGTGCCGTGTTCGCCCGGCGGATACAGAAGGCGCTCGACGAAAAGCGCACGCGGTATCCGAATCAGCCCTGGCGCTGGCGCGACGATTGGGCGGCGGGCGTAGTGCGCAGCACGGGTCGGACGACAGTTTTCGCGTTCTGGCTCTTCACGCTCTTCTGGAATGCCGTTTCCAGTTGCGTCTGGTTCGTTGTCCCCGCGGAACTCGCCAAAGGCCGCCGCGCCGCCTGGGTCGCCTTCCTTTTTCCCGCCGTGGGGTTGCTGATGCTTTTCGGGGCCATCCGCGCCACGTTGAGCTGGCGGAAATTTGGTCAGGCCCGCTTCCGCTCGAAGTCGTTGCCCGGCACGCCCGGAGGCATCCTCGAAGGTTACATCGACCTGAACTCACGCTTGGTGGCCACGGACGGCTTGCGGTTGCAGTTGCGGTGTGTGCGTCGCGAAACCCGGGGATCCGGCAAGCACCGGCAGACCACGGATCACACCCTCTGGCAGGATGAAAAAATCCTCGGGCCCGGCCTGCCGGAGCACCGGCCTTACTGTACGTCCATCCCGGTCTTCTTCCGTCTGCCCCCGGATCAACCCGAATCCGACCGGGACGACGACTCGCGCCGCGATCTCACCTGGCGGCTCCGTGCCAGTGCCAAAGTCGCCGGGCCGGATCTGGATGTGGAATTTGAAGTGCCCGTGTTCAAGACGGATGCACCGGCGGTAGCGGCGGACGCGCCCGACCCCACGGCGAAATACCAACTCCCAATCGATCAAGTGCGCCTCGCCGGCCGCTCGCGCATTCAGGTGGTCGATACGTATGGCGGGGCGCGCGAGTTCGTATTTCCCGCCGTGCGCAACCTCGGCGCCGCCCTGGGCGGGGCCGGTTTTACAATCGTCTGGACCGGGGTGGTCTGGTTTCTCCTGCACGCCCGGGCGCCGTTCATCTTTCCCTTAGTATTCGGTTTGTTTGACGTGCTGCTGCTCTGGATTTGCGCGGAACTTTGGTTGCGCTCCAGTCGGATCACCATCAGCCCGCAGGAGGTGACCGTCACCCATCGCTGGTTGTTGCTCCAAAGCACTTCAAGGATTCCGGCCGCCGACGTAACGGGCATCACGACCAAAGTCGGCATGACCAGCGGCCAACGGAGTTACTACGACCTCAAGCTGAAACGGCTCAACGGCCGCCCAGTCACCCTGGGCACGGCCGTGCCCAGCAAGGTCGAAGCCGAATGGTTGGCGCGGGAGATGACGGCGGCACTGGGTAAAAAATAACTCGGCAGCCACCCGGGAACAATTACCTTGGAGTCCATGCGCACCGCCGCCACCCTGAAACCGACCCGTTCGCACGCTTCCGTACCCTCGGGTTGGCGCCGGGAGGTCGAGCGGGTGTTGATCACCGACGTGCAAATCGCCCGGCGCATTCGGGCCCTGGCCCACGCCATCGAGCGTGATTTTCGCGGCCGCGAAGTGGTCGTTGTTTCGCTGCTCAACGGCACCGTATTGTTTCTCGCGGATTTGATTCGCCACCTTTCACTGCCCCTCCGGCTCGATTTCATTGGCGTTTCGAGCTACGGCGCGGGCACGGAATCGGGCGAATTGGTTTTCACCAAGGAACTGCGGCTCGACGTGCGCGGGCGGGACGTGCTGCTGGTGGACGACATTCTCGACACCGGCAAAACGCTCAGCCGGGTCATTCCCAAACTGCGCGCGCTCAAGCCCCGACGCATCAAGGTGTGCGTGCTGCTCGACAAACCTTCCCGCCGCGTGGAGAAGGTGGCGGCGGATTACGTCGGCTTCGAGATTCCCGACGCCTTTGTCGTGGGCTACGGCCTGGATTACGCGGAAAAGTATCGCAACCTGCCCTTCGTCGGCGTCCTCAAGCCGGAGCTGTATCGAACGTGATGCGCCACGTGCCGATCACCCGTTGAGTCCATGCAAGTCACGATTCAGTTTTTTTCCTATCTCAAGGACCTGGCGGGCTGTGCTCAAACCACCGAGGCGCTTGCCGCGGGTTGCACGCTGGGCAATCTCCACGATCAGGTCATCGAGCGGTTCCCGAAGCTGGCAGCGATGCGAAAATCCACGCTCCTTGCCGTCGGCGTGGACTATCAGCCGCGCGATTATGTGTTGCAGGACGGCGATGAAGTGTCGCTGTTTCCGCCGGTGCAAGGGGGCTGACCGCTGGGGGGGAGCGTCCGGGCGAGCTGAATGTGAAACGCCAATTGACCATCACGACCGAACCGATTGACGAGGCGGCTTTGCTTCGGCAGCGCACGATGTCCGCGGGCATGGGTGCGGCCGTCTATTTCCTTGGGGTTGTGCGTGGCAGCGAAGCCGGCGCGCCCATCCGGGCCCTCGAGTACGAGGCTTTCGAGAAGATGGTTTCGCACCAGTTTGGTCTGCTCTTCGCGGAGATGGAGAAGCGCTGGCCCATCGAAGCCGTCCGATTGGTCCACCGCATTGGCGTTGTCGAGGTGAACGAACCGTCCCTCTGGGTGGAAGTCGTCGCGCCGCACCGGGGGGAAGCCTTCGCCGCGTGCCAGTGGTTGATTGACGAGATGAAACGTGTGGTGCCGATCTGGAAGAAACTGGTGCCGTAGCTGAGCGCTGTGGGGTTGATCCTGAATCCCCGCCACGCGCCGCCGGGGGCATCCCCAAACCAGCGCCTCGGCCGGAAGACGAATACCCGGAACTGCGGCGACGTGCTCGCACCTGCCGTTTTCAGGTTGAGGTGCAGTCATGGGCGGTCGCCTACGGCAACGGCGGCCCGTTCAGCGCCCCACGCTGGAATGCCAACCCGGCGTCGAAACTGCAATGCCAGCTACCATTGTTGCAATCGAAAGAACTTGTTGCAGGCGGAAATGACGCTGGCAACCTGGCTAACTACGTTGGTCATGCGGAACTGGTGCGCCAAGAAAACTACTTTGCCGATTTAAACTTTCGGCGGACAACACCGCAGCCCGCCTTGAGTTCATGGCATCGGCATGGGCGGTTGATGATGGCAACTGTGAATCTTCGCAGCCGTCGGTCCGTTTTGTTTTTGCGGAGAGTGCTCCGCGCCCGCCATTTTCTTTTCCAGCTCAGGACACCCGGGAAGTTGGCTTCGACAGGCGTTTCGAGATCCACGAGGCTTTCCGTGCGTTGCCCGGCGGATAAAAAAACTGGGGGCTGGTGCGAGCCAGCCCCCAGAAACCAAACCCAGTAGAGAAGAGCGTCAGGCTTTTGACCCAACACCGATTAGCGGAGTCATGGAGGGAGTTTCGTTCACGCGCTGAGGCGTGACCGGTGAGAAATGCAATGCATTCTCTTTGGGAGTCTGACGTTGCATTTTCATGGCTCGTGGAAAAGCAGGCGATATACCACCCACCCGCGCCGCGCATTTCTCCGCAGCGGAAAATCTGGTTGTCTCGTTCGCGGACAAGCTTGTCTCTCGGCCCCGAATCTTCATCGGTGTTGACGCACTGCGGCCGCGTTCGCGTGCACAAAATTCCCGGCACCGCCCCGGTCATCGCCCGGGGAATTTTTCCAACTGGGGCACGACACCGATGCGCGGATCCACCGCGAAAACAACGGTCCCGCGCAGCACGGTGAATTGAGTTTTTCCCGCAAGCGCCGCTGCCTCCAAAGTTTCCCAGGGCGTCAGATTCCAGCCGGCAAACGTGTGCCGGTAAAAATGCCATGACTCCCGTGTGCCTTGATACGGCCACAAGGTTGTGCCGATGGGCTTCTTAATCAGGGCCAGCAATTGAGTCCAATCGCGATCTAGCGACAGAAGTTGGGGAATCGGCTTGCCCGCCTTCAATTTCGCCACAGTTCGGGGGTGGTGAATCGTCACCACCAGCGGCAGCACATCTTCCTCCGAGTGGATCAACAAATACGGCGACTGAAAAGAGGCGCGCAGCGGCGACTGATTTGTCAGGGCTGCCACCGCATCGAAGAGGGATGGTTCCGCGTTGGTCAAGGCCACCTGCACCCGCCGGAAGAAATACAATTCATCCGTGGCCCCCGGCATGAAGATCAGAGCCTTGACCGTGGCATTGGATTGGAAGCTCCCCAGGACCACCTTGGTACAGTTCGTCGCACTCAACGAAGCGACCGCCGGGTTTAAAGGCATCCGGCCTAACACCGAAGGCCACGACTCCTCCCCGGCCACCGCGGAGTGTGCCAGTAAGAGACCAGTCAAGAGCAAACAACGCAGCATAATCAAAAGGACAGTTTCACCACCCGCTCCTCAATTTGCGACCGCCAGCGCTCGTAGAAGCTCAGCAGTCGCCAGATTTCCTGCAGTCGGTTTAGCGGCCGTTCGCCGGCCGCATCCCACGCGGCGTCCAGCCGTTCCAGCTCAGCGAGCAGTCGGTCGCGCCGGACGAGCACGGTTTGCCGCAAAACGCCGAGCTTCTCCATCCAATCCTGCCGCCGCTCGAACAACTGAACCTGAAGCAGCGGTGACGTGGCTTGGGGTTGCTCCGTGAGCAACGCATCCACCGCGCGTAACTCTTTGCCGATGGCGAAAAACAAGTCCATTAAATCATCCGGCACCTGCGTGAGGTCAGACGGTTTCGCCCCCAGCTCCAGTTCCAACAAATGCCGCAAGCGTTCGCGGGGCTCGCGCAAGCATTGGTGGGCGGCGTTAAGGTCAGCCGCCTGTGCATTCGCCGCAGCCTTTTCCGCGGCGACCGCTTGACCGATCCGGTCCGGATGGACGGCCGCGGAAAGGGCGAGAAAGTTCGCCTTGAGCCGGTCGCGATCAAGCCAGGGGCGCCGTGGAACATTGAGCAAAGCGAAATAGTCGGGCACGGTGGGAAATCAAAAATGCAAACATTGCCGCGGGCGCGGGGACGGCCTGATTGGCTCAGGTTGCATTTCGAATTCTGAAAGGTGTTACGCGCTGAAGCTTTCCCCGCACGAGCAGCTCGTCGCCGCGTTGGGGTTTTTCACTTTGAACCCGCCATCGTTCAACGCCTCCACGTAATCCAGCTCGCTCCCGGTCACGTAAAGTGCGCTCTTCGGATCGACCACGACTTTGGTGCCGGCGGATTCGACGAGGAAATCGCGGTTCGCCGGCTGGTCCTGCAAGTCCATCTTGTATTGCAACCCGGAACAACCGCCACCCACGACCGCAACGCGCAACACGCCGTTGGGCCGGCCTTGCTTGGTCAGCAGGGCGCCAACCTTCCGGCCGGCATTTTCGGTCAGTTTGATGAGACGTTCATCCCCCACCCGAAAACTGGGAGCGATTCCTGATTTGGGGACGGCTTGTGCGATCATTCGTTTTCGGCTGGCAACCTATTCGTCTGCGGGGCCGTCGTCAATGCGGCAGAGCGGCATAGGGGGGCGACAATTGGACCCCGGTGATTTCTTCATGCGCGTTTACCGTGCGACGGACGAAGACCTCCCGCGCCTCCAGCTGCCAGTTCAGCTCGGGAGTAAACCAGAGCCCCTCCGCGGTGCGCGTCCGCTGAAAGGAAAGATTAAAACTCGCAATGGCACCAACCAGCCCGGCCACCACATTAACTCGCTCGGTCAGGTGAAAGTCGGCCTTCACGAGCACGGCTTCCGTTTCATCCACCCAGACCCGCCCGGCCATCTTGTTGAGGAGCCGGTCCTTGAGATCATGCTCCGGCGGTTTCTGGGCTGCGGGTCCCAGGTCAAGGATCAGCGCTGGCCGGCCATTGACCGGCTCCCGGCCTGCGAGGGTGAACTGATAGCGTTGCAGGAGTTCGCGATTCACCGCAAAATCCATTTTGCGACCTGGCCGGCTGGCGCGGCCGGGTTGGTTTTCCACCGCCGCATCAGCTGGTTCCGGATTCGATCCTGGTTGGTTCACCTCGGTCTTCAACTCGCGCTTGTTGACTTCGCCCTTGGAATTCCGGACTTCGGTTGCCCTGGAACGTGTGAACTGGTAACGCTGCTTGAACGCACGCGCATTGGCCGCTTCTTTCTGGGATTGCTCGACGAGCCGTTCCAGCACGCTTTCCACCGAGGGCAAGGTTGGGGCACTGGCTTCGGCCGCCAGGAGCGCTGCGACCGGCCCCAACAAGACGGCGGCCATGAATGTCTGAAGGATGTGCTTCATGCCTGGAACTGCCGATGAAGATGCTCGCGCCGGCGGCCAAATTCAAGCCGACAGCCAGGGTCGTTAATGGCAGCAGTCGGTGGCGCCGGGCTGGGTGGGGAGCCTTGGGCTCAGGTACGGGATGTCGAGCGCCAGTCCGCGCAGGACCAGTAGCGCGCCAACGATGGCCAGGCTGACTGGAATCAATCGCTGCAGCTTGAAGCGCAGGGCAAATTGAAGTTTGGTTCCGGCCAGCGAAATCGCCAGCATCAGAGGCAGGGTGCCGAACCCGAAAGCCAGCATATATTCGATGCCTTGCCAAAAGTTCCCCATGGTGGCCGCTCCGGCGCAGGCGACGTACACCAACCCGCACGGCAACAACCCGTTCAAGAGTCCGATCCCGAGGAGCGAGCCCAAGGTGCGACGCTGCAGCCAGTTTCCCAGCCTGGACTTCAGCCAGTTCACTGCTCTGGTCACCGGAACGGCGCGGGTGAACCGGGGGGAGGCGAACAATCCAATCAGGATCAATGCACCGAAGAACAGGGAAACCCAGCGTTGCAAGCCGGCGATGACGAAGCCTTGGCCGAGCAGGCCGAAGCAAGCGCCCATCAAGGCGTACGTGAGGATGCGGCCGGTGTTGTAAAGCAGCCGCCCGGTGATAAAGGTCGAGCGACCGTCGCCCCCCGCCGGCAAGGCCAGCGCGAGCGGGCCGCACATCCCCGCACAGTGGGCGCTGCCGGCAAAACCAAGCAAGAATGCCGTCCAAATCTGCATTAATTTATTAAAGGGTCACAATCACCGGTTGATCCACAAAATAGTCCTTCCCACCAACCTGCCATTGCACGCGGACTTTCCACAATCCGCCCCGCAAGTCCCGGGCGTCCAGCCGCTGAATGCCTTCCTCATTCAAGGCCAAAGGCACGTTCCGGTCGAGCCGCGCGTCCGAAGGGCGATACAGGTGAATGCTTCCGGTGGCCCCTTGCGTTTGCCCGGCGGGAAGCGTGATTACAATGACCTGCGGCCCCGGTTCAAATGTCACCACCGGCTGGGCTGCCAGCGACTGCGAGCGGTTCATGGAATCGAGCTGGCGCTGATAGCGCACCTCGCGCTCATAATAATCGGCGGATACCAGGTCTTCCCGTTGTCGCATGGCAAAGGCGATAAAGATGACAATGAAAATAATGGCGACGACGAAAAAGCCGGTGATGGCAATCGGCCAGGGATTACGCGAAGGTCGGCCGCTCATGGCTGACCTTCCTTTCGGGGGCCAACGAATACGGTATTGAGCGTTTGCATCCGCTTGCCATTGGAATACACCCCCACCTTCAATCGTGCCGTCCCACCCGTGAGCGCGGCGGGTTCAAGCTGGATCAGGACGGAGGTTTCGGCGAGTTGGCCGGCCGGCACCACCAGCTGCTTGTCCCCCATCACCTCCAGTTGCCCGGCCGCATCCTCCAACTTCAACTGAACTGGCAGCTCCCGCATGGTCTTGTTCACGAGTTTCAAGGTGTAGAGATTCTCGATTTTGCCATCGGCGGTCGTCATGAAGAGCGATCCCGGGGCACGGAGGAGCATTGCCTGCACGGCGGAACGGGTGAAAACCAGCGTCAGGAACAGCGCGATTAATCCGGTCAACACGACGGCGTAAAGCTTCATGCGTGACGTAAAGCGGAAGGACTCGCCCTTCTCGATGCTGTTCAGCGACGCGTAGCGGATCAACCCCCGGGGGGTACCGACCTTGTCCATCACCGTGTCGCAGGCGTCAATGCACGCCGTGCAATGAACGCATTCCATCTGCACGCCATCGCGGATATCGATGCCGGTCGGACAGACGGCGACACATTGGTGGCAATCGATGCAATCGCCGTGGCCGCTGGCAATCCGCTTTACAAGTTGTTCATCCCGCTGCAGCCTGCCGCGTTTCTCGCCCCGCTTGTGATCGTAGGCGACCACCATGGTGTTCTCGTCGAGCATTGCCGATTGGAGCCGGCCATAAGGACAGATGAACGTGCAGGCCTGTTCCCGAAAACGCGTGAAGATCGCGAAGAACAA
Source organism: uncultured Bifidobacterium sp. (assembly GCA_964539515.1). Classification (GTDB taxonomy): domain Bacteria; phylum Verrucomicrobiota; class Verrucomicrobiia; order Limisphaerales; family JADLHS01; genus JADLHS01. The sequence continues at coordinate 1,676 of CAZIJO010000095.1, read as the reverse complement.
AAGCGTGAACAAGATCATGAACGTCAAACCGGTAACATGATGCCGCGGATCATCGGTGATGATCGGGAGGAGGGCATCGATGCCAATGATGTAGGCCAGCAAGGTGTTGCCGATGACAAAGGACAGCACGAAGAAGAGGCCCAGCTTGAACGATTTCTTTGCGAATTTCCCCGCGGTCCACGGGGCAGCGGCGAGTTTGCGTTGGGCCACCGAATCGCCCTCGATGAGATATTCGAGCTTCCGGAACACCATTTCCATCATCACCGTTTGCGGACACGTCCAGCCGCACCAGAGTCGTCCGAAGGCCGTCGTAAAGACAATGATGCCGGTGATAAAAATGAGCATCGCCACGGCGAAGATGATCATATCCTGCGGCCAGAAAAGCTGGCCCAGGATGGAGAAGCGCCGCTCGACGATGTTCATCATCAGGAGCGGATTGCCGTTGATCTTGATGAACGGCCCGGCAAACATGATGCCGATCAACAGCGCGCTCAGCCAGGTGCGCCGGCGCGTCCATTTTCCGTGGGGGGCCTTGGCGTAAACCCACTGGCGCCGGCCACGTTTGTCGGTCGTCGTCAGGTGGTCGCGAAAATTCTGCCAGTCCGCCTCCTGCGACGCCTGAAAGGGATCATGGGCGGCGGGTTTTTGGTTGGGCGGCGGCGAGATCATGTGACGAGCCGACCAAAAGTCTCGCGGAGGGTGGCGGCGCGGTTGCAGCGCCCACATTCCTGCTGGCGGGCGGTGGCCGGCGTTCCCCTGGGGTCTCCATATCTTCGCGGGAGAAAAAGTGCCACATTCATCTATTCAAACTGACTCGGCCCGGTCGGCGCCGTCACGGTATTCTCCGCGGGCTTGGGATTCGGCGGTTTCGTTCCGCGTAATGTGTACGCATAACTGGTCACGGCCTTGATCTGATCGGGGTTCAATACCCCGCGCCAGCTTAGCATGCCTTTCGCCGGGACACCATTGATGACGGTTTTCACATTGTCCACATAGTTTGAGCCATGAATCCAATAATCGTCACAAAGATTCGGGCCGACCAGTCCGCCGCCATCGGGACGATGGCAGGGAGCGCAATAGGTGACGAACAGGCGCTGGCCGTCCCCCAAAACCGCCTTGTCCGTGGCGGGCGTGAGCGTGGCGATGCCCGACTCGAACTTCGCAATGGAGGCGCTCTTGATCTCCTCGCCGCGCTTCCATTCCTTTGTATACTCCGCAGCTTGCAAATCGCCAACGCCGGCGAAGTGGTAATAAATCATGTAGATGACCGCGTAAATGATGGAGAGATTGAAAAGCCAGACCCACCAGCGCGGGAGCAGGTTGTCGAGTTCCTTGATGCCGTCGGCTTCGTGTTCAAGCAGTTTGGCTTCGTTGGGGTTGTTATTCATGGGAAGTTCCTTTCGGGTCGGACTTTTTCTCGCCGTCGTCGAGCGGTAATGCGCTCATGCTTTGGGCAAATGATTTCTTCATCGCGCAGACCCAGAGGAGCGCGATGCGCTTCGCCGGTATCCCGGTCGGGCCGATCCGCCGCGTAATCGCGCGGCGCAGAAGCACGAACTCCCCCCACCCGGCGACGCCCGACGCGGCCGTGAGTGCGGCCACCCCCCAGCGCGGATCCCAGCCCATCGCGCGCGGCAGGTAGAGCGCGGCTCCCCAGCCGAGCAGGGCGCCGAGCG
>CAZIJO010000094.1:0-20671 GCA_964539515.1 uncultured Bifidobacterium sp. | reverse complement strand
CCAGCCCTCTCCCCCGGGAGAGGGAGATGGCAACAAACGCTCTGAATGGTTCAATGGCAACGTGGCCTTCTCCGCGCTTTGGTTTGTTATCCGAACCGGCCGCAGAAAAGGGAACGCTCGCACAGCCGGAAGCCGGACAACTGTTCCCCCTCTCCCGGGGGAGAGGGTCGGGGTGAGGGCGGATCAATCAACCATCGTTGCCTTGCCGCCTCCAAGGGCGAAAGACGCATCAAACCCAATACATGGAAGCTTCCACAGCCATGATGAGCCGATCAATGTCCTCCGGGAAAACGTGGCCAATGGTACCGATGCGAAACGAATTGATGCCGGTGACTTTGCCGGGGTAGATGACAAAGCCTTTTGCTTTCAGGAGATTGTAAAACTTCATGAAGTCATAGCCCGGCGCTTCGGGATTGTAGAAGCCGGTGATGATGGGGCTGTGCAGGGCATGCGGCAGGACACAACGGAAGCCGAGCCGCTCCATGCCGCGCACGAGCCGCCGCTGGTTCTCGGTGTAGCGGGCGAACCGGGCGGCCACGCCGCCTTCCTCGTCGAGCTCCTTCATCGCTTGCGCAAAGGCCCGCACGGTATGGGTGGGCGACGTGAAACGCCATTTGCCCCGTCCCTTTTCCATGCCTTGCCATTGATCGTAAATATCGAGGGACACGGACCGCGCGCGGCCCGCGCATTTGGCCAGCTCGGATTTCCGCGCGATCACAAACCCGAAACCCGGCACGCCCTGGATGCATTTGTTCGCCGAGGAGACGATGAAATCAATGCCCAGCTCGGCAACATCCAGCGGGATACCGCCAAAGGCGCTCATGGAATCCACGAGAAAGATGCGTCCCTGGCCCTTTACGATCCGGGCAATCGCGGCGAGCGGATTGAGCATGCCGGTGGTCGTTTCGTTGTGAACACAGACGACATGCGTGATGGCTGGGTCGCTGCGCAGCGCCGCCTCAAGTTTTCCCAGGTCCGGCGGCGCGAGTTCGCCGGAATCGTGGACGACGGTGTTGATCCTGAGCGTCTGGGCAATGCGCCCAAGGCGGTTGCCGTATTCGCCGTTGGCGAGGACCAGTAACTTTCCGTCCGCCGGCACCGCGGAACCGATCATGGCCTCGACCGAGAATGTCCCGCTGCCTTGCATGAGCACGGCGGTGTAATCCTCCGGCTTCGTGGCGCTGGCGATTTTAACCAATCCTTCCCGGATCGGCGTGACGATGCCGACGTTGTAGTCATCATCCCAGGTACACCAGTCGCGCAACAGCGCGGCGCGCACGGTGGGGCTGGTGGACAGCGGGCCGGGGGTCAGCAAAAGGTAAGGGTTTTGCCAGTCGAACTGCGGGGCTTGGTCAACAGGGGTGGCGGGGGTTTGCATAATTGGATTGCGAATAAATCTACCAGGGGAGGCTGAAAGTTTTGACATGACTGAAAAACTTCATGGCTTCGACGACCCCTTCCTTGATGCCGAGGCCGGAATCACGCACGCCGCCGAAGGGGGCGTGCTCCAGCCGGTAGCCGGGGACTTCGTTGATGTTGGTCGTGCCGGTCTTGAGTTCCTTGGCCGCCTTCATGGCGGCGGCGAGGTTGTTGGTCACCACCGAACTGCTGAGCCCAAAACGACCGGCGTTGTAATAGGCAATCGCGTCGTCGAGATCGCGAATGGAAACGATCGGCGCCAACGGGCCGAAGCTTTCTTCAGCCACCACTTCGGCCTCGCGGGGAACCTGGGTGAGGATGGTTGGCTCCAGGAGCGCCCCTTTCCGCCCACCCCCGAGCAAGACCCGGGCGCCCACGGCCACGGCATTGTTGACGCGGCGTTCGAGCAATTTCGCGGCCGCTTCGGTAATCACCGTGCCGACGAGCGTGGCTTCCGCTTCCGGATCGCCGCACCGGTAGGTTTTGGCGAGCGCGACAAATTTCTCCGTAAACGCGGCGCGGATTTCCTCGACCACGAGGATGCGCTTCACCGCCGTGCAACGCTGGCCGGAGTTGCGGAACGAGCCTTCGCACGCCAGTTTCGCCGCAAGATCGAGATCGGCATCGGCGAGGACGATGAGCGGGGAGTTGCCGCCGAGTTCGAGGCAGAGTTTCTTATACCCGGCGCGTTTGGCGACGGATTTGCCGATTTCCACCGAACCGGTGAAGGTCACGACTTCGACCCGCTCATCTTCGATCATCGGGCCGATGACTTCTTCGAGCGACCCCACAAACATTGAGAGCATCCAGCCGGGCAGGCCGGCTTCATAGCAGAGGGCGGCGAATTTCAGCGCGGTCAGCGGCGTGCGATCGGAGGGCTTGAGCAGCATCGGCGCCCCGGCCGCGATGGCGGGGGCAAGCTTGTGGGCCACCTGATTCAACGGATGGTTGAACGGCGTGATCGCGGCAACCATCCGCACCGGAAAACGGGTGGTGAAAACTTTCCGCGCGCTGCCCAACGGACTGACGTCGCCGGAAAAAATCTGCCCGTCATCGCGCAGGGCCTCCATGGCGGCAAACTCCAAGACGTCCGAACTGCGCCGGGTCTCGTAACGCGTTTCCCGCAGGCAGAGGCCGGTCTCGCGGGTGATGAGCCGGGCAAATTCTTCGCGCCGCTCGGCCAGCAAAGCGGACGCCCGCCGCAAGATCGTGGCGCGTTCGTGACGGGAGAGGGGCTGCTGTCCGCCGGCCAGCGCGGCCTGGATCGCCTCCTCCAGGTGTTCGCGGCCGATGAGGCTTGCCGCGCCCGTAAGCGATCCGTCATAGGGATAACGGACCTCGAGATTCCGTCCGGTTTCAACGGCGCGCCCGGCGATGTAGGCGGGACAATGGATCATGACAGGAAAAAGGGCTTAGCGATTGGCATTGCAGGCAAAATCGAAGATGTCGAAATTGCGGGGATCGCCCTGGGCTTTGCGCCGGTATTCGGCGTTGAGCGGCTCGGAGAGAAGCATGGGCACCATTTCCTCGTAGCGTCCGCCGTGGGAGCGGAGTCCGCCTTGGAGCACGCTCAGGTCATGGTGCGCGGGCGTTTTGCCGAGCACGAAGTCGCGACCGCACAACACCGTCAGGTCGCCGATCCGATCGGGCGCGAGCTCCAGTTTCAGCGCGGCCAGTTCCCGGCTATAAACTTCCGTGATGCCGGTTTGCTGGAGCAGGAAGGCGCCGATCTCGGCCGTTCGCGCCGGGTCCTCCAGATGCACCATGACCAGCGAGCCCAGCGCGCCGTGGTGGACGACGTACGGGTCCGTGATCGGACAAATCACACGCAAGCCGGTGCCGAAATGTTGGTTGAGCAGGGATTCGACATAGATCACGTTCGGGGAACCGTCGGACTTATTTTTGGCGTTCATGCCGTGATCGGCCGTGGCGGCCACAACGCAGCCGGCGGAGAGCAGGCGGCCGATTTGCTGATCCAGCCGGGCATGGAACTCGAGGCTTTCGCGGTCTTCGGGGGCATGCTTGTGCTGCATGAAGTCGGTGAGCGAAAGATAAAGAAAATCCGCGCGGGCTTGCTCGACGAGGGCTGCCCCGGCTTCGAGCACATAGACGGATGCCTCGCCGGAATAAATTTCCGGCCGCGGCTTGCCGATGATGGATTCCGCCCGATCCACACCGTGCGTCGAGAGCTTCGCCTCGTCCACTTTCTCCGAGGAAAACACAATGCCGCCGCGTTCCACAATGCCATCGCCGAGAACCGTGCGAAGTTTTTCTTTTGCGGTAATGAAAGCGACTTTGCGGCCCGCGTCCGCTGCCGCCGTGAGCAAAGTACCGCACCGGCGAAACTCCGGTCCGTTCATCATCACTTCCTGGCCGGTTTCCGGGTTGAGGAAGAAATTGCCGCAGATGCCCGTCACGGCCGGGGGCATGCCGGTAACGATCGCCGCGTTGTTGACGTTGGTAAATGATGGCAACGCGCCGCGAACCATCCCGCGATAGCCGCGTTTCACCATGGCGGCGGTGTGGGGCATTTTCCCGGCGGCAATGGAGGCGGATATGTATTCATCGGCACAACCATCAATACAAATAACCGCCAGAGGCCGGGCGGGCGGCTGGTAGGTGCGTCCGTTGACGGTAAAGGCGGTGGTAGAGCAGTTCATTCGCATTTCAAGGGCAACTCCCCCGCGGCAACCAGCAGTTTCCATTTCGCATGCGCGCAAAGATTACCGGTCGTCGCCCGGACGTCGAGCCGGGAAGTTTCGAACATTTGACGGGCCCGACTACCATAGCCGGTGAGTCGGGCTTCGACTCCACCGATCCCGCGCTCCGCGATCGAAAATCGAGAATAGCCAAGGAACGGTGGACATGGTAAACAAGCTCGCAAAGCGATAAGATCGGCAATTTGCCACTCAAGAAACCTGCAAACGACATTGCGCTGCCTCCTCGGGCAAAACCTATGAAGAAATTGATTCTCCCCTCCCTCGCCGCGCTGGCCGGATGGCTGGTCCTGACAGAAACCCCTGCCCTCGCCGCGGACAATCCATTCCTGGGTCACTGGGCCCTGACCGTGCCTGGCGGCTACCCCGGCTGGCTTGGCATCACTCAGGAGAAAGATTATCTCGATGGCGCCATGCTTTGGCGCTGGGGAAGTGTGACGCCTCTCGACAGCGTTTTCATGAACGACAAAATGCTGGTCTTTACCCAGGTGCGCGAGGTCCAGCGGAAGGACGGCCAGGGCAAAGTGCTGCGCACGCACCGTTTCACGGACCGCTTTGTCGCCCAAGTCCAAGGGGACACCATCAACATCACGGTCTTCCGTCCGCATCCGGACGGCAGCGGGGTCGACCGCGAGCAGTTTCAAGGCAAACGAATCCCGCCCGTGCCGCCGGCGCCCGACCTAACGAAGGTCAAATTCGGCGACCCGGTGACCCTGTTCAACGGCAAGGACCTCACGGGTTGGAAACTCGTGGAGCCCGAGGCGGCGAATGGCTGGAGCGCGGAGGACGGCTTGCTCAGCAACCGCCCCGTGCAGGTGGCCGGACAGCCGAAAAAGAACTACGGCAACCTGCGCACCGAACGTGAATTCGAAGACTTTAATCTCAGCCTGGAAGTCCGCGTACCCAAGGACGGCAACAGCGGCATCTACCTGAAAGGCCTTTACGAGGTGCAGGTGGCCGACAGTTTCGGCAGGGGATTGGATTCGCACCACATGGGCGCGGTCTACAGCCGCATCACCCCCACCGCGAGCGCCGAGAAACCGGCCGGCGAATGGCAGACCCTGGACATCACGCTCGTGGACCGACATGTCACGGTGGTGCTCAACGGGAAGAAGATCATCGACAACCAACCATTGCTGGGCGTCACCGGCGGCGCGCTCACGGCGGACGAGTTCAAAGCGGGCCCCATCTATCTCCAAGGCGACCACGCCGGGGTGGATTACCGCAATATCGTAGTGCGCCCGGTGGTCAAATAACACCCGCCCCACCCGCGCGACCATGGCCGCGCCAGCTCTAGCTGGCCCGCCCGTGCGCCGCCGATGTGGTCACGCCACAAAATCCTTGGGGTGCCGCTATTCGCTGTGATTGTTACCTTCTGCGCGGTGCTTGCGGTATTCTTCCACGATCCTGGCCTCCGCTTCGCGCGGCATTTCTTCGTAGTGACTGAAGGATTCGGTATGCACGCCGCGTCCGCCGGTGAGGGATCGCAACGTACTGGAATAGCGATACAGTTCTTTCGCCGGAGCGAACGCCTTGATGACTTGAAAACTGCCGTCCACGTCCATCCCCTGGATCTTCCCGCGCCGGCTCGATAGATCGCCCATCACCTTGCCCATGCAATCCTCCGGGATGCGGATCTCGACCGCATGGATTGGTTCGAGCAGACACGGCCGCGCGGCGGTGAAGGATTCCTTGAACGCAAAATAGCCGGCAATCTGGAACGCGATGTCCTTGGAATCCACCGGGTGCATTTTGCCGTCGTAAAAGTCAATCTGCACATCCACGACGCGATAGCCCGCCAGGATGCCTTCCTCGCAGGCTTTGGCCACGCCTTTCGCGACGGACGGCACAAACGAACGGTCCACATTCTGACCGACGAGGGAATGGGTGAACTCCACGCCGGAGTCACGCGGCTTGGGCTCAATCCGCATCCAAACCTCGGCGAACTGGCCCGAGCCGCCGGTTTGCTTCTTGTGGCGGTGCTTGGCATCACCTTTGGTGCGAATCGTTTCGCGGTAGCGCACCCGCGGTTCGTGCAATTCCACGTGCACGCCGAAGCGCCGGCGCAATCGGTCGGCAATCACTTCGAGATGCAATTCCCCCTGCGCGGATAGAATGGTCTGGTGCAGTTCGGCGTCCACGTGATGGAGAAAGGTCGGATCTTCGTGGTGCAACGCCGCCAGGCCGGAGGCCACCTTCTCCTCTTCCCCCTTTACCACGCTTTTGAGAGCTGCGTGAATATTGGGTTTGGGATACACCACCTTCGGCAAGGACACGGGATGTTTCGCGCTGCACAGCGTGTTGCCGGTGTGGGTGTCCTTGAGTTTCACCACCGCCCCGATGTCGCCGGCGTTCAAAACGGGCGCCACATCGCGCGTCTGGCCGTTGAGCAAATAAAGCTGCCCGATCTTTTCGGTGATGCGCCGGTCGGTGTTGTAGAGTTCACTCCCCGATTTCACCTGGCCGGAATAGATGCGAAAGAAGGACAGCTCGCCAAATTGCGCCTCGCTCATGGTCTTGAAAACATAGCAAACCGTCTCGGTGCCGTTGAGCGTCACGTCGCATTCGCGTCCCTCGGCATCCTCGGCTTTGACGGTCTTCCGATCAACCGGGGACGACCCATACTTCGCAATCATGTCCAGCAGCCGCGCCACGCCGATGTTGTTCAGCGCCGACGTGCAGAACACCGGGACGAACGATTGTTTTTGCACCGCGGCGTGCAGTCCCGCCCGGAGCTCGTCCTCCGAGAGCGTGCCCTTCTCCATCCACTTTTCCATCAACGAATCGTCAGCTTCGGCGATGTACTCGATGAGCTGTTTGTGCATCCCGGTGACGCGTTCGGCCAGCGCGCCCGTCGCCGGGGCTTCGGTGAACTTGCCGCTCTGGTCGCCGGCATAGGTGATGACCTCGCTGCGAATGACATCCAGCAATTGGTTGAAGCCCGGCCCCGGGTTCACCGGCAGACTGAGGGGAAACACCCGCGCCCCGAAATGCTCGCGCAGTTCGGTGAGCAGCTTTTCAAAATCGGTGTCCTCCTTGTCGAAGCCGTTCAGAACGATCATTTTGGGAATGCCATCTTCCGTGGCGTATTTCCATACGGCATCGGTACCCACGCCGACGCCCTCGGTCGCATTCACGACAATCAGCGCGAAGTCCCCGACGCGGAGCGCGCCCAGCCCTTCGCTGATGAAATCCGCGTAGCCAGGACAGTCGATGATGTTGAATTTCTTGTTCAGCCATTCGAGATGCAGCAAGGAGGCCTGCACGGAGATCTGGCGTTGCTGCTCGCTGACATGATAATCCGACACGGTGCTCCCGGCGGCTATGCTCCCCATGCGATTGATGACGCCCGCACAGGCGAGCATGGCCTCGCTCAGCATGGTTTTGCCGGAGGAAGCATGACCCACGACGGCAAAGTTACGGATATCGGCAGCTTGATAGTCTTTCATAAAACAATCGTGGTGAGAAAGGTTGGATCAACCGTGGAAGCTAATGTTGGCAGCCCAGCTTGCATGACGGAATATTAAGAAGCGATGCCGCCTGTGCCAAGGGGGAAACCTTGACGTTTCTTGCCCAACTCCGTGCGTGATTTGTTGGGCCACCCAAGCTTCCGCCCCAATGCTGCAGGCCGCCCCTCCGGACGAGAATAAGCCGCCAAAAGGAGGCCCAAGCGGCGCAAAAGCAAAGAGCGTGAAGTGACGGTAAACCGACTTGCCGCCAGCGGCGGCTCGTACTCGTGCTACCTCAGCCACTCCACCCAGCCCGGCTCTTTTGCGCCCTTTGTGCCTTTTTGTGGCCGTCCCGCTGCCGTTTCCAAGTCAGCGGCGCAGCACCTTGGCGACGGCCTCAGTGCGGGTGCGGACGTGGAGCTTCTCGTAGATGCGCCGGATGTAGGTGCGCACAGTCTCGAAGCTGATTCCGAGTTTGTCGGAGATTTCCTTGTACATGAACCCCTGGCTGAGCAAATCGAGCACCTCCTGTTCACGTGGGGAGAGTTCCTCGGTGGGTTCGGCGGGTGTGGCGGCCGCGGCGGCGGGCCGGGGGGAAGACTGGAATGATTGCACCACCTTGCGGGCGATGTGGGTGGACATGGGCGAACCACCCTGCTGCACGTCGCGAAGGGCTTCGAGAATTTCGGCACTCTTGGAACGCTTGAGCAGGTAACCCGATGCGCCCGCGGCCAGGGAGCTGAAAATATTCTCCGTGTCCTCGTACGCCGTCAGCATCACGACCTGCGTTTGGGGCAACAATTGTTTCAGTTGGCGGACGCACTCCACGCCGTTCATGCCCGGCAGGTTGATGTCCATGAGCACGGCATTCGGGCTCTCCTTCGGAATGCCAGCGAGGGCGGCTTCGGCGCTGGCGTGCTGGCCGACGCACGCAAATCCGTCCGCCCGGTTGATGACCCGGGCCAGGGTCTCGCGCAGCTGCTCGTTGTCTTCGACAATCGAAACGGTGATGGGCATGGTCGGTTCAGTGTTTTCCAATGGGCGCCGTGAGCTGGATCAACGTCCCGCTTTGCGGGCCCGGTCCCAGCTCGAACGACCCGCCGACATCTTCCATCCGCTTGCGCATGTTGCGCAAACCATTTCGGCCGGTCTTGGTGACCGCTTCCCCGGGGCCCCGGCCGTTGTCTTCGATCTCCAGCGTGAAGGCCGTCGGCGTCAAGCGCAGGCGGATTTTCACCTCGGAAGCGCGGGCGTGTTTGACCACGTTGTTGACGGCTTCCTTGAACGCGAGAAAAACGTTGTGGCGCAGATCGGGTGCAACGTTGACTGCCGGCAGCCGGGCCGGCACGTCCAGCCGATAACGCAGGCCGGCCAGCTCCAGATAATCCTGCGCGTATTTGCAGGCATAAGTGATCAATCCTTCCAGCGTATCGTTTGAGGGATTCGCCGCCCAGACAATCTCGTCGAGCGCCCGGGAAGTGTCGCGGGCGGTCTGCGCGATCTGCTTGGCGTGGCCTTCAATCTCGTCCGGCAAATGTTTGTCGGTCTCCGCCATCTCACCGAGCAATGCCACCTGCGTGAGGTTCGCGCCGAGTTGATCGTGCAAGTCGCGGGCGATCCGGGCGCGCTCCTTTTCCAACGCCTCCTGCTGCTTCAACTCCGCGAGCTGGCGCTGGAGCTTTTGCGTGGAGATAAAATGCACCACGCCGACCACGGCGCCCAACACGCAGAGTCCCGTGAGGGTGAGAAACCACCACTCCTGCCAGAACGGCGGCAGGACAAGGATCGCCAGCGTGGCCGGTTTCGGATTCCAAATGCCATCCTCGTTGCAGGCGGTGACCTGAAAGCGGTAGCGTTTTGGCGGCAGCTTCTGGTAATGCGCCTCGCGCAAGTCGCCTGCTTCCGTCCAATCCTTCTCATGCCCTTCCATCCGGTATTTGAACCGGGCCAGTTTCGGGGCGGACAGGCTGAGGCTGGTGTAATGAATCTCCAATCGCTCGTTGCCCGCCGGCACGATAATGTCGCGCGCCCAGCTGGCATGCAGGGCATTCGTGTTCTGTTCTTTGTCGTCCAGCAAGACCGATTCAATGACGACGGGCGGCACGTTGGTATTGGGCTGGAGTTCCGCGGGGTTGACGGTCACCAAGCCGCGGATGGTGGGAAACCAGAGCCGCCCATCGCGGGTGCGGCAGGCGGCGGGTTGCGAACCTTGCGAGCATTCGCTCGTGGGCAGACCATCCCCGGTCCCGTAAGAACGACAAGTGATCGTTGTGTTTCGCTCAAAAACGGAATTGGTCAGGGATTGCGTGGCCAGGCGCATCAGGCCGGCATTAGAACCGATCCAGAGGTTGTCCTGCTCGTCTTCGATCAGGTAGTTGATGCTGTCGCTGGCGAGGCCGTCCTCCTTGGTGAACCGACGCCACCGTCCCGCGTGAAATCGCCCCAGGCCGTTGCCCGTCCCCACCCACAATCCGCCGGCGCGATCGACGCAGAGCGAGGTGATATTCTCACAGGGCGGCCCGTTCGTCCTGGGAAACGTGGTGAACTGGCCGTCCCGCCAACGGTTCAAACCCGCGCGGGCCGTGCCGATCCATAGATTACCGTCGGCATCATCCGCGATGGCCGTGATTTCATTTCCGGTCAGGCCGCGGTCCTGATCGAACCAGCGCCATTCACGCTCGTCCCAACAGGCCAGGCCCGCGTCGGTGCCCACCCAAATGCGCCCGCTGCGATCCTGATAAAGGGCCGAAATATTTCGCCCAAAAAGGCGGGCCTCGGTCACCGGTTGGAAGCGATCTGAATTCAACTGGAACAATCCCGCCCCCCGGGTGCCAATCCAGACCCGCCGCTGACGATCCACGAGTACGGCTGAAAAATTTCGCCCGAGCCCCTGCGCCTCGCCGTAGTCGTGCACCGTCCCGTCCTTCCAATAGCGGGCCCCTTTGCCATTGAAACCCAGCCACAGTCCCCCCGCCGCATCTTCGCAGGTGGACTGCACCACCTCGTCGCGCGACACCTCGGCGATGCTGAAGGGATTTCGTTTTACGCGAATCAACCCGCCGCCGTCCGTGCCGACCCAAAGATTGCCTTCGCGATCTTCCCCGAGGGACAGCGCCGTGTTATGGGACAAGCCCGGCACGCGATGGCTCTGGCCGTCGGCATCAAAGCGAAATACTCCCCCATTCTGGGTGCCCACGACCAGATGACCCGCATGATCCTCCAAAGCCGACATGATGCGATTGGTAAGCCACGGATAAGCGCCGAAATCGCGTTCCACGCCGTTGGTCTGCAACTTAAGAATCCGACCATTGGCAAATTCCCAGAACCCGCCTTTCCGACTGGCGAGCAAAAAATCCAGTTTGCCCGGCAGCGGAACGGGTTGGAGCAACAACTGAAAATCCGGTTTGGCCAAATCGGATACCATGCGGTACAGGCTTGTGTCGGTACCGATCCAGATTTGACCGGACGAATCCGAGATCACCGCGCGACAGATACTGAAGCCCGGGGCCACCGGCCAGACCCGCTCAACGAACCCGTTCCGGCACCGCGCCAGACGGCCGTCCACCGTGTAAAGCCAGACGGCTCCGGTCACATCTTCGCAGACCGAGGCAATCTCCGCGCCCGGGCCACCGCCCAGATCGAGCCTGGTCACCCGTCCCTCCTTGATAACATTCACGCCGCCACCGCCCGCGCCCACCCACAACGCGCCCTGCCGGTCGGCGAATAGCCGCACAATCTTGCTGCTGATCAGCCCTGGCGTATTCCATTCGGTGAAAACCTCGAACCGGTTGCCGTCAAAGCGCGCGAGCCCGTTGAGCGTGCCCAGCCAGAGATAACCATCGCGCGCCTGGGCCATGGCGATGACGGAGCTTTGGGGAAGGCCACCCGGCGCCGGATCAACGATGTATGCCGGCACAGCCGCGCCCGCGGCCGCAACGCCGAAGCGGCCCAGCAACAGCCCGGCCAGGATCAACGCGCGTCCACAATTCGGCATGACCGAATGTTTGGAAGTTGGACCGGGCAAGTAAAGACGATTGATGGCCAGCGAACGGCTGAAAGCGAAGGAGACATGGACCACAGGAAACTGCCGCTTGCAAAACGTGACCGGCAAGAATAGTGTCGCGCCATGACCGTCGCCCTTGCCCGAGACGTGGAAGAATATGTTGAAGCTCAAGTGCGTTCTGGTGCTTGCACCGACGCCAGCGAACTGGTCAATGACATCATCCGCTCCCTGCGGGAACAGCAACGCCATCCGTTTAACTTCACTCCGGAACTGGAAGCTTGGTTGCTCGAGGCGGCCGACCAGCCCACTACTCCACTGACCAACGGCGATTTTCAGGCAATTCGCGAACGAGTCCGAGGGCGGGCGAAAGCCTCCGGCGCATGAGCCTGCGCAAGTCCGATGATTTTATCGCGGACATCGAGCGCCATTACGAATGGTATTCGGTCAATGCCGGATGGGACGTGGCTGATCGTTATCTCGACATCGTGCAAGCCGCTTGCCATCTTGTTGAGCAGCACCCGCAAATTGGTCCGCCCGGCGGATTCAAACATCCTCGGCTTTGTGACTGGCGATTTTTCGTGGTGTTCCGTCCATTCCAAAAGCACCTCTTGTTCTACGAGGAAGCCGCCGGGCAGGTAATCATGCGCCGGGCCATGCACGGCCACCGCGATCTGCCCCGGCGATTGCTCGAGCCACCAGCGACATAGTAACATTTCATCGCCATGTTCGACTGAGACAAAGGCCCCCATCCTGTCCTATCGACAATTATTAAGTCGGGCATCCAAAAGGGGTTCACATTGCGACCCTCTACATTTCACCTTATCACAGCGCAATTCAGCAAATGCACCCAAGGGTCTCCTTCTCGTTAAAGCACAATAGACTGAACAGTCCGTTGGTGCTCGATCAGATTCCATCCTTTGCCTCTTCGCGGCTTTGCGTTACAACCTCGCCCCGAATGTTTGAACTTCTGAAAACCGACGCGCACTCGAAGGCGCGGTTGGGCCGCCTGACCACGGCGCATGGTGTGGTGGACACGCCGGTGTTCATGTCGGTGGGCACCCAGGGCAGCGTGAAGGCAATTGACCCGCGCGAACTGCGCGAGATGGGCACGCAGATCATCCTCGGCAACACGTATCATCTCTACATCCGCCCCGGCCTCGACATCATCCGCGCGGCGGGCGGGCTGCACCGGTTCATCCATTGGGACCTGCCGATCCTCACGGACAGCGGCGGGTTCCAGGTGTTCAGCCTCGCCAAAATCCGCAAAATCAAGACCCATGGCGTCGAGTTCCGGTCGCATCTGGACGGATCGCCTTTGTTCCTCGGGCCAAAGGAGGCGATGGCAATCCAGCGCACCCTGGGCTCGGACATCGCCATGGCGTTCGATGAATGTCCGCCCCACGACGCCCCCGCGAAGGAACAACGCCTGGCCGTCGAGCGCACGATCCGCTGGGCCCGCGAGTGCCGCGAACAGCCGCGCGCGGAGGGACAGCTTGTTTTCGGTATCTGCCAGGGCGGAAGCAACCCGGCGTTGCGCGAGGAATGCGCGAAGGCGCTCGTGGCGATGGAATTCGACGGCTACGCCATCGGCGGCGTGAGCGTGGGCGAACCCGAGCCGGAAATGATGAAAGCCGTGGAACTGGCCGAACCCTTCCTTCCCGCCGCCAAAGCCCGCTACGCGATGGGGCTCGGCACCCCGGCGCAGATGGTGGAGTTGATCGCCCGCGGGGTGGACATGTTCGATTGCGTGCTGCCAACGCGCGTGGCACGCAACGGCACGGCCTACACCCGCAAAGGGGCAATCGGCCTGAAAGGGAGCGCTTACAAGGTGGACTTCGGACCGATTGAGGAAGGCTGCGATTGCTTTGCCTGCCGCAATTTCACCCGCGCCTATCTGCGCCATCTGCTCCGTGTGAATGAAATCCTTGGTCTGCGGATGTTGAGCGTCCACAACTCGCACATGTATGTGAAGCTGATGGCCGACGTTCGCGCCGCGATCGCGGCGGGTACTTTTTCCGAGTTCCGCCGCCAGTTCATTGCGGGGTTTGTGCCGTCGCAGAAGATCCTGTCCGCGCGGGCGGCCGCGAGTTTGGAGCGATGATGCTGCGTCGGCCATCCGCCGGGCGTGTTTCGCTTGCGTCCACGAAGCCGCTATCCCAGTCTGGTTGCCGATGAAATCGGTGGCAATCATTGGCGGAGGGATCACGGGGCTGACCGCCGCCTTTTCCCTCCAGCGCCGCGGCGTGCCCGTCACCCTGTATGAAGCCACCGGCCGCGTCGGGGGCGTGATTCAATCGCTGCGCCGGGACGGCTACCTCGCGGAATTCGGCCCCAACACGATCCTCGAAACTTCGCCCAAGATCGCTGACCTGATCCGCGATGCCGGCCTGGAGGCGCGCAAACTGAATCCCGATCCCAAAGCCGAGGCCCGGTATGTCGTGCGATATGGCCGCCCCGTCGCCATGCCGGGTTCGCCGTTGGGTTTCTTCAGCACGGAACTTTTCTCGTACAAAGCAAAGCTCGCCGTGCTGCGCGAGCCGTTTGTTTCGCCGCGGCGGGACGGGGAGGAGGAAAGCATTGCCCAATTTGTGATCCGGCGGTTCAACCAGGAATTTCTCGATCACGCCATCGACGCGCTCGTCGGCGGCATTTACGCCGGAGACCCGTACCGGCTATCCGTCACGCACGCTTTTCCCAAGCTCAAGGCGCTGGAGGACAATTATGGTTCGATGATCAAAGGCCAGATCTTCGGCGCCCGCGAGCGTAAGCGCCGCGGCGAAATTGCCAAGGACCGCGCCCCCAAATTCTCCTTTGACGAAGGCTTGCAAGTCCTGCCGGACACGCTTCGCACGCAGCTCGGGTCAGCGGTGCGATTGCACACGGCGGTCACCCGGCTCACCCAGACCGAAGGCGGTTGGATGGTTGGACTCCGCGATGCCAGCGGCGAAGCGAGTTCAGAACATTGCGCGGTGATCTTTTGCGGTACCGCGCCGAAGCTGGCGGAATTGGAAATCAACTGTGGGAGGGCGGCGCAGCCGGGCGGCTCTGAAGGTGGGGCGGCGCAGCAGCACCGCCCCGCCAGGCTGGATCTTTCAGCATTCTCCGAGATCCGCTATCCGCCCGTCGCCAGCGTGGTGCTTGGCTTTCGCCGCGCCGACGTGGCGCATCCGTGCACCGGCTTCGGCATGTTGATCCCCAAGATCGCCGGCTTCAAGAGCCTCGGCACGCTCTTTTCCTCCTCCTTGTTCCCGAATCGTGCCCCCGCCGGCCATCTCACCCTCACCACGTACGTCGGTGGCGAGCGCTATCCGGATCTGGCCACCCTGCCGGAGGAAAAACTCGTGGCACTCGTGTGCGAGGATCTGCGTCAGTTGCTCGGGGTACGCAGCCAGCCCACGTTCCAACATTGTGTTCTCTATCCAAAGGCCATCCCGCAGTACAATCTCGGCTACGGACGCTTCAAGGAGTTGATGACAAAAATCGAGGCCCAGGCGCCCGGCTTCTACCTCGCGGGCCACTATCGCGACGGCGTTTCGCTCAGTGACTCGATCCTTTCTGGCATCAAGATTGCCGAGCGGGTCGGAAGCGCCGCCACGACTTCGAATTTGGCGACGGCAGCGGCGTAGTGGCGATCGCGCTGCCGTTGCGTCCGGCGAATGATCGCAGTCTTGTTTTTCTTGCGTCAGACTCTTAATAGTTAGGTGTGGCCACCCGATTGACTCACCAAGATGGATTATGGCTGGTGGCGGCGCCCGCCGGAATGCTGCTGGCCGGGCTCGCCATTGTGATCGGTTGCTCGACCGGGGTTTCCCGCAAGCCTTCCGAGCCCACCGCGGTCAACGCCATGCGGTTGCTGCGGGATAATTGCATCTCCTGTCATGGCGGGGAAAAGCACGCAGGCGGGTTGACGCTCACCTCCCGCAAAGCGTTGCTCGCGGGGGGCGAGGTCGGGCCGGTGGTTTCCGCCAAGAATCCGGAAGCCAGCATGATTCTGCGGGTGCTGGCGGCGGATGCCGACCCCCACATGCCACCCAGGAAGCAGCTTACACCGCGACAGGTCGGAATCCTCCGGGACTGGGTTCAAGCTGGAACTCCGTGGGACGAAGCCGCGCTGCGCCCGGATCCGGCGCGCACCGAGGTGCATTGGCGTCCGCTTCCGGCATCCTATCAACCGGTCCTGGCGCTCGCCTTGTCGCCGGACGGTTCAAGGCTCGCCGTAGGGCGGGGCTCGCGGTTGATGCTCTACGATCTCTCGGTCACCAACTTTCCCGTGTTGACGGAAACCAACGTGCATCGCGATGTCATCCGTTCGCTGGCGTGGAGTTCCGATGGACGCCGGTTGGCCAGCGGGAGTCAGGGTGAGCTGCAAGTGCGCGATGCGGTCGATCTTTCATTGGTCTGGCAGACTGGCAGCAACATCACCGGCCGCGTGACCGCCCTGGCGTTCTCGCCATTCGGGGGTGCGTTGATCGCCGCGGAAAGCCCGGCCGGCAGCGCCGCCTGGGTCCGGGTGTTTGCCACGGAGAACGGCAAACTGCTCAACGCCTGGCCGGCCCACGACGACGCAATCAACGCGCTGGCCATCGCTGCCGAGGGCGGCCGTCTGGCGACCGCAGGGAGCGACAAGCTGATCAAGCTTTGGGAACTGGTGTCCCAAACGGAGATCGCGCGTTATGAAGGTCACCTTGGCGCGGTCACCGGTGTCGCCTTCAACCCGCATGCCACCGAACTACTTTCCATCGGCAGCGACAAGCAGATCAAGCTATGGGATGTAAAGTCACGGGAGAGCGTCGTCAGCATTGCCGGGCGCAAGCACGGCCTGTCGGCCGCGGTGTGGTCGGCGGATGGCAAGACCGTGGTTGTGGCCGACGAGGATGGCCGGGCCGCCACCTTGAAGGACTTCAAACGCCACGACGGCGCGCAAAGTTCCGAGACCGCGAGTGAAAAGCAGCTCGGTCGCTGGGGCGAAGCGGTGCAGGCGGTGGCCGTCAGCAGCAACGGCACCCGTATCATCATTGGCAGCCAGGATGGCATGGTGCGCGTGCTGGATCCGGAGGGCAAAGTGCAGGCGAGCCTGGGGCCCGGGCATGAATCGCCAGCGGCCCCGGCTGCCGGTGGCGCCGTCGCCGCCGCGGAAACCGTCCCGTCCTTTGTTCACGATGTCCTGCCCGCCCTCGCCCGTGCCGGTTGCATGGCCGGCTCCTGCCACGCCAAGCCGGAGGGACAGAACGGCTTCAAACTCTCGGTGTTCAGCTACGATCCCCGCGGCGATTACGCGGAGATCGTGAAAGACGGCCGCGGCCGGCGGGTCGCGCCCGCGGCACCGGAAACCAGTTTGCTGTTGCTCAAACCGACAATGGCCCTGGATCACGAGGGTGGACAGCGCTTCCAACCCGGCTCGCCCATCTACCGGATGTTGATAGCTTGGATCGCTGCCGGCATGCCGTACCAACGGACGAATGAACCGGCCCTCGTTGGCCTCCAGGTAGCGCCCGCCACGGGCACTTATCGTCACGGTGACAAAGTAACATTGACGGTCACGGCCCGATATGATGACAACTCGGAACGGGATGTGACCGCGCTCACCGAATTTGTATCGCCGGACAAGGACCTCGTCACCGTTGATGAGGCCGGTTCCATACGAGTGGGAAACAACAACGGCGAGAGCGTCGTGGTGGCCCGGTTCATGGGTCAGGTGGCGGCCGCCCGGCTGACCGTGCCGGCGGATGCCCTTTTGCCGGCCAGCCGGTATGTGGGGTTGCCCGCCGCCAACTTCATCGATGAGCTGGGCTACGCCCATTTTCAGAAACTCGGCCTCTTCCCTTCCGCCAGAAGTTCGGACGCGGAATTTTTGCGCCGCGCCACGCTGGACACGATTGGCCGGCTGCCGACCGTTGCGGAAGTGCGTGCTTTCCTGGCCGACCCGGCGGCGGATAAACGCAAGCGCTGGATTGAGCAATTGCTGGCCGATCCGGCCTGGGCGGACTATTGGGCAAACAAGTGGGCCGACCTGCTGCGCCCGAATCCGGACCGGGTTGGCGTGAAGAGTGTCTACCTGCTCGACCAGTGGTTACGGGCGGCGTTTCGGGAGAACCTCCGTTACGACGAGTTCGCTCGCGCCCTCCTCACGGTGGAGGGGAGCAATCATCACGACGGCCCGGCGGTGGTCTATCGCGATCGCCGGGAGCCCGCCGACCTGACCACGATCTTCAGCCAGGTACTCCTTGGGGTGCGGATGGAATGTGCCAAATGTCATCATCATCCCAATGAGAAATGGAGCCAGGACGACTTCTATCAATTCGCCGCCTTCTTCGGCCCGGTGAAACAAAAGGGCGCCGGTCTTTCCCCGCCCATCTCCGCCGGCACCGAGACCTTTTATTTCGCCCCGGGCGGGACAGTGCAACATCCCGTCACCGAAGCCGTCCTCACGCCGCGCCCGCTTGACGGCCCCCAGGTGGAGGCGAAAGAGAAGGTGGATCCCCGCCTCGCCCTCGCCACCTGGCTGACGGATCCGGCGAATCCTTACTTCGCCCGTGCCGCGGTGAACCGCATCTGGGGCAGTTACTTTGGCCGCGGTTTCGTGGAGCCGGTGGACGATTTCCGGGTCTCGAACCCCGCGGTAAACGAACCCTTGCTCAACGCGCTGGCCGCCGACTTCACACGACACGGTTATGATTTGAAGCACCTGATGCGGACGATCCTGAACTCCGAGTTGTATCAGCTCAGTTCGGCCCCCAACGAAACGAACCTCGCGGATACGAAACACTTTTCCCGCTCCGCCCGGCGGCGGTTGCCGGCGGAGGTGATGCTCGATGCGGTTTGCGATGTGACCGGCGTGGCGGACGAATTCGACGGCTGCCCTCCCGGTGCGCGCGCGATCCAGACGTGGACCTTCAAAACTCCATCGCATTTCCTCGATGCCTTTGGCCGGCCCAACGCCAGCACCGATGCCCCGTGCGAACGCGACCTGCGAACCAGTGTCGTCCAGTCCCTGCACTTGATGAATTCCCAGGGGTTGCAGGCGAAGCTGACCAATCCCCGAGGCCGCGCGCATCAGCTGGCCGGCAGCGAAAAGACGCCCGCGGAAATCGTCACCGAACTCTATCTCGCGGCTTTTGCCCGCCCGCCGGCGGCCGAGGAACTGGCGGCGGCCTGCGCCGGATTTGGGACCGAGACCAAGGAGCGGCAGGCGGCAACCGAGGATGTGCTTTGGGCGTTGCTTAACTCGCCGGAATTTGTGTTTAATCATTGAAATCCGCATGAGTACCCTCAACGTCAATTGCGCCGGCATCCGCCGCCGGGATTTTCTCCAACTCGGATTGCGGGGCGCATTGGGACTGGGATTCTGCGATTTGCTGCGGTTGCAGGCCGCGGCGAGTGCGCCGGGCCGCGAAGCCAAACGGGCACTGCGGCCGGGCAGCAATGTAAACTGCATCTTCGTGTGGCTGGATGGCGGGCCTTCCCACTACGAAACCTTCGATCCCAAGCCCGACGCCCCATCGGAAATCCGCGGCGAGTTCAAGGACATTCCCACGCCGCTGCCGGGGGTGCATTTCAGTGAAGCTATTCCGAAGCTCGCGGCGATGGCCGACAAATTCACCATCTTGCGCTCGCTGCACCACAAGGACCCGAACCACGGCGGCGGCAATCACTATCTGATGACCGGCATGCCGACGCCGGCGCCGGTGGCCTGCGGTGCGTTCGTGACTTTTCATCCGTCCTTCGGCTCGATGGTTTCCTACGAGCGCGGCATTCGCAACGGTCTGCCGGCCTACGTGTCGGTGCCGAGTGTGACGCGCTCGGGCGGACCGAACTTTCTCGGCGGGCAGCACGCCCCGTTTGTGATTGATGGCAGCCCGAACAGCAAATCGTTTCGGGTGCGCGACGTGACGCTGCCGGCGGAGATTGATGAAGCCCGCGCGAAGGGCCGGCTCGAAATGCGCCAGGCGCTGGACCGGATGGTGCGCTACTCGGACAAGCTGGCCGAGGATCCAGCGGTCACTTTCGATGAGTTCTTCGCGCAAGGACTGGAACTCGTCCGCTCAAAGGAAGCACAGGAAGCATTCGACATTCATCGCGAAACCGATGCGGTGCGTGACAGCTACGGGCGAAATGATTTTGGACAGCGCCTGTTACTGGCGCGCCGGCTGGTTTCCGTGGGGGTGAGTTTCGTCACGGTTCAATACGGCGGCTGGGATCATCACACGAAAATCTTCGAGGCCTATCGGGGCGATCACGGCAAACGGCTCGATCAGGGGCTGGCGGCATTGATCAAGGATCTCGATGAACGCGGGCTGCTCGATAACACGCTCGTCGTTGTGTTGGGTGAATTTGGCCGAACGCCGAAAATCAACAAGGATGCGGGACGTGACCACTGGCCGGGGGCGATGTCGGTGTTGCTGGCCGGGGCGGGCGTACCCCGCGGCCAGATCGTGGGGGCGACGGATCCCAAAGGTTACTACGCCTCGGACAACGTGTATCGGCCGGAGGACTTCGCGGCCTCGCTCTACACCAAACTCGGTATTGACCCGGGCCAAATTTTGCACACGACCACAGGCCGCCCGATTCCACTCGTGAACCAGGGCCGGCTGATCAAGGAGTTGTTCAGTTGATGTTGGGAGTAATCCCTAACAACATTAACCGCGGAGACGCAGAGACGCGGAGTTCGCTTACTGTGTTAAACGGTTCTCTGTCGTTGAATCACATTTAGGCGTCCTCACAAATCATATTGAAATCGAAGCCTCAGCCAAACGACAGCGCCAAACCGAGCGGCACGAAGTATCTTTGCGGTGTCCAAGTTGGCGAGCGCGTGCGTTTGCTCCGCGAGTTCACCTTGCGTGACTACGAGGGCAGGCTTACTCGCGAGGTCCACTCGCCCGGCGAGGTCTGGACAGTAATTGCGCCGAGTTCAGACCCGGATTTTCGCTGGAGAGTTTTGCTGCACGAGCCGAGCGGCGAGCTACACTCGTGGCACGACAGTAAAAAGAAGTTCTGGAGTTGGTTTGAGAGAATTGACAACGACACGGCTTAACCCTAATGCCTTTCGGAAAATGGACAGGCCAGCGCTCAGACGATGCGGACAA
>CAZIJO010000093.1:0-20790 GCA_964539515.1 uncultured Bifidobacterium sp. | reverse complement strand
GCCGTATGGCAAACCCATCTTCGCCGACAAGATCCGCCAGCATCTGGTGGACGTCCGGCCCGATGGCAGCCTCTGGATGAACCTGGCCTATTTCGATTATTGCCATGGGCTGACGATGACGAATCGCCGTTTCGACCAGCTGTTTGGGGGGCCGCCGCGGTCCCCGGAGTCGCCCATCGAACCCCGGCACATGGATCTGGCGGCAAGTATCCAACAAGTGACCGAGGAAGTGATCATGCGAATGGCTGTTGAAGCCCAGCGGCAAACCAAGTTGCCGCGCCTCGTGCTGGCCGGGGGCGTGGCGCTGAATTGTGTCGCGAACGGACGGCTGCTCCGCGAAGGACCGTTCCAGGATTTGTGGATTCAGCCTGCCGCGGGCGACGCAGGGGGCGCGCTGGGGGCGGCGTTGTTCACCTGGCATCAATTGCTCGAAAATCCCCGGATGCCAGCAGGTCAAGATTCGCAACAGGGCAGCCTCTTGGGCCCGCAGCATCCCAATGCGGAGATTGAAGAATTTCTGCGCGGCCAGGCGGCGAATTTTCGCCGTTTCCCCGACGAAGCGCAACTGCTGGCCGAAGTCGCCGAATTGCTCGCGCAGGGCAAGATTGTCGGTTGGTTTTGCGGTCGAATGGAGTTTGGCCCGCGGGCCTTGGGAGCACGCAGCATCCTGGGTGACCCACGAAACGGTGCGATGCAGGCCACAATGAACCTGAAAATCAAATACCGGGAAAGCTTTCGGCCGTTTGCCCCGTGCGTATTGCAGGAAAGGGCGGCGGAATACTTTGAGCTGCCGCCGGAGACGGAGAGCCCCTACATGCTCCTCGTGGCGCCCGTCAAAACCCAACAGCGAAAGACTTTGACCGAAGAGGAGACCCGGACCATGACCGCCGACGCCGATTTGCGGAAGCGCGTGAATGTCGTGCGTTCCACCCTGCCAGCGGTCACCCATGTGGATTACAGTGCGCGGATCCAGACGGTGAATGCCCAACGGCACGGGCGGTTTTACCGGTTGTTGAAAGCCTTTGAGAAGGCCACGGGCTGCCCAGCCCTGGTAAATACCAGCTTCAATGTGCGCGGCGAACCGATTGTCGAATCGCCCGCCGACGCCTATCGTTGTTTCCGCTGGACAGACATGGATGCGCTGGTGTTGGAGGATTTTCTGTTGCTCAAGGCCGACTTGAAGGACGCCCCTTCGGATGCCGAAAAGCAACAGCATCTGGCTACTTTTTCACCCGATTGATTTGCTGCCATGAAACGGTTCGCCCTTCCCCTTGATCCAACGCCCCGCATGCTCCGACAGTTCGCGGGTGCGTGGCTGGTCGTCTTCGTGGGACTGGCTGGCTATCGGGTCCTCGTGCGTCATCAGCCTGGCGTGGCGCTGGTTTTGGGTATGGTGGCGTTGCTGGGTTTGATCGGATTGGGACGACCGGCGTTGATGCGGTGGGTGTTCCTCTTCGCGACGGCCATCACCTATCCAATTGGCTGGATCATTTCCCAACTCGTGTTGCTGCTGATGTTCTTTCTCGTAATCACCCCGGTTGCGCTGTTCATGCGTCTCCGCGGACGCGACATTCTGCAATTGAAACGTCCGCCGGAAGGTGTCAGCCTGTGGCAGTCTCATCCCGAACGAACCGAACCGGGCCGCTATCTAAAACAATTTTGAGCACGTCTGCAGCCGCGTCACCTCATGAAGAAACCCAAGCGGAGCGAGTTTGAAAGTGCCGCCGAACAATCCGGCGGTGGGTTTGTCAGCGAACTGTGGGGTTTCCTTAAGTCGAACAAGAAATGGTGGATGCTGCCGATCATCGTCCTCCTCCTGCTGCTCGGCCTGTTGGTCCTGTTGTCCGGCACTGGTCTCGCCCCGTTCATTTACACGCTGTTCTGACCGCAGCCCCGCCCCACCGCCCTGCCCGGTTCCGGAGCCCTGTCAACTCTGATCGCAAGCGGCGATAAGCCGGCCGCCAGCTATGGTGTCAGCACTGCGGCGCTCCGGGCGGCGAGCGTGAGTCTCACCTTCCCCTGGGCCACCAGGAACGTGCCGAGGCTGCCCAACCGGTCCGTCAGGGATGTCGCGCCGGCGAGGTCCAACTTCGCGAGCGGCAAATCCAGGGTCAACGGCTGGGCGGAGTTGTTGAACGCCACGACAACGGATGCTTGCGGGAGGGCGCGGGCGAAGACATAGGCGTTCGTGTTGGCAACGAGTTCCACAAAATCCCCGCGCCGCAGCGGGGTCAATCGTTGACGGAGTTGGAGAAGCCGCCGCACGTGGGCGTGAACGGATTCCTCCTCCGAGGTGCGGCCCGATTTCTCAAAGGCAGTGCGCGCATCCTCCGGCCAGCCGCCGGGAAAGTCGCGGCGATTGTCCGGGTCCCCACCGCCGGTCATGGCGATTTCGTCGCCATAATAGATCATCGGCGTCCCGCGGGTGGTGAGCAGAAACGTGAAGGCGTTTTTCAGGCCCTCCGTTGTCGCCCCCGGTTCGCTCATGAAGCGCGGGGTGTCATGCAGACCGAGGAATGTGACGAGCACGCGCGGATTAACGTAGTTTGTGTCGGCGCACAGCGTCGCAGCCAGGCGCGTCATGGGCTGACCTTTGGCAAACACGTCTCGCAGGGCGTAATAGAGCGGAAAATCGAATAGCGTATCGACGCCCGAATCCACGCCGTCGAATCGAGCCCGGCCGCCCTGGAAAAACGATACCAGTTGCGGGTTACCGTCCCACATTTCGCCCAGGACCGTTAGCCGCGGGTATTCGCATTTGAGCGCGGACGTCCAGCGCGACCAGTAAGTGCGGGGCACATAAGGCAGCGTGTCCTGCCGCACGGCATCGAGGCCCGTCATGCCGATCCACCAGAGCGAATTCTGAATCAGATACATGGCGGTCTCCGGATCCTCCTGATTGAGATCAGGCAGCAGATTGATAAACCACCCGTCCAGCGTGGAGCGGAGTTTGTCGGCGGGCGGATTGGTGGCCGCAATGGTCCAGGTTTGCCAGGAGTTGTCGCGATGATTTGCCACCGTCCCGTTGAACCAGGTCGGTGTGGGTGGATTCGTCACCCACGGATGATAAGGGCCGGTGTGATTGGCAACCTGATCCTGAATCACTTTAAGGCCGGCGGCATGGGCGTCATTGATAAGTCCGCACAACTGGGACAAATCACCGAAGTGTTCCTCCACCGCATAGAAATTCACCGCCCCATAGCCGTGATAATCGGTGGACGGCTGGCCATCTGCGGTGCGGCGGTTGTCAGCGGTGTATTTTTCGAGCTGATTCAGGTGATTGACATTGTCATACCACGGCGTCGTCCAGAGCGTGGTGACCCCGAGGTGGCGCAAATAGGGCAAATGCGCGCGAATGCCCTCCAGATCGCCTCCGTGATAATGCCGCGGTTTGGTGCGATCAAGCAATCCAGGCGACGCGGGTGGGTCGTCATTCTCCCGATCGCCATTGGCAAACCGATCAGGCATCACCAGGTAAATCACGTCATCCGGTGAAAAACCGGCAAAGTGGCCGGCGCGCGATAGCGGATTGAGCAGGAAAAAATTCGCGGTCGTCGCACCGGCGGACGTCACGATCCGGAGCGGAACGTTGGTGGCGGCAGCGCGGGTTGGAATGCGCAGGTCAAGGAACAGGAAAGTTCCATTGTCACTTACGCGCAGGTTTGTCGCGTCAAACCCCGCTGGCGACTCGACTCGTGCGTCGGTGAGTTTCGAGCCGGAGATCAACAGCCGCACGGGATTGACCGAATGATCAGGCCACCAGTTTGGTGGTTCGACCCGGGTGACTGCGGGTGCGTCGGCCAGTGACCGGACCATTCCGAGCAGAATCACCGCGAGCAGACTGGACAGCAGGCGCGGCAAGATCATGAATTGATTGGGGGACAGCCCGCGCATGGTCAGGACGGTACGCCCGAAGAACTTTACTGCTGACCACAACAGGAAGGCCTTGGCGTATGGTGATTTTAAAATACCGGCGCTTACCCTCCGCACAAGCCAGCCCCTTTCCGTCACAGGACGGAAGGACGGAAGCGCGCCAATTCTGGTATGCGAGTTATGCCCGGTCCATGCGGGCTGCCCTAATAGTAACGGTTCGACACGCGGCCGCCGCGATAGCTCAACCAGCTGAGGTCCTTGTCACCCCGTATCACCGTGGTGGCCGTCACCCCGTTAAATGTGGTATCCACTCTTTGAGCGGCGGGGGTGCTGAGCGAGGCTACCCACTTGTGGATTTCGGAATGACCGTCCGCAAAGGAGAAGCCCGCCGCGCCATTGTGGTAGCTGGCCGGCTGATCCACCCAGGAGGAAACGTAAGGGTTGAAGAAGCCCGCGTCATTGATGCTGCACGGATGCTCATCCGTAAAGACCCAGGTCTCCGCGGGGCCCGGATAAATGAAGTCCGACGTCTTCTTGATGTGCTTGTAAATCCCATCCCACGGCCCGGTCTCGGCATTGCCATCCCCGATGCCAATGTTGCCAGATATGCTCCGGACGCGTTCGCTCCAACCCCGGCTGCGTTGCGCCGAGCTCACGTACTTGTCGGCCGGACACTTGAAGATGTTCTTGTTGTTGCCCACGTAGCGCCCCAAGCGCGCATACTTTTCATCAATCAGGAAGAGAACATTCGTGTTGTCGCCAGAAGTCGTCCAGTCCAGCCAACCTACCACCCACGGCGCCGCG
The DNA here is from genome assembly GCA_964539515.1 of uncultured Bifidobacterium sp. GTDB lineage: Bacteria > Verrucomicrobiota > Verrucomicrobiia > Limisphaerales > JADLHS01 > JADLHS01. Next base: position 16,113 of record CAZIJO010000093.1, on the reverse strand, counting down.
TTTCGATCCGCGGCAATCGATCCTCCTTGGGCGGCCCCACCGTGGTAACTCATCACGATTCGTTCGCTATTATCCCCAGCGTACATTTGCCACGCCAACATCAATTGCTTGGTGTTGTTCATGCACAAGATGCCCTGGGCCTTGGTCTTGGCTTTGCTCAACGCCGGCAGCAGCATGGCCGCGAGAATGGCGATGATGGCAATGACCACCAGGAGTTCGATCAAGGTGAAGCCGGATTTTCGATTTCTCATTTCAGGTGGGTTGGAGGAAGTAGTGTTTTGCCCACCCCGACCATCAGTCGGGGTGGGCGTTATTTTTTGGCGCTTACAAGTTTGGTCGCTTATACAAGCGGAACAACTGCGTGCCGCCGGTATTCGGCCAATTGGTCGAATTCTTGCCACCCGTCGCTGGATGATCAATCCACGGTCCGACGGTCAGACTCGACCGGCTCTGCAAGGTGACGCATGGGCCGCCCAGCCAGGTAATGGGCACGCTACCACCGGAAGGCGCGCCGGCTTTCAGATTGCCGAAGGCAGGTTCCACCAGGGTCGAGGTGAAGTTGGTCCCGAACTGAGCCACCGACAATGTAGCCGTTGGGCTGTCCGTGCGGATGTATTGAACATGATCCGAAAACTGCGGGGCTTCATTGTCGAGGAAGCCATGGAGCGAATTAACCGGGTCAGAAAGACCGAACTTGAATGTAACCGCCCGGGACTTTCCGGCTCCAATAACGATGGTCGCTTCATAGAAGTCGCTGCCCACAGGGTTGTTGGTCATTTGAACACACTCATTCGTATTCCAAGCCGCCCAAGCCGGGTTGATCATGGGTCCGTTGATCCAAACCGTGTCGTTTCCCTTGACGAAGGGTACACCATTTCGGTCCATGGTACCGTTAGTCAACTGCAGCACAAAAGTGGTCGCAGTGGCCTGAAGCAATACATCGCACAACGTTGCGTCATTGTAGGTCACCAAAGGCAGAACTTGATCGCCACCCGTTATGATCAACTGCCGGTCCTTGTTATTGCCGACGCCGTAGATCGCGGCCGATTCCCAGCCAGAGTCCGCCCGGAATTTGTACCGGTTTGCGAGGCCGACGGTGGTGGTGGGCACCGTCCCAACGGGATTGGCAATCGAAATCGTCGTAGAATAGACATTGCTCGCAAGTCCCTGTAGGGCCGGGTCGTTGGTCAACGGGGTGCCACTGCTCCAGCCGTTGAACAGTCCAGACACGGTCACCGCACTCACTCCATTGGTGAAACCGCCGGTCAATACCTGCGGGGTCATGTCCACTTGGAACGTAACGTTAGCATTGGTTACCGGACCGATCGGTTGGTCGTAATAGTAATAGACCGGCAACACCTGATCACCGCCCGCGATCGTAAAATTCCGGTTGCCTCCGAGTGCCAATTCTTCCCAAATACCGTTCATCCGGAATTTAAAGTCGCCTCCGGCGGCGCCGGGATAACCCTGAACGTCAATGACTGCAGAGTAAATGTTACTGGCGTCGCCTGACAGCGCCGGATTGTTGGTCAAGACGGAGCCAGCGCCCCAATTCCAGAGCAGTAGCGCTCCCGTAACCGTGACAGTGTCTCCGAGATCGGGCCGGAAGTTACCGAGTTGGACCTGTTGGGTCATGTCCACCCGATAGGTTACATTATTGTGGGGAAGATCAATGGGAACCGACACGCTCGGGGCATAAAGCGGAACCACCGGCAGGGTCTGCGCCCCTCCAACCAGCAGGAGCACGCGGTTGTTGCCTTCATCGGGGGGTTGACCGGGACCGGGCGGCGGGTTGTCCTCTTCCCAGGTGACGCCAGCGGGTGTAGAAAACGTGAATTTATATTGATACTTGGTGCCGGCGGCACCGACGACGTTGAACGTGTTGGTATAAACGTTCGCTCCGTTGTTCACAAGGGTCGCCCCGGAGCCACCGCTCCAGTTGTTGAATCCACCTCGAACATCAACGATGGTTGCTGCTTGCTGGCCCGCACTGTTAGTGTAGCGGCTCATGTCGACCTGAAAGGTGACAGCATCGTCAGCCCGTACGGCGAGGCCGGCTCCGCAGAGCATCCCCACCCCCAGCAGGGTTCGCATTGTAGTTGTTATTCTCATACTGTTGTGTCTTTGGCTTTTTTGTTTTTGTTTGGTTAGGCGGTGCACCGCAGCACTTCCATCAATGAACAGAGCCTAGGACAGGATGTGGACCCATTCCACCGCATGTTGATGCGGTGCATACGAAACCCAGGCCCGCAAGCTGCATTTCGTGGAGCGAGGTGTCGAAGGTGTTCATTTGAATACACTCACCAGTATGAGGCGCCCGGAACTTTCGACCATCCCTCTTAAGAGGGGGGCGGCGGCGAAGCAAAACCAGTGGACGCGCCGGAAGCCTCGGGTTTTAATTTGGCATCGGTCGAACACACAACATCATGCCCCCAGCCCGCTCGCCACACCGAGTCATTGGCCGGCGACCTCCCGTCTTCGTCTTCACGGGAATCCTGCTGGGATGGATCTCCACACCGCTGCTGCCGGGTCAATCCACCAATGGGATGCTGACCAACGCGAGCGAGATTCTTGCGCTCCCGGCGGAACGCGCTTTTGGCAATGAAGTTCGAATCCGGGGCGTGGTGACCGCGGCACAGCCCGGCGCCGAATGGAGCGGACGCTTTTTTGTCCAGGACGCCACCGCGGGCGTGTTCGTGGAGAACGTCGGCACGAACCAGCCAAGGCCGGGGGACTTGGTCGAAATCTCCGGCATCAGTCATCCCGGTGGTTTCGCTCCCATCATCACTTCCCCGCGCTGGCGTAAACTCGGCACCGCGCCCCTCCCGTTGGCCAAGCCGGTGCCCATCGAACAGCTCATGGCCGGCATCGACGACAGCCAGCGGGTGGAGATTTCCGGCATCGTGCGCGGGTTTCGCCACGGAGGAGTAGTGGTAATTTTCGAAATCGCTTCCGGCGGCTACCGTCTGGATGTCAGGGTTCCGCCCTGGGAAGGCATGGATCCGCAAACGCTCATTGGCGCCAAGGTGCGCATCCGTGGCACCGCCGCCACCCTTTTTAGTGGCAAACTCCGGCACCTGCTCACCGTGTCTCTCCATGTGCCACAGGCGGCTGATTTCGTAATCGAGAAAACTGAACCGGGGGACCCGTTTGCCGAACGGGTAATCCCACTGGGCCGTCTCGCGCAATATCGCCGGGAGAATGAACTCGGCAAGCGCGTTCACGTCAAAGGCATCGTCACCTATCAACGTCCGGGCGAAGACTTGTTCCTCCAGGATAAGACGGGCGGGATCCAGGTCAAAAGCCGCCTGCTTGAGTCGGTCCTGCCCGGCGACGTGGTGGAAGCGGTGGGCTTCCCCGATTTCGAAGAATTTCTGCCAGTCTTGCAAGACGCCACCTTTCGCAAGGCCAGGGAGGCCCGCCAGCCGCCAACCACCAAGGCGGTAACCGTCCCGGAGTTGGAAGGCGGCTATCGTCATGCGGACCTGGTCACGATCCAAGGCAAGGTCCTGGACAGCACGGAACGGTTGGTCAGTCCTTTGGGCGTCCCGCAATCCGGCCAGCGAACCGTTTTGACCCTCCAAAGTTCGAACTTCCTTTTCAGCGTGGAAGGTCCAACCACGGGAGTTGACGGGGCGAGAATCGCCGTGCCCGTCGGCAGCCTCGTGGAAGTCAGCGGCGTTTGCCTCATGAAAATTGCGGAAGACGGGAAGCTGCAATCGCTCCAGGTCTTGCTGCCGCATCCAACCGATCTCCGCATTCTGCAAACGCCGGGTTGGTGGACCCCGCAGCGCCTGCTGCTCGGGCTGGCGGGTTTGTTCACGATATCGCTCGTAGCGCTGAGCTGGAGCGTGATGGTTTCACGGCGAAACAACGCGTTGAAGATTTCAATCCGCGAAAAGGAACAGGCCCAGATTGAACTGCAGCATGCGCATGATCATTTGGAGGAACGCGTCAAAGAACGCTCCGAACAATTGAAGCTGCAGATCACGGCGCGCCAGGAAGCGGAATTACAACTTAAGGCGGTACTCAGCGAACGAACTCGGCTCGCGCAAGAACTCCACGACACCTTGGAGCAAACCCTCACTGGCATCGCGCTTCAAATGGACACGGCGACACGGTTCACCCTTAGCGAAAGCGCCCGGGCTAACCATCATCTCGAGCTTGCCCGCAACCTGGTCACGCAAAGTCAGGCGGAAGTGCGCTGCTCCGTTTGGAATCTCCGGTCCCGATCCGAGCCCCAAATCGACCTCCCAGCCCTCCTGCTCAAGATCAGCAGGCAGTTGACCGATGACACGCGTATCCAGGTGGAAGTCACCGCCCGGAATCGGGTCCGCCCGCTGCCGGAAATCATCGAGGAAAACTTGGTGCGCGTTGCCCAGGAAGCGCTGACCAATATCATCAAACACTCCCAGGCTAGCCAGGCCACCATCACCCTGGACTACGGACCGCAAAACGTGATTCTCCGAATCCAGGACAATGGTGTCGGCTTTGTGGTGGCAAACCATGCCGGCCCCCAGGAAGGCCATTTCGGTTTGTTGGGAATTGCCGAGCGGGCCAGCCGATTGCGCGGCAAGGTCGCCCTCGAGAGCGCCCTCGGCAAAGGCGCCACGGTCCAGGTGACCATTCCGATTGATCCCCCACCGGATTCCGGATTGCTCGGCAGCCAGTTAGGAGCCCAGTTATGAGCAAAAGTTCCATCCGCATTCTGATTGCCGACGATCATTATGTGGTCCGCATGGGGTTGGTTGCATTGGTTGAAACCGAACCGGACTTGCAGGTCGTGGGGGAAGCTGCGGATGGGGTACAGGCCGTTGAGCTGTTTAAACGGCTTGGGCCGGACCTCACCCTGATGGACCTTCGGATGCCACTCAAAGACGGGATCACGGCCACGCGGGAAATCTGTGCCGTGGCGCCCGCGGCCCGCATTCTCATGCTCACCACTTTTGACGGGGACGACGATATACACAAGGCGCTCAGCGCAGGTGCGAATGGATATCTGTTAAAGAATGCCACCCGCGACAGCCTGATTCCGGCCCTGCGGGCCGTGGCCGCTGGCCAGCGATGGATTCCCAAAGAGATCGCCCGCCGACTGGCCGACCGCGAGATGTTTGAAGAACTCACCCAACGCGAGTTGGAGGTGTTGCACCAACTGGCCAAAGGGCTGGCGAACAAGGAAATTGCCGACGTGCTCAGCATCAGTGAGTACACCGTGAAGGATCATTTGAAGAGCATTCTCGGGAAGCTCCGTGTGGCAGACCGGACGGAAGCCGTAACGGCAGCGATCCAGCGGGGAATCATTCACATGTAAGCCGGGCGAACCCGGGCATTGCCAGTGCTCGGAGCCGTGTCACTAGGATGAACATCACACGCAAAGTTGCAGCGAATGAGCGGATAAAGCTCGATTGGCCGCTCAAGACTCGGTCGCGGACCTACGACGCGCCTGCCGGAGACCGGCGGCCCACGCCGTGCTTTGCGGAGTGGCGGCACCACTGGGGGACGAAGGCAAAGTTGCGCTGGTTGCGATGCCTCTCAGCGGGCGGGCTTGCGTTGGTCATGCTCGCCGAAAGCTCGGCTCAAGTGGTGCGACCAATACCAGTTCCTGGACGCGTTGAGGCGGAAAATTACGACACCGACGGCCCCAAGGTTTCCTATTACGACGATACCGCCGGCAATTCCGGAGGGGCTTACCGGACGGACGGAGTGGACATTGAGGTCACCCAGGATACAGGTGGAGGCTACAACGTCGGATATATAGCTTCGGGTGAGTGGCTGAACTACACCCTGAACGTGCAAACGACGGCGGTATACGACGTCGCCTTTCGCGTCGCGTCCGCCAATGGCGCCGGCAACATTCAGGTGTTGCTGGACGGATTGCCGCTTTGCTCGGCGATCACGCCCTTGACCGGTGGCTGGCAAAGCTGGCAGACGGTGACGGTCAGCAATTTAGTTATCCAGTCCGGACAACGGCTGCTGCATCTGGATTTTCGGGTCGGCGGGCAAAATCTCAACTACCTCCAAATCACGAAACAGCGCGATTTGACGGGCGGCTTCCTGCGGATTTCCGGCAAGCAGATTGTGGACAGCCGAGGACAGAACGTGATCCTGCGCGGCATGGGCTTGGGAAATTGGATGCTTCAAGAACCCTACATGATGGACGCGTCTGGGATTGTGGACAACCAGCAGCAGCTCAAAGGCAAAATCGCCGAACTGGTGGGTACGAACAACATGTCCGCCTTCTATGACGCCTGGCTGACGAATTACATACGCGAAGCAGACGTAGGGGCCCTGGCCGCGCGAGGTTTCAATTCAATTCGGCTGCCGTTGCACTTCAATCTCTTCACCCTTCCCGCCGAACAAGAACCGCTGCCGGGTCAAAACACCTGGCTGGCAACCGGTTTTAATTTGGTTGATGAACTGCTGCGCTGGTGTGAATCGTATCAGCTTTACCTCATCCTCGATATGCACGGCTGCCCTGGCGGTCAGGGATACGACAAGCCAATCTCCGATTACAACCCGCCTGCACCTTCGCTGTGGGAAAGCGCAACCAATCGCAGCAAGTTGATCGCCCTCTGGCAGGAGATCGCCCGTCGGTACGCCAATCGACTTTGGCTCGGCGGTTATGACTTGGTCAACGAGCCGAACTGGACGTTTGAGGGCGATGCCAACCTCAACGGGTGTTCCGATCAATCCAATGCGCCGCTTCGCCAGCTCCTAATGGAGATCACCGCCGCGATTCGGCAGGAGGACACGAACCACATCATTTTCCTCGCCGGCAACTGCTGGGGTGGCAATTACAACGGCATTCTGCCACCGTGGGATCCGAACCTGGTCATCAGTTTCCACAAGTACTGGGATGCGCCAACCGCCGAATCCCTGCAAGGCCGGGTGGCGTTGCGTGATCAATGGAATCTGCCGGTGTGGCTCGGCGAATCGGGTGAAAACTCCAATGAGTGGTTCCGCGATGTGGTCCGCGTCGCCGAGCAAGCCAATATCGGTTGGGCTTGGTGGCCATGGAAAAAGATCGGCGCCATCTCCGGCCCAGTGACGATTCCGAAGCCAGCAGGATACCAGGCAATCCTTGATTTCTGGCGCAACACCGGTCCGAAACCTTCCACCAACGCCGCCCTCAGCGGACTACTGGCATTGGCCCAAGCCGCCCGGTTCGAAAATTGCCTTCTGCACCCGGATGTCTTTGACGCCCTGCTACGACCGAACACCCAGGGCGTGACGCTGGCGTTCAAAAGCAATTCCGTGCCCGGGCTGATCTTTGCCGCTGACTATGACCTGGGCCGTCCGGGCGAGGCCTACCACGATCAGTCAACCAATAGCCCCGCCAACAGCGGCGGAGTTTATCGCAACGACGCGGTGGACATTGAAACATGCAATGATGCACCTCCAAACATCGGCTATGACGTGGCCTGGCTCGACCCTGGTGATTGGATGAAATACACCGTGGTGCCGGTGGGACCCGGGCCTTACGCCGTTTCCGCGCGCGTGGCTGCGGCCAATGCCGGTGGTAGCTTTTATGTTGAAGTGGCCGGGAGCAATGTCACGGGGAACATCAATGTGCCGGCGACGGGCGGCTATCAGTCATGGATCACGCTTCCGGCTCGTGTGTTCACCAATCTGCAACCGATGACTTCATTCAAGCTCGTCGTCGTCTCCGGCAGTTTCAATTTGAACTGGCTGCGGTTTGAGCACGCGGCCCCCGCGTTGCCCACCGGCCTGAACGCAACTGCGAACCATTCGCAGGCATTTCTGAATTGGCGTCCCGCCGCCCGGGCGACCAGCTACAACGTCAAACGTTCAACCCACGATGGTGGCCCGCACGTAGTGATCGCAACCGGGATCACAAAGACCAACCACACGGATGACGCCATCACCAACGGGGCGACCTTTTATTATGTCGTGAGCGCCCTCAACGCCTTCGGCGAAAGTGCCAACTCGGACCAAACTTCGGCCGCCGTCCCTTTTCCCCCACTTTCGCTAACGGCTTCGTACCAAAACATAATGCTGTCCTGGCCCACTTCGACCAGCCCGCTGGTTCTCAAGAGCACCACCAACCTCTTCCCGCCCGTGATGTGGTTGCCGGTTACCAATGCTACGATCAACCAGGACGGCACCTGGACGGTAGGTCTGCCCGCGGCGGATGCGATCCGGTTCTTCCGATTATCTGCGGAATGATCCCCCTTTCGACGACAGTCGGGACTCTTGCGCGCCCGGGTTGAAGTGGCGTCAAGTGTTGCTGCGAGGAGGCGGCGGTTATTTTAGTTTTCGCCGCGCCGTGACTTCGCGCAGGTAATCGGCCGCAGCGCGGTTTTGGGGTTCGATCTGCAAGGCCGCTTCGAATTGTTGGATGGCCTCGTCCAGCCGGTTCTGGCGGAACAGCACGACGCCAAGATTGATCCGGCTCACGGCATGGCGAGGGTTGAGCCGGACGGCCTCGGCATACTCCCGCATCGACTCGGTCACCTGATTGTCGGCGGCCAAAAGGCCGGCCAGCTCAAAGTGGGCATTCGCCAGTTCAGGTTGGATTCGGATCGCTCGGCGGTAGGTGGCGATGGCCTCCGGGCTTCGGTTCAACTTGGTCAGGGCATTGGCTTGGGAACAGAGGTAGCTGGGTTCTTGCGGGCGTAACGCTATCGCCCGGTTATAGCTGGCCAACGCCGCGGCATATTTCTTCTGGGCCATCTGGACGTCGCCAAGCTCAGCCCAAACTTCGGGAATGCTGGGGCGCTGCTGCGCCGCTTCCTGCAACAAGGGCTCGCCCTCGGCGGGCTGTCCCAGTTCACCGTGCAAGCGACCAAGCTGCAGTTTGCAGTAAAAATCATGCGGCAACAGGTCAAGCAGCTTCTGGTACGCGCCAAGCGCCCGTTTGCGATCACCCAGCGCTTCGTAAAGATTGGCGAGCCCCTCGTGCAGGTAATGGTCCTGGGGCGCCCGCTGGATGGCGTCCACCAATTCCTGCCCGCTGCGCATGACGGCATTCGTATCCTGTTGGGCGCGGAGCCGTTCGCTCTCAGCCTGAAACGCTGCGAGCCGAGCCGGGTTATTGAACTGTTGATTTAACGGCGGCCGCTGCATCCGGCTGATCACGGAATCAATGACGAAGCCACGATTCCATATCGTCAAACCCAGGTCGCGTTCGCAGATTTCCTGCGAAGCCCAGTCCTTGGTATGAGCCAGGCCACCAGCCGGCAGAACCCCCGCAACCTGCTCCGCCCACAGCCGGCCAAGCCGATAGTTGCCGAGAAAACTGAAATGGACGTGTTCAAAAAACGCTTCCTGTCCCGGGATTCCGAAAGCACTGACATTGGCCAGTGCGGACTCGGCGTCACCCCTGACAAGTCTGCCTCCCGGGAATTCGCCGCCTATCCGCCGGATGATGTCGTTGATCCGCGAGTCCGCACGGAACGGCAGGGCGTCCACATCGCAAGCCCGCTGGTAATGCACCCGGGCGGTAGCATTGCTCGTGCGCGCCAGGCACTCGGCCCAGCGATATTGCAGTTCCGCAAATGCGGGATCCAGCTTCGCGGCCTGCTCGAACCTCTGCGCCGCGCCGAGGTCGTTGCCGTCCTTGGCCAGCGTGCAGCCTTCGGCGTACAGTTTCGCGAATAGCGCCTGATCAGCGGGTGGGAGATTGCTGTTCCCGAGCGAAGCGAATGGCGGGCAATCCTTGAGATTCACCGCCATCGTATTGAGGATTACTTTGGCGCCAGAATCCACCCCCACGCGAACGATGTCGCGCAGGTTGGCTTCAAAATTTCGATAAACCGTCTCGCGGCGCGAATCCACCGGCGGGATTTGATTCTGCAAAAACATCTGCATACCGCCCCAGGAAGGGTTCCGGGATTTGCCGCCCAGTTGACGCATGGTGGCCATCGCCCACTGCCCCACCCGCGTCCGCTGGAGGGCGAGGGTAAATCGCACCACCGCCAGGGGCGGGGCCTGCCGGCCAAAAATGGTGGCAGCCCCAAATGGCCCGACCATCTCATTATTGCCCATGTAAACGATCCAGATGTCGCCGTGTTGCTTGGCGCACTCGCGGGCAATCGGCCGGATGACATGAGAGTTGATGGCGGTGAACGCGACATTGATCACTTCGAACTTCTGCCCCGGGAAACGCTCGCGCAAGAGCACTTCCAAGTAACGGCTGGCCCCATAGGCCGGCTGTGGGTCGCCCATGGCGGCGGACTCACCGAAAATGAAAATGCGCGTTGTGTCCGGCGGCTTCGCCGCCGGGAATTTCACCGTACCAGGCCAGCGGGCAAGCTCGGGCGGGAAGAACCGCAGGCTGAACGTGTCATTGTTGACGAGAAATTCTTGCGCGCCCACTTTGGTCCGGCGGAAGAAACTGGTGGGGTAACCGTAATCAGCCAGCCGTAAACCCAACTCTACCAACCCAAGCAACAGCACCGGCAACAGCAGGGCAATGCCGCGGAAAAGCCACAACTTCCCGGGGGAAACCGCCGGCGGCGCGGCGGCGGCACCGGCGGCGGGGTCGCGTTTTGAATGAGGCGGGAGCCGTTTCATGTCGGGCGTCCGTCGGAAGGCTGGCAGTGGCAACTGATCTTACGCTTCATCTTGATCTTAACTTGTCGGACGCCGGCGTTGGTGGAGGGATTAAGTTTAAGAACAAGATCAGGAATTGGAACCAGGCGGCCATCATTGCTTCAACCGCGCAAATACTTCACCACCGCCTCCGTTCGCGAATGCACATGCAGCTTTTCATACACGGTCCGCACATAACTGCGCACCGTATCAATGCTGATATTCAGCCGGTCGGCAATTTCCTTGTACGCATAACCATTGGCGAGCTGATCAAGAAACTCCTTCTCCCCCGGGGTGAGTTTCGCCAGAAGCGATTCCCCTTCATCCGGTCGGGAAAAAAACTGCACGACACGCCGGGCGAGTTGTGGCGTCATCGGCGAACCCCCGCCGTGAACGTCGCGGATGGCCTCCACCAACCGCGCCGAAGCGGTGCGCTTTAGCAGATATCCACTGGCCCCGGCCTTGAACGATTTGAACAACGAATCACTGTCCTCATAAACGGTGAGCATCAGGAATTGAACCGCCGGCAGCGTGGACTTGAGCTGGCGCACACATTCCACCCCGTTCATGCCCGGCAGGTTGATATCCATCAGGACAACATCCGGCACGTGCTGCGGGATTTCCTTTACCGCCGTTTCGGCGTCCGGGAAATCGCCAGTCAGTCGGAGGGCGGAACTGCGGCGAATCAAGGACGAGAGGCTCGTCCGGATGCCCTCGTCATCATCCACAATGGCCACTTTGATCGGCATTTCGTCAAACAGAGTTGCACCCATGCGCTACACATGCCCAATCCACCGCCCGGGAAGCAACCGCATGAATATGTGCCAGAATGGTCCCCGGCACAAATATTCTCAAGCCTCGACCCGGCCGGGCAAGGCCACCACCAGCCGTATGGTTGTCCCCTGCCCGACCGCGGTTTCGACCGTCAAGGTCGCGCCGATGTTCTTTGCGCGCCGGCGCATGTTGCCCAAGCCGTTGCCCTTTGCGGGCGACTTTGCCTCGTCGGTCGCAAAACCCCGGCCATTGTCGCACACCACGATTTCCAAGTCCGGACCGCTGACCTTGGCGCTGACCCGGACCTCTTCCGCCTCCGCGTGCCGAAGCGCGTTGGTCAACGCTTCCTTTACGATGAGGAAAATGTTATGGCGCACGTCCGGCGGGAGCGGATGGGCGGGCAAATCCGGCGGCAAGTCGAGGCGGCAGCGGACATGGTCATCCTCGAATAATTCGTTGGCAAAATGCGCGATGTACTCCACCAGGCTCTGAAGAGAATCGCTGCCCGGTCGCACGGCCCAGACAATTTCCTCCAGGGCGCGCACGGTATGGGCGGCGGATTGCGCCAGCTTGTTGGCGTGAAGTTCAACTTGCTCCGGGTCCCGCTTGTCGGCCTTGACCAGATCGCTCAGCAGGGAAATCCGGGTGAGCGAAGAGCCCAAATCGTCGTGCAAATCCTGGGCGATGCGGGCGCGCTCGCGCTCCACCGTGCGCTCCTGCTCCAGTTGCCGGAGCTGCCGTTGCGCTTTTCGTTTCTCGATGATCCGTCCGCCACCTCCGACCAGCACCAGCACTCCCAGCAGCACGCCACCGTTAAACCACCATGTCTGCCAGAAACGCACCCGGACAAAGTCGCTGAACGAAGTCGCAATCGCCATGTCGCTGAAGATCCAACCGTTGCCGCCGCCCTCGTGGCGCAGTCGGATTTGATCGAAAGACGCGTTCGCATTGAACTTAGTGGTGAGAATTTCTGGCTGGTTATCGTCCGTCGCACCGCGGTTGAGATTTGGGCGGAGCCAAACGGTAACGAGATCATCGCCACCCGGAACATATTGGACCTTGAACAGGATGGTCCGTTGCTGATCATGGCGCGGGAGTTCGTACGGCTTATACAGTCCCCGGCCGGCCGCTTCGGGCTGCGAGGACTTCAGATCAAACTCCCCGGCGAGGCGGTTGGACGGGCCGGTATCCGAGGCGAAGCACGCGGAATACCCCCAGGCATCCGGGGCGTTTCCCACGGCCAGACGATATTCGTTGCCGACACACAATTGGAACAAAGCGTAATAGGCCTCGCTGGCTGCATCTGAAAGCGGGTCGATATGAAACTTGAAATAGAGCGCGTCGTTGGCCGTGTCATCCCGCTTGAGCGCCCCGCCCAGAATGTCAATGCCCTCGGGCGTCTTGTGAATCACGCGCGCGCCCGGATCGCTCCAAAGAATAGCCGCCGCCGCCGGCAATTTAAAACCCAGCAGGACCATGAGTGACAGCCCCGGCCCGAGGCATCGCCACCATCGAACCGCTGTTTGTCGTCCCGACCAGCCTCCCTCACGGCGCCCGGCGCTCGGAGTTGACGGATCCCGGCCCACCAGCGTCATTTTGAGTTTTACCGCCACATTGGAATTGGGTTGCACCGTGACCGCTTGGAGTCCCGCCTTCGGGCGGTTTTCGTTGGAAGCGTGCCATTATCCGCCGGCAGGCGGAACACCAATCTTTCACGCCCGCGACTCGTTCGGGAGTTTCACCCACTGCGCGAGCAAAGCAGCGATCAGCATGCACACTCCGCCAGCCATCACCGCGTAGACGAGATTGCCGTGAAGCAGGTTTTTCACGAGGGGACCAAAAGCGAGCGCTGCCAGGATTTCCGGCAACACGATGAAGAAATTGAAAATGCCCATGTAAACCCCCATCCGCTCCGCTGGCAGCGCGCCCGCCAAAATCGCGTATGGCATGGATAGAATCGAGGCCCACGCCACGCCCCCCAGCGCCAGCGCCATGAGCAGCAAATGCTTTTGCGCCTCGCCGTGAATCAATCCAACCGCCAGCAGCCCCAACCCGCCCAATGCCAGACACACGCCGTGGATCCGCCGCCGGTCAAACGTGCGCGACAGCGCCATGAGTCCGAAGGCGGCGAGGAACGTCACCGCGTCCTTCACCGAATAGCACACGCCCGCCCACTCGGCGCCGCGTTTGAACAGGTCCGATTGCGGATCGCTGCTGCCAAATACCACCGGGACGGCGTTCGAAAAATGGAGCCACATGCAGAAGAGGCCGAGCCAGGTGAAGAACTGCACGAGCGCGAGTTGCTTCATCGTGCCCGGCATCTTCGCCAGCGCGTCGAGAATTTCCCGGGCAAAATGAGCCAAGCCGCCACTCGCCGCCTTCCGGCGCCGAAAGGCTTCCAGATCTTCCGGCGCATACTCCTTGGTCGTCAGGATTGTCCACAGCACGGCGCCAAAAAATGCCGCCGCCCCGAGATAGAAGGAGATCTTCACATTTGGCGGAATGGCATTCGCCGCACTCGTGTCGCTGCTGACGTCAAACCAGTTCTTCAAAATGTAGGGCAGCATCCCCGCGACGACCGCGCCGACGCCGATAAAGAAGCTCTGCATGGCGAACCCGCTCCCATGTTGGGCTTCGGGCAGTTTGTCGGCCACAAACGCGCGGAATGGCTCCATGCTCACGTTGATCGAGGCGTCGAGAATCCATAACAACCCGGCCGCCATCCACAGCGCGCTGCAATTCGGCATCGCGATCAGGGCGAGCGAACTCAGAATCGCGCCCACCAGGAAATACGGCCGCCGCCGACCCAGCGGTCCCCAGGTGCGGTCACTCATCGCGCCGATGATCGGCTGCACGATGAACCCGGTGAGCGGCGCGGCGAGCCAGAGCAGCGGGATCTGGTCATCGGACGCCCCGAGATACTTGTAAATGGGGCTCATGTTGGCCATTTGCAAACCCCAGCCGAACTGAATGCCAAGAAAGCCGAAGCTCATGTTCCAGATCTGCCAGAAGCTTAGGGGCGGTTTTTGCATGCGCGAATTTTGGGTTGGTGGGGTTGAATGACCGGTTTGATTCCCATTCAGCCGTTCGCCCGGGTCCACGGCCGGACAATTTGAAGCTTCGCATTCCGGGCACGTTGCAGGGCAGGAGTCACAATTTGGCTGGCATCGTAGGCGGTCGCCCCCTGCCCCTCCTACCGCATCTTTGTGCGGTGAAGGGTCACGATTCATCGATTGCCACCCCGCCAGCATCCACGAACAAGGCGGCGGCCGGCGTAATTATTTTGGTTATCAATCGGACGCCATACCTTTAGCATCCGCCCATTAATTATGCCTGCCACGCTCATCACCAATACCCCCGTTCAGTCCGCTTTCGAATTGCCGGCCGGCGTGCCGCCGCGCCAGGCGCGTGTCGTCATTGTCGGCGGTGGGATTGTCGGTTGTTCCGTTGCCTACCATCTCGCCAAGGCGGGCTGGAAGAATGTTGTACTGCTGGAACAGGGTCGCCTTGGCAGCGGCTCAACCTGGCATGCCGCCGGAATGGTCGGACAACTGCGCGCCAGCAACAGCATGACGCAGATTAACAAATATTCGGCCTGGCTGTATCCGCAATTGCAGGCTGAGACGGGGCACGATGTCGGTTGGGTGCGGACGCGCGGGCTCACGTTGGGGACGAATGCGGAACGCATGATCCAGTTGCGACGCACCGCCGCCATGGCCGAGGTTTTCGGCGTGGAAGCCCATCTGGTCGGGCCGCGCGAAGCGCAGGCGTTGTGGCCGTTGATCCAGGTCGAGGATGTGTTGGGCGCAGTGTACTTGCCCGGCGATGGCCGGGTCATTCCTGGCGAATGCACCGTCGCCCTGGCGAAAGGTGCGCGCCAGCATGGAGCGCAGTTGTTTGATCAGATTGGCGTGACACGACTGACAACCAAGCCCTCCCCGCACGGCAAACAGGATTTCACCCGCATCACGGGCGTCGAATATCAGTCAAGCGATGGCACGCCGGGCCGGATCGAGGCGGACTGGGTGATTCTCACCGGCGGCATGTGGACCCGGCAGCTCGGGCTCGCCATCGGCGTGGACCTGCCGCTCTATCCCGTGGAGCATCACTATGTGTTGAGCGAACCAATTCCGGGAGCCGCCCGGGAGCTGCCCTGTGCGCGGGATCCGGACGCGGCAATCTACTTTCGCACCCTGGACGATGGCTCCATAAAACTCGGCGCGTTCCAGTGGCGCTCGAAGCCGTGGCAGATCGGCGACACTGTGCCGGGCGACTTTAGATTCAGTCTGCTCAACGATGACTGGGAGAAATTTGCCGAGCCCTTGGCGGCCGGCAAACATCGCATCCCCGCCCTCCGCACCGCCAAGTTTCCGAAATTTGTAAACGGGCCCGAGAGCTTCACGCCGGACAACAATTTTCTGATGGGCCCGCCGGCGCGAACGGAAGGCCTCTTTGTGCTGGCCGGCTTCAACAGCGTGGGTATCGCAAGCGCCGGTGGCGTTGGCAAATACACCGTGGACTGGCTGGAGGGCGGCGAGATGCCGATGGATTTGTGGAGCGTGGACGTGCGCCGCTTTGCGCCGCTCCAGAATGAGCGCGGCTATCTCATGACTCGCGCCGCCGAGGTGCTGGGGTTGCATTACCAGATGGCGTGGCCGAACCGCGAGATGGAAACTTCCCGCAATGCCCGCCGCTCGCCGTTGCATGAGAAAACCTCCGCGCTCGGCGCCTGTTATGGGCAGAGCGCCGGTTGGGAACGGCCGCTCTGGTATGCACCAACGGGAG
>CAZIJO010000092.1:0-20960 GCA_964539515.1 uncultured Bifidobacterium sp. | reverse complement strand
CGCCCGGCGGCGGCGGCGCGTTCAAACACGCCCCATGCCGAACACTATTGGCGTCCCGCCTGCCGTCGAGCCGGCGCGTCCCGCTCGGCGGACAAAACGGTTGAATCGCCGGTGGGCATTGAAAATTCCTGCGTCCTTGGAAAACTTGAGCCGCAATTCCGGGCAGCAAGATGCCGCCCTCCACGGCAGGCGGGACGCCCGCCGCTACCAGTTTTCAAACCGGCTCAAAGTCCAGGGGGAGGCGTTGGGATTGGCACACCTCGCACCTTCTGGCGTTTTATCCGCTTGCCCGCTGGGCTTGCTAAAGGCATGCCCATCCGTTGGAAGCCGCACGATCTCGTCACCCCACACTGGCTGACGAACAAAATTGACTGGCCGGTCTGGGACGGCTGGGTTTATGTTAATCTGGAATGAAAAAGCTAATCTTGCGCATTGCCCTCATCCTCCTGGTTCTGGTCGTGCTCGCCATCGTGGGGATCGGTTTATCTCTCAATACAGCCATCAAGAAGGGCGTCGAGACCCTTGGCCCCCAAATCACCAAGGTGGAGATCCAACTTGCCGGGGTGAATCTCTCCTTGTTCTCCGGCAGCGGCAGCGTCAAAGGCCTCGTCATCGGAAACCCCGAGGGCTACAAGACCCCACACGCGATCAGCGTTGGCAGCACGAGCGTGAGCGTCAGCCCGGGTTCCCTGTTGGCGGACAAGATCGTCGTCAAATCCATTCGGGTCGAAGCGCCGGAGATTACATTTGAACTCGGTCCCGGCGGCAGCAACCTGCAGAAAATCCAGGCAAATCTGGAATCCACCCTGGGAGCGGGCGGAAGTGCCAGCCCGCCGGCGACCGGCGAAAAGAAGCCCGCCAAGAAGCTCCAGGTGGACGAAGTGATCATTACGGGCGGAAAAGTGACGTTAGGTGCTGCCCTGCTCGGGGGCCAGGTCACCCAGGCCGCGCTGCCGGAGATCAGCCTGAAAGATCTGGGGACCGGACCGGACGGCATTACCGCCACCGAACTGGGAACCCGGCTGCTTTCGGTGGTTATGGAGCGGGCGATCAAAGTCGGGGCTGATGAACTGGCAAAGGCGGGGAAAGATGCCCTCAACAAAACCGCCAACGAGGCGGCCGGCAAGGCGACCAAAGCCCTGGGCGATCTGCTCAACAAGAAAAAAGAGTAGCGTCCGCTCCGCTATTGTCGCCAACGGAAGGGACCTCATTCGCTTTCGCCATGTCCGGTGGGATTATCCGGAGTGCACACGCCGCGTTTTGTTTCCGCCACGAAACGCAATAGCTTTTTCGCCGGCGCCCCCGTGAATTTCGCCTCGCCCTGGGCCACCGCGGCGCGGAGATTTTGCCCGCTGAGAAACAACACGCGATAGAGCCGCTTCAACTCCAGCCGGTCGGCGGCGGCAATGCCCGCCCTTCGCATGCCTACGGAGTTCAGTCCGCACAGGTGGTTGACCCCGCGCACGATGGTAAAGGGCGGCAAATCCTGACTGACCGCCGCGCTCCCTTGCATCAATGCCAGCGTGCCGACGCGGGTGAATTGATGCACCAGACAGTTTCCGCCGAGAAACGCACGGTCGTCCACCCAGGCGTACCCGCCGAGCGCGACGCCGTTGGCCAGAATCACATGGTCGCCCAGCCGGCTGTTGTGCCCGACGTGACTGTTCGCCATGAGCAGGTTGTGCGAACCAATGATGGTTTCCTCCTCCACCTTGGTCGAGCGATGCACGGTCACGTGTTCGCGGAAAACGTTGTCCGTCCCGATGCGCAGCCGCGTCGGGGTGCCGTCGTACTTCAAATCCTGCGGCGCGTCCCCGATCACGCTGCCAGCGTGAAAACGGTTGCGCGCCCCAATCGTCGTCTGCCCGGTGAGGTAAACGTGCGGTCCCAGAACGCAATGCGCCCCCAGTTCCACGCCTTCGTCAATCACCACGCCCGGGCCAACCTGGACCGTGGAATCGAGCCGGGCTTTCGGATGAATGATCGCCGTCGGATGAATCATGCGCGGACAGGATACAAAGTCACCGCCCAGATTCACGCGAAATTGTCCGGTGCAGTTTGGAACCGTTTGGCGCGACCCTGGTAGCCACCCCTCGCCGGCGCTCCCGCCCTGTCCTTGGGGTGGCGGCCCGCACTGAACCACGAAGACCTGCGCCCTCAACCCCCGCTGCGCAGCCAGAGCAGGATCAGCACGCCGTAGAGATCCCCGGCGGTTTTTACGTTGCGAAAGACCTGGTTTTTTAGGTTGGCATTGAGCTGGCGGTTGTTGCGCAGGTTCTTCAGGTCGATGAAATGGGCCTGGCCCACGGAGAGATTCATCACGTCCACGCCCACAAACTGGACCATGTTCGTCGTCTTGACTTTGGGGGGCGGGGCGGCGGCGAAAGTCGCGATGTTCGTTTTGCCGGAATCATTCCGCACTAGCGTGAGTTCCGCGAGGTTCAAACGCAGGAGGGTGATGTGCAGTTGCCGCCGGGCGAAGGCGGCGCGGTCGTATTCGAGGTGGAGTTCCGGGATGTCGAGAAACGGGGTGCCGCCGAACTCCGGGGTGTTATAGAGTTTAAAGTTCTCAATGGTGACAACTGGCGAAAGTAGGCCGATGGAGAACCGGCCAATCTTCACATCCATCCCGGTGTGCGCCCGGATTTGCTGCTCGGCGGCAGCCTTGGCGATGGCATCTTTGGAGAGTAGCAGCCCAACAAAGGATGCTAACGCCAGCAGAATCAAGAGGAACACCCATTTGATCAGCCGCAACATGTCGGAAGTATGCCGTGAATATTCCGGCCGCTCAACCATGAATCCGACAACTGCCGGCGGTCACCCGCGACGCCGCACGTCTTCCGGCCGGACTTCCAGGCACTCATCCTGATCCTCCCACAGGATCGCGGGGTAATGATTCAGCAATCTCGGCGCGAGGTCAAAACCCAGTCGCGCGAGCAAGCCTTCGGCCTGGAGCGCAGCGTTTTCATAAGCGCGATCATAATTGCCGGCGCTCTTGCGCTGCCGATCGTCCCAATGCGCGACGGCATGCACCGGTTCATACTCCGCCGCCCACGCGGCGAGGTCGGCCGCAAGCTCGGACGGAATCTCGTCGAACGGCACCAGCGTTTCGTTGCAGTGCTGGCAAATGAGGCCCGAATCCCGCACGTCGCGCGTAACCAGCGGCAAGGCCGGGGCCCGGCAGCAGGGGGACTCGGAGTACGCCGCCGGCGGAGTGGCGATGCGCTGGTGCCAGATCTGACGTTCGTGCCCCAATTGCGCCGCGAGGCGGTACGCCCCGACGAGCGGATGCGAAAGCCGCCAGGCTTTCCCTTCCAATTGACCCAGCGTTTGCGCGAGCCAGCGGCCGAGAGTCAGATCGTCGAAATCACGAAAGACGAGGCTGTACTCCCTCCAGAGCAGATCGAGCGGGGCGTCAGAATCGAATGCCATTGACCGAAGGATGGCGGGAAGCGAAGGAGTTGTCGAGACGCCGTGTCACTAGCGAGATTCGAGACCATGCGTTATGCTTCCCAGCAGGCGGGGAAACTGTGGAAGGGAACTGATTATGCAAACTCACCCAGTCATCGCTTACTTTTCGATGGAGATCGCCCTGGAGGAAGGCATGCCCACTTACAGCGGAGGTTTGGGGGTCCTGGCCGGTGACACCATTCGCTCCGCCGCCGACTTAAAGGTTCCGATGGTCGGCATCACCCTGTTGCACCGCAAAGGCTATTTCCACCAGCGGCTGGACGCGAGCGGCTGGCAATGGGAAGAACCGGTCGAATGGTCGGTGAATGATTTCGTGCGGGAGATGCCGGCACGCGCGACGGTCAGTGTCGATGGCCGGGCAGTCCGGTTACGCGCATGGAAGTATGAGGTCAATGGGGCCGGCGGCTTTGTGGTGCCCGTCTTCTTGCTCGACGCCGACCTGCCGGAGAACGCCCCGTGGGATCGAACGCTCACCCATTACCTTTACGGCGGAGACCAATATTATCGGTTGTGTCAGGAGACCCTGCTGGGCATGGGTGGGGTGCGCATGCTCCGGGCGCTCGGCTACGAGCAGGTGGACCGGTTCCACATGAATGAAGGTCATTCGGCAATGTTGACCCTGGAATTGCTCCACGAAGCCGCCCTCGCCGCCGGCCGGACCGCCATCACCACCGACGACATTGACCACGTCCGACGGCAGTGCGTTTTCACCACCCACACGCCGGTGGCGGCCGGGCACGACAAGTTTCCACTGGATTTGGTGCATCGCGTGGTCGGCTGCTGCGACGAGATGACCGCCCACCAGGACGTGCTGTGCTGTGACAACCAGTTGAACCTCACTTACCTCGCGCTCAACCTGAGTCACTTCGTGAACGGCGTGGCCAAGAAGCACGCGGAGGTGTCGCGTCAAATGTTCGCGGAATACCGCATCGATGCGATCACCAACGGGGTCCACGCCGCCAGCTGGACCAGCCCGCACTTCCAGATGCTCTTCGACCGGCACATCCCCGGCTGGCGGGAGGACAACTTCAGTCTGCGTTACGCGCTCAGCATTCCCTCGGCGGAAGTCCTGGACGCGCACCGTGCCGCCAAACGCGAACTGCTGCTCCACGTCAACCACGAAGCGAACACGGGCATGGACCTGGACATGTTGACGCTCGGCTTCGCCCGCCGGGTCGCCACCTACAAACGCGCCGATCTCGTTTTTCGCGACCTCGATCGCTTGCGGGCCATCGCCGCCCGCGCGGGCCGGCTGCAAATTATTTTTGCCGGCAAGGCCCACCCCCAGGACGGGCAAGGCAAAGAACTGATCAAGCGAATCTTCCAGGCCAAGGCGGCGCTCAAGGCCGAGCTCCATGTGGCCTACCTCGACAATTATGACGTGGCGCTGGCCAAACGATTGATCTCGGGCGTGGACGTCTGGCTGAACACCCCGGAGCCGCCGATGGAAGCCAGTGGCACCAGCGGTATGAAAGCCGCCCTCAACGGGGTTCCCAGCCTGAGCATGCTCGACGGCTGGTGGATTGAAGGCTGCATCGAAGGGGTCACGGGCTGGGCGATTGGCGAACGATGTGATCTGCCACCCAGTCCCGGCGGCCGCGCCGACTGTGACGCCACCTCGCTCTATGACAAGCTGGAGCACGTGGTCCTCCCGCTGTTCTATCAGCAACGCGAGCGCTTTGTGGACGTAATGCGCCACGCCATCGCGCTGAACGGTTCGTTTTTCAACACGCAACGGATGGTTTCGCAATACGTCCTCAAGGCGTATTTCGAGTAAGCGATAGCGCCCGAATTTGCCGGCCCAGTCCGGTTCCCTGAGGCGGGGTGCCGCAGCCGCCCAACCCCCGCGGCGCCACGTCATATTGATCGTCGCCGGAAGCATCCAAACCCTCGAACTGGCCCCGGCGGTTATGATTTTTGTTCCCGCAGCCAGGGTGGCTCGGACGCGCGCCTTGGGAATTTAGTGACACCCGGCCAATCGCCGTGGATAATGCCGCGAAATCCGCTGCGGGGAACACGGCCAACGGAGGCCATCGGCACAGCCGCCGGACGCAGCGTGGTCGAATCATGAAACACGCCATTCCAGTTTTCGCCGATCTGCTCGCGACGCCGCTTCCCGCCCGTCGCGTCGCTGCAGCCTGGCCCAACATCACCTTCATCCTGCGAAACCGGCAACAGCCAAAGCCAAGCAAGCGGACTCCCCTCGCACCCTCCTCCTTATGAAGAAACCCCTGAACTTCCTGGTGCTGCTAATCGCATTGGCATGGCCGGCAAACGCAGCGCAATCTTCCACCCGTCCGAACATCCTGCTAGTCATGGCCGACGACCAAGGCTGGGGCGACACCGGTTACAACGGCCATCCCGAACTCAAGACTCCGAATCTTGATGAACTCGCGAAGAGAGGGCTGCGCCTGGATCGCTTCTACACGGCCCATTTCAATTGTTCACCCACCCGAGGCAGCGTCATGACCGGACGGCATCCGGCGCGTTACGGCACATTCAATCCCGGCGCCCCGATTCGGCCACAGGAACTGACCGTCGCAAAAGTGCTGCAATCCTCCGGCTACGCCACCGGACATTTCGGCAAATGGCATCTCAACGGCAAGAACGGGGACCGCAATACCACGAACTTTCCGGGACGTGCCATCCTTGCCAGCGACCCGCTTTCACCTGGCAAGTTGGGCTTCGATGAATGGTTGTCCGCCGACAACTTCTTCGATCTCGATCCGGTGCTCGGCCGGAACGGCGTGCCGGAAAAATTCCACGGCGACGGTTCCGACATCACGACGGACGAGGCGCTGAAGTTCATCCGCCGGCAGGTGGCCAAGGGAAAGCCGTTCCTGAGTGTGGTCTGGTTTGGCTCGCCCCATGGGCCGCATCTGGCCTTGGCCGCCGACAAAGCGGCCTACGCGGCGTTGCCGGAGAAAGACCAGAACTATTATGGCGAAATCACCGCGGTGGATCGCAGCGTCGGCCGGCTGCGGGCGGCATTGCGCGAACTGAAGGTCGCCGACAATACGCTGCTCTGGTATTGCAGCGACAATGGCGGCATCGCCGGGCCGAAGTCCACCGGCCACCTGCGCGGCCAGAAGGGCACGCTGTGGGAAGGCGGCCTGCGCGTGCCCGGCATCGTGGAATGGCCGGCCCGCATCACCCAACCTGCCGTGAGCCAGACGCCCTGCTCCACGCTGGACATCTATCCGACTGTCCTGGCCGCGACCGGCGCCAAGGCACGCGACCAAATCCAACCACTCGACGGCATCAGCCTGCTCCCGCTGTTCGACGGCAAAACCGATTCGCGCGCCAAGGCGATTCCGTTTTGGAATCACGGTCGCAGGGCCAGTGATCAGCCTGGTCATGCGGCACTGCTCGACTGGCCTTACAAGTTGCACACCGACCCGGTGGCTGGACGTCGCGCCAACCAACCAACGAACGAAAACGCGCGGCTCCCGGCCGTGCTGCTTTACGATGTCGCCAAAGACCCCAAGGAAACCACTGACCTCGCCGCGCAAGAACCCGATCGCGTTGCGAGCATGACCGCCGCGCTGAAAGCCTGGAAAGATTCGGTGGATAAAAGCCTTGATGGCGCGGATTACGCGGCGACGCCGAAACAGCCTTGAGGGATGAAACGCGCGCTGGCCATTCTCACCTCACTGGTCCTTGCACCGTTCGCAGGTGTTTCTGCCACCGAGGGCAAACCCAACCTCGTCTTTATCCTGTTTGACGACCTCGGCTATGGCGAACCGCCGTGTTACCGCGCGGATTCGCCCTTCAAGATGCCGACCCTGGACCGGCTCGCCCGCGAAGGCATGCGGTTCACCGATGCGCACGCAGCTTCGGCAGTTTGCACGCCCACCCGGTACGGCGTGCTGACCGGGCGTTATCCGATGCGCATTGGCCAGTTTGGCGTACTGACGACGTTCTCGCCGCCCATCATCGAACGCGAGCGCCTGACGGTCGCCTCGTTGTTAAAGCAACAGGGTTATCACACCGGCGCGATCGGCAAATGGCATCTCGGCATGAATTGGGATGCCCCACCAGCAGCCAAAAAAGCCAAGGCTTCACTTGCAGTGGGTGCGATGGCGACCGATGGGCCGGTTACGCGCGGCTTCGATTATTTCTGCGGATTCACCCATGCCGCGAACATCGGCATGGTGATCGAGCAGGACAAGGTTCTCACGAACATCGCGGCCGTGGATGTGCAGCCGTTGCTTGTGAAGCAGACCACGTCATACATCGATGATCGCGCCAAAGCGGGCAGGCCGTTCTTTCTCTACGTGCCGCTGTGCACACCGCACATGCCGCACGTGCCGGCGCCGGGGTTCGCGGGAAAAAGCGGCACGGACAAATACGGCGACTGGATTCTTCAGGGCGACGCAGCGGTCGGCCAGATCCTCGACGCACTGGAACGGAACAACCTTGCCGGGAACACGCTCGTCATCGTCACGAGCGATAACGGCGCGGAGCAGCGCGCGTATCCGCCACTGCGCGATTCCAAACGCAGCATCTACGAGGGCGGGCATCGCGTGCCGTTCCTCGCGCGCTGGCCCGGCAAAATCAAACCCGCCTCAACCAGCAGCGACGTCATCTGCCTCAACGACCTGATGGCCATGGTGGCGGAGATCACCGGGGCAAAAATGCCCGCTCACGCCGCGGAAGACAGTGTGAGCATTCTGCCGGTTCTGCTCGGCACGGCCATAACGCCCGTCCGCGAAGCAACGGTGCATCAATCCATGGGGGGCGACCTGGCCATCCGGCAAGGCCCATGGAAATTGATCTTCAAGCAAAGTGGCGTCCGAGAGCTCTACCACCTGACCGATGACTTGGGCGAGCAAACCAATGTCCTCGCGAACCATGCGGACGTAGCCGAACGGCTGGGCAGATTGATGCAGGCCTACATCACGAAGGGTCGCAGCACGCCGGGACTTGCGCAAAAGAACCAGCACGAAATCCAGCTTGGCGGCGTTGGCAACAAGGTGAAGAATGCCGGCAATCAAGTTTCGGACTAGGATTGATTCCACTCAGCATCTTGATGAAACATTGCACAATGAACCGTCGCTCATTCCTCCGCCGCACCGCGCAATCCACCGTCGGCGGCCTTATCACAGCGCCCCTGTTGTTGAACACCCGGCTTTTTGGGGCCGACTCGGCCAATAGCAAACTCAACATCGCTTGCATCGGCGTAGGCGGCCAGATGCAAGGGCTGATGAAAGGAGTGGTCGAGTTGGGCCAAAACCTTGTCGCTTTTTGCGATGTGGATGCCAACCGCATCGCCGAATCGCGGAAGAATCTTGGCGACGCGGGATCAAAGGCCAAGGCCTACAAGGATTATCGGCAACTGCTCGAGCGCGAACGGTCGCTGGATGCGGTCGTGATTGCCACACCGGACCACTGGCATGCAGCCATTTCCGTGGCGGCGATGAGAGCGGGCAAACACGTTTACTGCGAAAAGCCATTGACGCATACCATCGGCGAGGCGCGACAGGTGGCCGCCGTGGCCCGGCAAACCAGGGTGGTGACGCAAACGGGAAACCAAGGCAGCGCCTCATCGAATTTTCGCCGGAGCATCGAGTTGATTCAGGCCGGCGTCATTGGACCGGTGCGGGAAGTCCATATCTGGCACCCCCGCCATGGCTGGCCTTGCGGCATCGATAGCCCGACCGTCGCGGACCCGATTCCTGAGGGCCTGGACTGGGATTTTTGGCTCGGCCCAGCTCCGGTCCGCGCCTACCAGAAGGGGATTTATCATCCCGCCCAGTGGCGCGGTTGGTATGACTTTGGGGGCGGGTCGCTGGCGGATTTCTGTTGTCACAGCTTCAGCATGCCGGTGCGCGCCCTGGATTTGGATTATCCCAAACACATCGAAATTTCCGGCGCACCGCTGGGCAAAGATAGTTTCCCCAAGGCCTGCCGGGTTCATTTTTCCTTTGCCGCCCGCGGCAACCGCGGACCGGCATCCATCCACTTTTACAGCGGCGGGGAGCTGCCGGACCGGGCTGTCACGGCCGGCATGAAGGAAACGTTGGACAAAATCCCGGAAACCGGATGCCTGGTGTTGGGCGACAAAGGCACCCTCTCCGCCGGGCTTTGGAACAATGAATGCCGCCTCAAGATGAAAGACGAGACTTCATTCAACGGCACCAACCACGATGCGGCCAGGCCGGTGCCCGAAACTTTGCCGCGCGCGCGGGGCAGCCACCTTCAGGAATGGGTCGATGCCTGCAAAGGCCAGGGAAAGACATTCTCCCCCTTCGAGATCGGCGGGCATGTCACCGAAATCGGCGCCGCGGGCCTGGTCGCCCTGCGTTTGGGAAGCAGCCTCGATTGGGATGGACCGGCGATGACGGCCAGGGATTTGCCCGAAGCGGCCACCCTGGTGAAACCTCAGCGCCGGGGAGAATGGGGTTTGTGAAAGCGGCACCCTTTATCGCGTCGAAGCCAAATCGACGTTGTCTGCTGATGCAGCGGTTTCTACTCGCACTTCTGCCCCTGGTCGTCACCCCGCTCGCAAGTCTGGACGCGGCTGATGCCCCAAAGAAAGTTCTACCGTTGCCGGGTGAAGTCTTCCAGGTGCAAGGCCACACGGCTTTCGTGATTCGCCCGGCCGCAGTGTCCACCAACCGCCCAATCCCGTGGGTCTGGTACGCGCCAACACTTCCCGGATTGCCGGGCAACGAAGAGAAATGGATGTTCGACCGGTTCGCCCAGGCCGGCATCGCCGTTGCCGGCATTGACGTCGGGGAATCTTATGGGAGTCCGGACGGCCGGGCGCTCTACTCCGCCCTATACCACGATCTCACCCAGCATCGCGGCTTTGCGCCCAAAGCCGTCATGCTTGGCCGCAGCCGGGGCGGCTTGATGACACTTGCCTGGGCCGCGGAGAATGCGGACAAGGTTGCCGGGTTTGCAGGAATTTATCCCGTTTGCAACCTCCTCAGCTATCCCGGGGTGACCAACGCCTGCGGGGCCTACCATCTGTCCGCCGCGGAACTCCTGGCCCATCTGCCGGAGCATAACCCCATCGACCGCCTCGCTGCGCTGGCTATAGCGGGCGTGCCGCTCTTCGCCATCCACGGGGACCGCGACCTGACCGTTCCGCTCGAAGCAAACTCCGGCGAAATGCGCAAGCGCTACGAGGCGCTCGGCGGCCGGATGCAACTCGTCATTCCGCCCGGTCAGGGACACAACATGTGGGATGGCTTCTTCCAATGTCAGGAGCTGGTGGATTTCGTCCTGGCCAAAGTGAAACAAAGCAACCTGACACTCTCATCGCCCTTGGATTACCAAGTCATTCAACGAAGGGCTAAGGGCGGCGCCAGCCTTGTCATCGCAGGCACGCTCGCAGTTGGCGATGTCAGGAGCCGCCAACTGGAGTCCCGGATAATTGCCGACGGCAGGGTCGGCAAATGGCAAAGGCTGGCGGCGTCATTTCAGGAATCGGCGTTTCAAGCGACGAGGGAAGTTCCGGACGGCGGTTGGTATCGCCTGGAAGTACGTGCTTTGAGCGAAAATCAAGTTGTCGCGGAAACCGCAGTCGAACACGTCGGCGTCGGCCAGGTGTTCGTAGTCGCCGGACAATCCAACTCCGCCAATCACGGGGAGGAAAAACAGGTCACCCAAACCGGCAAGGTCGCCGCGTTTGATGGCCAACGCTGGCAGTTGGCCAACGATCCCCAACCTGGTGCGAGCGGCGGGGGTGGCAGCTTCATCCCACCCTTTGGCGATGCGATGGTGCAGCGCTTCAACGTGCCGGTGGGCATCATCGCCTGCGGCATTGGTGCGAGCAGTGTGCGCGAGTGGCTGCCCAAGGGATCCAGGTTTCCCAATCCGCCAACGCTCACCGGTCGCGTTCGGCGGCTCCCTTCGGGCGAGTGGGAAAGCCAAGGGGAGGCGTTCGAGATGTTTGTTTCCCGCATGAAGCAACTCGGGCCGCACGGCTTCCGGGCGGTGCTGTGGCATCAAGGCGAAAGCGATGCGAATCAGCAGGACCCCACCCGCACCTTGGCGGGCAATCTTTACCGCGAATATCTGGCGCAACTCATCCGCGAATCACGGCGCGCAATCGGCTGGGATGCACCGTGGTTCGTGGCGCAGGTCAGTTATCACGTGCCCGGCGATGAAGCCTCGCCCGATATCCGCGCGGCGCAGGCCTCGTTGTGGACGGCTGGCATCGCGCTCGCAGGTCCGGACACCGATGCGCTGAAAAGTGAATGGCGCGATTCCGGTGGCAAGGGAGTGCACTTCAGTGGACCGGGGTTGCGGGAGCACGCCGCGCGGTGGGTGGAGAAAGTTACGCCGTGGCTTGAATGCCAATAGGCCAGCGACCGGAGCATGCTCGGCGACTTTCCTTTTATTCCCCTCATTTCTGCCGACGAGAATTTTGCAACTTCGTGTATTGCTCGCCCCGGCTGCCGTCCGCGTTTTGCACGAAACCAGTTTCTTGAATAACCAGCTCGTTGCTCTGTGAATCAACGCCATATTCGTATTCCACCACCTGCATGCGAGGCGATGGCTTTAGCACGAATGTCTCGTTTGAAACATTCGCCAGGCGTTCGATCCCAGTAACCCTCATAGATTCTATCACCCGAGTTCTACCACTCACGCCGTTGTAGGTTGTGGTCCAGTGTGTCGGCAGCCAGATCCCATCGGTTAAGCCATATTCGATCTCCAACCCGGCCCCGATCTCGTCGCTCTCCCCCGGTTGCCAGGTTAATTTGACGATTGCGGAATCGCGCTTGAGATCCACCCAGTAATGACTTGTCGCGCTGTAGCGGTAATCGTCCACCCGCAAGCGCGCCAGCTTTCTGCCCTGCTCCTCGGTGTAGCGCTCGAAGGTGAAGGCTTTTGAATTCATTTCGAGGGCGAACTTGCTTTCCTTGATTTGCTGACGCTTGGTAGGAACGACCCCGCACGCCAGCATCATTGGGAGATTGTAGCGGCGGGCGAGGATGAAAGCTGATTGGGCATCGCCCTTGGCAATAACAAAGTCCACCTGCGGCGCAGCCGGCTCAGTGTTTTCCAGGATTTGCGTTGTCCGAATCCCGTCATTCCCCACGGTAAGCAGTCGCATCCGGTAATCGGCCCGGCGCAAAGGGAAATAATCATCTTCCTCACTTTCAATCCGGCAGCGATTGTTACCGAAATCCAGCGTCGCTTTGATTTTGACGATGCCCGTGACGTCCTTTTCCGGATTATCGGCAGTCGAATTCGTGGCAGCTGACTTTTCCATCCACGCGGCCAAGTCGTTGTACGCGCCTTGCGGCCAGGTGCGCGTTCCGGAGTATCGGAACGTGACCAAGCCGAGATCCTGTCTGCGCTTGGCCCAATCGCGCAGGATTCTTGGGAGCGGATTCTCGTCGGAAGTTGCCGCCGGCTCGGCTGCCATGGCCGGAAAGGCGAACAACGGCGTCAAGAACAGGCAAAGAGCCGACCACAACCGGAAAGACATTTGCCGGCAATGAAGGGCAGCCGGGAGGTTCCGGCATCGCGAAATTGGCTTCATAACGTCATTCGACCGAAAACTGGCCGGGCGTATTCAGTTCCCCAGCCCCAACGCCCTTTGCTGGATGTGGCGACTCCAATCCGTCACGCGCGGCGGCTGGCTTCACCAGGGAGTATGCACCTCAATGGAACGGGCCCAAACAAAAATCCATCCCTGCAAACGAACCGTTGTCCAAACCAGCGGCTCTGGGGCACAATCATCCCATCATGCAAAGCCATGGGCGCAAACTAAACTTCGCCATTCTCGGGGTTTTACTTCCGGCTTTGCTGGGCGCGTTCCCGGCCGCCGCGGCCCCGGAACGCCCGAACATCCTCTGGCTGGTGAGCGAGGACAACACCACGCTGCTGGGTTGCTACGGAGATCCCCTGGCCCGCACGCCGACGCTCGACAGACTGGCGCGCGAGGGCGTGCTCTTCGAGCGCTGCTTCGCCCAACCCGTGTGTGCTCCGTCGCGCTTTACGCTCATCACCGGCACGTTCGCCGTTTCGTCCGGCCCGGCGAATCACATGCGGGCGCAGGGCAGAATCCCGTCGTGGCTCAAGGGCTTTCCCGCACTCTTGCGGGAGGCTGGTTACTACACGGCAAACAACGCCAAGACGGATTACAACGCCCCGATCGACATCCCGGCGACGTGGAATGATTCCGGCCGGAGCGCGCACTATCGCAACCGACCCGACGCCCGACAGCCATTCTTCAGCGTGTTCAACCACGAGGTCACCCACGAGAGTTGTTTGTTCCCGGAGCAAGACGTAAAACTGAACTTCACCCCGACCGATCCCGCCCAGGTGCGCGTTCCGCCGTATCAACCCGACACGCCGGAAATCCGCGCGGATTGGGCGCGCTACTATGACCATCTCGCGCTGATGGATTCCCAGATCGAGTCGAAACTGAAATCCCTGGCGGCGGACGGGCTCACGGAGAACACCATCGTGTTTTACTATGCGGACAACGGCGGCGTGTTACCGCGCAGCAAACGCTTTCTGCAAGCCAGCGGCACGCATGCTCCACTCATCGTGTATTTCCCACCCAAGTGGCGGCACCTCGCCCCCGCCCCGCCCGGCTCCCGTTTGACCCAGCCCGTGAGCTTCGTGGATTTCGCGCCCACCGTCCTGTCGTTGGCCGGTGTGAAGATTCCAGATTACATGCCGGGCCGGGCGTTCGCCGGACCGAAAATTGGAACCAACGAGTTCGTCTTCTGCACGCGGGATCGCATGGATGAACGCTACGACATGATGCGATCGGTGATGGATTCGCGCTGGCTTTACATTCACAACTACCGCCCGGACCTGCCGTATGTGCAACCGCTCGAATACATGTTCAAGGCGCGCGGTTATCAATCGTGGGCGCACCGGGCACGCGAAGGCCAACTCACGCCCGCCACCGCGCAGTTTTGGGGCGCAAAACCCACCGAGGAGCTTTACGACCTGATAGCGGACCCGGACAACGTGAAGAACCTTGCGAGCGTTCCGGCGCACCGCACGACGCTGAATCGCATGCGCGCCGCGCTGAAACAGCATACGCTGGCGATCGTGGACAACGGTTTCCTGCCGGAAGGATCCGCCAGCGAAGGCTATGAAGCCTCGCGGGTAGCGGGCGCGTATCCGCTGGAGCGCGTTTTCGATCTCGCGAATCTCGCTGCGGAGCGCCATGCGGCAAACCTGCCCCGGCTCATCGCCGCGCTGGACGATCCGAGCGAGCCCCTACGCTGGTGGGCGGCGCAAGGTTGCACCATGCTGGGCGGGAACGCGTCGCCCGCCCAAAAGGCGTTGCGGCAACGACTGGCGGATCCTTCCAGCGCGGTTCAAATCGCCGCGGCGGAAGCACTCGGGCGCCAGGGCCAGGTGGAACTTGCGCTGCCGGTTTTGGAACGCTGGCTGGAAGCGACCGATTCACCGGCCGCCTCCTTGCAGGCCGCAAATGTCCTGGATCGCTTCGGCGAGGCCGCCCGGCCGGCCTTGCCGGCCATGCGACGAGTGCTCGCCAAGGCTGCCTCGGCGCAGAATGAAGCTGGGCGAACCGCGCAATATCCCGTTCGGATCCTGGAACACATGTGTGCAGTGCTTGAGGGGAAGGTTCCACCAATGGTTTACCCGGCTCCGAACGACTGAATCCCAACGTGAAGCCAATCCTCCTCACCGTCTTCAGCGCGCTGGTGCTGATTTTACCGACCGCGCCAACGGCCGCAGAAACCAAACCCAACCTCGTCTTCATCCTCGCCGACGATCTCGGCTACGGCGACCTGCAATGCTACAACCCGTCGAATGGGAAAATCGCCACCCCCAATCTGGACCGGCTGGCCGCCGAAGGCATGCGCTTCACCGATGCGCATTCGGCTTCGAGTGTCTGCACACCCACGCGCTACTCCGTGCTCACCGGTCGTTATGCCTGGCGCACCCACCTGCAATCGGGCGTGCTGGGCGGATTCTCCCCTGCCCTCATCGCGCCGGACCGCATGACGGTTGCGTCCCTGCTTAAAGCCAACGGTTACCAGACCGCGTGCATTGGCAAATGGCATCTCGGCATGACCTGGCCGACGCGCGACGGCTCGGTTTTCGATGGGGAGATTCAGGATCAAATAAAGCATGGCAAGCAAATCAGCCAGGTGGATTGGACGCAACCGATTCGCAACGGTCCGATCACGGTGGGTTTCGATTACTTTTATGGCATTGCCGCTTCCCTCGACATGCCGCCGTTTGTTTTCATCGAGAATGACCGCGTCACCGCCGTCCCGACGACGGAAAAGAAATGGCTGCGCGCCGGCCCGGCCGCCGCCGACTTTGAGGCAGAGGAGGTGATGCCGATGCTGACGCGGAAGGCGGCCAGTTGGATCGAACAACGGGCTTCGGAGCGAAAGCCATTCTTAGTTTGCCTCGCCTACTCTGCACCGCACACCCCAATCCTGCCGACGAAGGAGTGGCAGGGCAAAAGCGGGCTGAACGCCTATGCCGATTTCGTCATGCAAACCGACGCTGCCGTCGGCAACTTGCTCGCCGTGCTCAAGCGACTGGAACTGGCAACCAACACACTTTTCATCTTCACCAGCGACAATGGTTGCTCCCCGTCCGCCGGCTTCGGCGAGCTCAGGGCCAAAGGGCACAATCCTTCCGGGCCGTGGCGCGGACACAAGGCGGACATCTGGGAAGGTGGACATCGCGTGCCCTTCATCGTGTGGTGGCCGGGCCGGGTGAAGGCAGGGACGACCAGCGACGAAACGATTTTTCTCGGCGATCTCCTTGCCACCAGCGCGGCCCTCGTCGGCGCCAAGCTGCCAGCGAACGCCGGCGAAGACAGCGTGAGTATTTTACCGGCGCTCCTCGGCCAAAAGCGTCAACCGCCCTTGCGCGAAGCCACCGTGCATCACTCGATCGACGGACGCTTCGCCCTTCGTCAAGGGCCTTGGAAACTGGCACTTTGTCCCGGCTCCGGCGGTTGGTCGGCGCCGTCTGACAAAGCCGCCGCCAAAGAGGGATTGCCAGATCTCCAACTCTATAATCTTGCGGATGATCCGGGTGAGACCAACAATGTTCAGGCCGCGCACCCTGAAATTGTCGCGCGCTTGACCAAGCTGCTGGCCGATTATGTCGCGAACGGCCGCAGCACGCCCGGGCCGGCCCAGAAAAACGATACCGACATCAAAATCACCAAACCAAGTGCCCCGGCCCCGAAAGCAACAAAGTAATCTCGATTCCCACTCGACCCGGAAGCCAATCAACATCAAATCCACATGAACCGCCCCTCAGCAAAAGCGAAATCCATTTTGACACCGCCCCCGGCGTCCGCCGCTCCGAACCCGCCCCTCACGCGCCGGGGCTTTTTGCGCCGGACCGCAATCGGTGGCGTGGGATTCCTCATCCTGCCCAACCCCCGGAGCGCCTTCGCCTATGTCGCCAATAGCAAGCTCAACGTGGCGGCGATTGGCGCCGGCGGCCGGGGCCACGACAACCATTCCGCCGTGGCCCGGTTGGGGGAAAACATCGTCGCGCTTTGCGATGTTGATCAGGCCCGGGCGGCCGGGGATTTCAAGCAGAATCCCAAAGCGCGCCCCTTCCAGGATTTCCGCCGGATGTTCGATGAGATGAGTGACAGCATCGACGCCGTCATGGTGGCCACGCCAGACCACACCCACGCGGTGACGGCCGCGGAGGCGATTCGCCGCGGCAAACACGTTTATTGCGAGAAACCGCTCACCCGCACCGTGCATGAGTCTCGCGTGCTGCGGGACCTTGCCCGGCAGCACAAAGTCGTCACCCAGATGGGCAATCAGGGATCGAATTCCGACGGTTTGCGCCGGGCCGTGGAACTTGCCTGGAGCGGTGAGATCGGCGAAATCCGGGAAGCCCACCTCTGGTTTCCCAGTGGCAACCAGCCCATGACGCGCCCGACGGAACGCCCGCCGGTCCCGGCTACGCTGGATTGGGACCTCTGGCTGGGCCCGGCCGAATTCCGGCCTTATCACCCGGAGTACACTCCCGCCAAGTGGCGGAGCTGGCGGGCGTTCGGCAGCGGCATCATCGGCGACTTCGGCTGTCACACGGGCAACATCCTGTTTCGTGCGCTCAAGCTCGAACAGCTATGGAACCCGCCACCCGGCCCCGATGCGAAGCGCGTCGTAATCCGCGTGGAAGCCCTGCCCTCCGAGCGTAATGCAGAAGGCTATCCCCGGTCGCTGCAGGCCCTGGTGGATTTGCCCGCGCGCGGCGGGTTGCCCCCGGTCCGGCTGACGGTCAATGCCGCGAGCCGGCCCTCGCCGGACTTGATGCACGGCCATCCGCAAGGCAGTTGGGGCGATTTGCTTGTCGGGGCGAAAGGCGCGATTTATTCCGACAATCCCTGGAATGAAAACTTCGTCCTGCTGCCGGAGGCGAAGTTTGAGGGCGTGAAGCACGGACCACCGCAGACCTTGCCCAAGGGGAACGGTCATTACCGGGAATGGGTGGAAGCCTGCAAGGGCAACGGCACGACCTTCTCGAGCTTTGAGATCGGTGGACCGATGACCGAGCTGATGCAACTGATCAATCTCGCAACCCTCTGCGAGGAAGCGGTGGATTATGATACGGTTAGCGGCCGCATTTTGAACTCGAAGCGCGCGAGCCGCCTGCTCCACCGCGAGTACCGGCGCGGCTGGAAACTCTGAACCCTGCAATCCTGCGCGGATAACCGGCAGCGCAAAAGGCCCCCGACCATGAATGAAAGCCCTCAACGTCGCTGGCAGGCGAATGCCATCAGGCATTGGCGGCGAACGCTGGCAACGGCAGTCTTGACGCTCGGCATCGCGGTTCCGGTCGCCGCGCTTCCCGACTCCAAGCCCAACATCGTTTACATCCTGGCGGATGATCTTGGTTACGGCGACGTGGGCGTTTACAATCCGCAATCGAAAATTCCAACGCCGCAACTCGACCGCCTGGCCGCCGAAGGCATGCGGTTCACGGATGCCCATGCCCCCGATGCCGTCTGCACGCCGACGCGTTATGGCGTGCTGACCGGGCGCTACGCGTTTCGTTCGCGGCTCAAATCCGGAGTATTGGCCCCGTGGGATCCGCCATTGATTGAGGAGGGAAGATTGACGGTCCCCGCGCTCTTGCGCCAGCACGGCTACGCGACGGTTTGCATCGGCAAATGGCATCTTGGCTGGAGTTGGCCAACCAAGGATGGGAAGCCGCCGTCCAGCAAGGACGGCATCGGCAACGTGGATTTCACGAAGCCAATTCCCGACGGGCCCATCGCGCGCGGTTTCGACCACTATTTCGGCGTGGACCTGCCGAATTTTCCGCCGTACTGCTTCATCGAGAATGATCGCACGGTGGGAATTCCATCGCAGGCCTCGCCGCAGACGAAAGGCGGATTCAATCGCCCCGGCCCGATGGTGGCGGGCTGGAATCTCACCAATATCATGCCGGAAATCACCACGCGGGCGGTGCGCTACATTGAATCTGCGGCCGCGAAGTCTCCAACCAAGCCGTTCTTCCTCTATTTTCCACTGACCGCACCCCATTACCCAATTGTGCCGGCGCCGGCATTCAAGGGGCGCAGTCAGGCGGGTGACTACG
The DNA here is from genome assembly GCA_964539515.1 of uncultured Bifidobacterium sp. GTDB lineage: Bacteria > Verrucomicrobiota > Verrucomicrobiia > Limisphaerales > JADLHS01 > JADLHS01. The sequence continues at coordinate 1,940 of CAZIJO010000092.1, read as the reverse complement.
GCGATTTCGTCGCGCAAGTGGATTCAACGGTGGGCGAGGTGATGGCCGCCCTCGCCCGCACGGGTCTCGCGACGAATACGCTGGTGATCTTTACCAGCGACAACGGGCCGGAAGTGGCCGGGGAGGTGGGCATCGGCGCGTATGATCGAATCAAGGAATCCGGCCACCGCAGCATGGACGGTTTGCGCGGCGTCAAGCGGGACGCATGGGAAGGCGGCCATCGCGTGCCGTTCATTGCCCGCTGGCCGAACCACATTCCCGCCGGCACCGTGAGCGAGGAAACGATCTGTCATGTGGATTTGCTGGCCACCAGCGCCGCCCTCCTGGGCGAGAAACTTCCGCCCGACGCTGGTGAAGACAGCTACAACCTCCTGCCGGCGCTGCGGGGGCAAAAGCTGCCCAAGCCCATCCGGGAAGCCACGATCTTGCATAGCGCCAAAGGCAGCTTCGCCATCCGTCAGGGCGATTGGGTGTTGATCGACGCCCGGAGCGGTGACGGCAATCGCGAACCAGGCTGGCTCAAAGAGGAGCGGGGCTATTCGACGAATCAATTCGCAGGCGAACTCTACAACCTGCGGGATGACCTCCCTCAACGTCGCAACCTCTATGGCGAGCAACCGGAAGTGGTGCAACGCCTGAAATCATTGTTGGAGAAATACAAGGCCGAAGGCCGCAGCGCGCCGTAGGCAGCGGCCCGCCCCTGGTACGACACCGAAAATGTCCGGCGGCCAATCGCGGGATTACACGAGCAACCATCGATTCAAGTGCCGGATTGATTTCGGACCCGCGGAATGTTACATAACTCCGTCACCCGGAACCAACCAATGACTAACCGTAATTCAGTTCCCGCCCGCCTGGCTCGAGGATTTCGCCGGGCGTTTACGTTGATTGAGTTGCTGGTGGTCATCGCCATCATCGCGATCCTCGCGGCGATGCTGTTGCCCGCGTTAAGCAAGGCCAAGGAACGCGCCAAACGCACTCAGTGCCTTAACAACCTGAAACAACTTGGCATCGGCTGTTTTCTCTACGCGGGCGACAACAGTGACAAGCTGGTGATTGCGCGGCAGGAGCGAGTTCAAGTCTGCATTGATCCGCCGGAGCGCTCCCTCTGGGCGAGCCTGGGCCTGAATATTCAAACCAACGCCAATTCCATCTGGACCTGTCCCAATCGGCCAAAGTTCCCCACCTACGAAGCTGAGTACCCGCAATTCGTAATCGGCTACCAATACTTCGGAGGCATTAAGCAGTGGAGTAATCCCCTCGGCACATTCGCGTCGCGCAGCCCTGTCAAGCTCGGCACGGCCAAACCCGGGTGGTGCGTCGCCGCCGATGCGGTGATGAAGATTGACAGTAAATGGGGCGGCGGGCGCGATACCGCCTATGAACACATGCCGCCGCATCGGAGCGCAAACGGCTTGCCCCAAGGCGGCAACCAGGTCTACGCGGACGGCTCGGCCGCTTGGGCCAAGTTCGAGACGATGTATTACTTCCACAGTTGGAGCACGGACGGCAGTCGGATTGCCTACTGGTATCAAGATCCCTCGGACGTCGATAGCCGCATGTTTGCCGGGTTGAACTCGTTGAAAGCCCGGCCGTGACCGGATGGCCATTGGCCGGGCGCTGGCCTTTTCACGAAGTCCGGTCTCGCCCCTCGAAAAGCTGGCCGGTTCGCCGATCATGTCCGGTTCAGGCAGAGCGTGCGATGGGAAATCCTGTTTCCAGTCGCCTGAGCCTCGTTCACAGGTCTGCGCTCCGGATTCCCGGCCGCAATTGTGTGGTTGACTAACCGCCGCGCCCGGAATCCAATTTGCCCATCATGAAACTCATTCGACTCGCGCTGGAGGTCTTCGTCTGCCTGGTGGTCCTTGGCCCGGGGGCTGCCCAAGCGGCCCCAAAGCCGCCGAACATTGTTTTCATTTTTTCCGATGACCACGGCGCGA
>CAZIJO010000091.1:0-21391 GCA_964539515.1 uncultured Bifidobacterium sp. | reverse complement strand
ACGTCGGTGGTGAACGATTCAATGACCACGTCGCCCCCGTAGCGGATGTCTTTCAAGGCCTTGGCGATGGGTTTCCAGTCGATATGATCGTTGCCGGGCGTACCGCGATCACTGCCACAGGCGTGAAAATGCCCGAGGTGTTTGCCGGCTTTGCGAATCGCCGCCGCCTGGTTTTTCTCCTCGATGTTCATGTGGAACGTGTCGAGGTGCAGCCGGAGCGCCGGACTGCCGACGGCTTTGATCATTTTCAGTCCTTGATCGCAGGTGTTGATGAAGTCGGTCTCGAAGCGGTTCAGCGGCTCGAGGCAAACCTGTTTGCCCTGTTTCTCCGCATGCCGACAAAGGGTCTTGAGATGTTTCACGACAGTTGCCCATTGCTGCTTGTATTCGTCCGCTGGCACGGCATCCGCGCGACCCACGGCAGAATAGACCGGCCCGATCAAAGACGGACAGCCGAGCACGACCATCTGGTCGATCAACGTCATCATGTAGGCCAGCCCGGTCTGCTGTTGTTCGGGCGTCCCGCGCAGGTCGCGATCCGGCCCCATGCAGGCACAGATCGAGCCGCAGACGAGTCCGTGCCGGTCCAGTTCGCGCTTTACGTGGGCCGGGTCAATGTGGGTCGGGTCCTCGATGGGAATCTCGATGGTATCGAACCCCCATTGTTTGAATTGCCGGAACAACTTCGTGCTCTCGTTGGTGAACGGCGACGTGAAAAGAAAGGTATTAATGCCAAAGCGCATGACGCCATTTTCCAAGTTCCGGCAAGTTTGTCCAGCGGCGATTGAATGCTAAAGGTCAGGAGCGCACGTCCGGATATCGGCGTGCAGTCGGACCAAAATGCGGGGATGGCCTACGGCGTGGTGACAAGGTGCTTTGCGCCAAACCCATCAACAAAAGGCGGACAAAATTCTCGACAACGGACGTTGCGGCACCAAGACTGCGCCGAATTGGGCCCAGTGTGGCCAATAGCAATGCCAGACTGGCGCGTGATTAGAGAACGACAGCAACAACTTCAGGCCCTCCATCCGGAAATCACGGGGTGGGGGCGAGCAGCTCTGCTTCGGGCGACCTCGCCTACGTACCGGCAGTTCTGCCTCAGACCGTGTGGCGCTATCCTTCTGATGCTGGTCTGCCTGACCGCCGGATTCTGGACGCACGCGACAGCTGGATCCGAAAACTTGCCGTCCCCGGTCGCCGCCAGCGGAAGTCTTGGGAGTTCGCAATCTAGGCAGATGCTGAAGGTTTCCGAGCGCCGCGACGGAAACTTGATCCGCTTTTTGGTGGAAAATCTGGAAGCGGCGGAGGTGACCGCCACTTTCGACCTGAAGCTGGTGAACCTGCGCGGCAGCACGACTTTCCCTTTCACCACCACCCTGGCGCCCCACCAGAAGCTGGAAGCTTTCAGCTTGACCCCGATTGACGAAGGCCAGCGCTGGCACTTCAGTCTGACGAATTCTTACACGCTGGGCAGCTGCCGTGCGGTGCATGATGATAGTTTCACCTATTCGCTGCCGTACGCGGCTGGCCAGGCCTTTCGCGTGAGCCAGGCCGACGGCGGCACCTTCAGTCACTCGGGGCCGGAACGACACGCGATCGATTGGAAGATGCCCGAGGGAACTCCAGTGCTGGCCGCGCGGGGCGGAGTGGTCGTCGGCACCAAGGACGATTCCGATGCGGGAGGGCCGGACCGAAGCTTCGAGAATAGCGCCAATTACGTTTTGATTCAGCACCGCGACGGCACCATTGGGAATTACGCGCATCTGCAAAGACACGGAGTAAAGGTCCGCGTGGGCCAGACGGTGGAAAGCGGCGCCCTGATCGGGCTCTCCGGAAACACCGGCTTCTCCAGCGGGCCGCATTTACACTTCAGCGTCTTCAAGACCCGGGACGGCCGTCAACGGGAGAGCATCGCGATCCGTTTCCGAACCGGGCCCAGCACGGCGACGCGGCTGGTGAGCGGAAAGATTTACCCGGCACCAACCGGCCGTTTCGCAGGGGCGCGGCCACCCGCGCAAAACGGGTTGGAGTGAGCGATGGCCAAAGGATGGTGCCGCCGTTGCCGGCGGCACCTGCGGATCAAAAGCCGGGACGGACGCGGCAGGCTATTCGCTCAATGTGATCTTGCTGGGCGTAAACTCGAGTTTGCCCAGACCTTCGTTCAGCCAGCCGGTGGCCGTAACCGTTTTGCCGTGCCGGCACACGTCTGCATGGAAGTTTTTGCTGACGTCGTTCGGCATCAGGTAGTAATTCAGGGTTTTGCCTTCGTCCTTGACCTGGATGACATGCGGGCATTTGGCCCCCCAAGGCAACCGGCCCTGGCCGCAGAGCGCCTCACCGTGGATGGTAATCTCCTGCGCGGTACCCGACGCACTGAGGACGCTGACGCCGCTCTGGCCGGCCGTGCCAGTACCACCCATGGCGGCCTGGTCTGCCGCCAGCTTGACGATTTCAAGGCTCTCCTTGCGAATGGACCCACTCACCGTCTCAGTATCGGTATGGATCTGCTTGCGCACGCGGACGAACTCCGTGGGTTCGATCCGGGTACCCACAACCGCTTCCTCGCGGGACAGGCTGAGCCGAATCTCTTTTGGAGTGAAGTCAGCGCTGGCTACCTGCGGATCGGTGGCGGGGGTGCGGTCGAGACTGAACTCCTCGCGTTTCAATTCGACGGGCTGGCTGGCAATCTGGGTGTGCACAACTTTCTGCAGTTTCACGCCACCGTTGTCCACCGTCTTTTTGCCCACTACCATTTCCTCGCGCGCCAGGTTTAACGCATTGGCGGCTCCGGGTGTGGAGGCGGCCGCGGGGGCGGATTCCTGCCAATAATTGCCGGCTGCTGCGCCGGCGACCTTGGTGATCTGCACATCCTCGAAGCGAACCGGGGTGCTGACCGTCTGACGATCCGTTTCAATCCGTTTACCGAGCTGCACCTTTTCGACGAGCAACGTTCGCTTGCTGGCCACCGGCTCTTCGCGGGTCAGCGGGATGTAAATCTCCCGCCCCTGGAAGGCGGTTTCCGTGTTCTTCGCGATCTCTGCAGGCGCCTTTGCCTCGCTCGCCGGGATCCGTTCGATGACATATTCTTCGCGGCGGAGTTCGATCGGTTGGCTGAGGTTCTCGGTCTGCACCACGGTGCGAATCAGTACGCCGCCGTTGCTGACACTTCGCTTGCCGACCACCATTTCTTCCTTGTGCAACTGGATGTCCGCCTGGGTGCTGGTTTCGACACCACCGGAGGCGGTGATGACCTCGGTCGTCTGTCCAACGACGGCCGGGGCGCCCTGGGCTTCAGGGCTGAGGCTGGCCGATTTTTGAGAACTGCTGCTGCAGCCGGCCAGGAACAGTGCCGTCGCCACCGGCACTGCCATTTTTACCAACTGGATTGTTTTCATTTTGCTTACCTTTCATGCAGGTCACTGGTTGGTTAACCTGAGGCGCTCAGGGCCGCGATCAAATCCACGCTAAGCAAACGTCGGTTTCGTCGCGGTGGGGCTGATGCCAAACTCCCGGGATTGATCTTGAAAGAGAGTTTAAACCCTTTCCGTGACCTGCAAGAACATACACCCAGTTTCGAAAGCATGCCATGGGTCCTTGGTCCGAAAATAACCCGGCGATGGTATTGGTGGCTTTCCCTGAGAATCGTCACCCGTCGCCAGCAAGGTTTCTCGGAAGACCTACCACCAGCTGAAGTTGGGATCGGGAGGGACGGATCCCCATGTATCCATGGCCTTCGGAAAGGTGTAACTCTCCACATGACCGTCACCGAAGAGCATGTTTTCGTACCGTTTGCCTTTGAAGTTATGCCAGAGCGTCTGCGGGGCCGTTGTATCCCGGTTCGCGTGCCAGGGCCAGTCGCCCTGAATGATCTTCGTGCCGGGCTTGCGTGCGATCTGCGAATCCTTGATGGGCTTGATCTGCGGGCTGCCGGCCGCGGCTTTTGAATCGCCAGTGATTTTCGCCACGCGAAACGAATCGTTGGCCCATTGGACCAGGTAACTGTTGCCCCAGCCTTCCCAGCAGGTCTTCACCTGCGTATTCAGCGAATCACCCCGGTCGGCCGGACAATAGTAGATCTCCACGTTGGCCGTGTACTGGTTCAATGGCCGGTTGGTCTCGGCCACCCGCCCGCCGTAGTAAGCAGCGTTTCCTGTGACGTTGGCATTCGTCCAGAACTTGCCGCCCACCGAGGCCCAACCATCATGGACCGGATAGGATCCGAGGTGTTCATCGGCGTACATTTTGTAAGCGAGCCCGATTTGCTTTTGATTGCTGATGCACTTCGTCTTGAGTGCTTGGGACTTGGCGCGCGCCAGCGCCGGCAGCAACATGGCCGCGAGAATGGCGATGATGGCGATGACCACGAGCAGTTCAATCAGGGTGAAACCCTGACTGGCACTGCGGCACGCAAGGCGGCGAGGCGGTGACATAGGGAACTCCAGCAAGTAAGCACGGAGCCGCGCACTGGTAAAGAAATGTTTTTTGCGGAATCCAACTTCGCCCACCGCAAATCCCAAGCCCGCTGCTGCGGGCGGATCGTTGAGCTGGGACAGCCAGATAGGCCGAAACCAATGCCCCCACACGGCTCCTGGTTAGGAAAACAAAAAACCCGCACCAGTCTTAGTGCGGGGTGGTTTTCGAACCCAGATTGTCAGGACTTGCTGGAGGCGGCTTTTGGGCTTTGGGCCGGCTTGCCTTTTGCAGCTTGCCCTTGCGCCGGGCACTTGCCTTTATCCGCGGGACACGCCGCCGCCTTCTCCGCGCAACAGGCTTTGTCTTTGCCGGGGCATGCGGCTTTATCGGCCCCTGCGGCTTTTTCCCCCGCGTATGCGCCAATGGTTAATGCGGCCACGGTCAGTCCCAAGATAAGTTTCTTCATGGTTATTATGGTTTGTTAGTGGTGATTTTCTTAACGGTCACAGATTAAGACCTAAAATTGGAGAAGTCATTCAAATAATTTTCGAAGCGACCAGCAACCACACTCCCCGCCGTCGGCCCGACAAATCGTTCTCAATTAACAGTTTGCCGGATGATATCGAAGCAATACAGCTCGGCCCCAGTGAGCCGGAAAACCACACGGATATCGCTCGTCGCCACGTCGCTGATGGTCCTTCCTTTCCAGGTTACCACCCTGGCAAAACCCGATTTGGTGACCGGTTCGCAATCGGCAAATGAGAAACCTGCCAGGACTTGGTTGCCATCGCTGCGAAGCTCAGCGCGAAGTTCCTGCTGGATGATGGCGTTGACGATCAATGTGGATTCTTTGGGTGGGGTGAATGGCCGCGTCATCAACACCCCCGGTGCCGTTGAAACCGGGCGGACGCCAACCAGACGATCCCGCTCCGACACGGCGAGGCCGATGGCCGCTATGTTTTCCAGCTTCGTATCGTGGGGGAGTCGGAATCCCCCGTAGTAAAACCGCATTTCCTCACCCACCAGTACCGGGCTTTCTGCCGGCAGAACCATCCCTGCATCCCACGAACCCGCGGGACCGAGCTCCAGAAACGGGGGGTGGGAGGGAAGACGATCCCACACCTCGCCGTCGCCGCTCCAGGCCAGTTCCGGGTAAAGCCAGCCAGTTGTCCGGTCATAAGTTTGGAGCAGGCCGAAAAACATATCGCCGCGCCGGAAAACCGTCAGACCATAGAATTCGGGTTTATCCGTTTCGGTGGGGACGAGGATGTTGCGTTCATGCGTCCAGTGCTGGAGGTCGCGGCTTTCCTGAACCGAGATCCGGCGCTTGTGATCCCCGGCATAGGCACGGGGCCGGCAATACAGCAGCCAACGATCGCGCGCATCGTCGTAAACAAAATTGTTGTGCGTATGGTAAGCGATGGCCGGGGTTGAACGGAGGAACTTGAACACCTTGCCGTCCGCTGAACGGGAGACAAAAACGCCGTCTTTCTGGTTGTGGATGGCCAGAAATTTTCCGGGATAGGCGCGCGGGTCCGGGTTCCATCACACATCAATGTTCTGGATCTTGTCAGTGCCAAGCTGAATGCAATTGTTGGCTTTACTGCCGGCAAATTCGAACAACCCGAGCACCGGTTTGCGCCAGGTGATGCCATCGGTTGATTCGGCGTAGGCAACGTTGTAGGAGAAAGGGAGCCTGTTTTCGTACGCGTGCCGGTTCCAAACTGAATACCACAGCTTGAACAACCGATCCTGGGGATCAAACAGCACCGAACCGCCAAGGTGCGGACCGGTGCCCTCCCACGGATGTTCCCGGACGATGAGAGGGTTCTGGGGATGCCGCCGGGGCGTAACAACAAAGCGCTCAAGCTGCCAGCGGTCTTCGACGACCCGGTCATCACAGGCAAAATAAGGCCCTTTCGCAGCTGCCATCCGATAGTCGGCCGCCCCAAACAAGCTCGTGGGCATGGCGACCAGGAGGAATACGTGGAGAGCTACGATCGGTCCCAGTTCTGCGCAATGCTTCAAATCGAACGCGTGTATGGGGGAAGGAGCCGCGCCGCGTCAATCTGCAAATTGGAGTCGGTAAATCGGATGGGGTTGGACCGGACGTCTCCGACCCGGCAGCGGCTGCTCCCGCCAAGTGAAGACGTTCGCCAACCGCCCGCTACGTTTTATTCACTTGAGTTGGGGACGGCGGAGATTTACCAAGGGCAACGCCGAACCCGGATGAAAACCACCATCGCCCGCATCGAGACCATCCCCGTTTCTTACCCAACGACCGGCTATTTCAAGTTCTTTGCGGGACCAAAAGGCCGGCGGGCGGACCGCGCCTCCGTCCTGGTCAAGGTCACGGCAGACGATGGCACGGTGGGCTGGGGCCAAAGCGTACCGTCACATCGCTGGAGTTACGAGACCGTCGAAAGCGTTGAATCCACGATCCAAAACTACTTGGCGCCCGAGTTGATAGGACTGGATCCGTTCGATGCCGAGGCCATTCAGTCGGCGATGCAGGGGGTCATTGCCAATTCATTCTCCACCGGCCAGCCGATTTGCAAAGCAGGATTGGACCTGGCCTTGTTCGATTTAACCGGAAAGATGCTCGGCCAGTCCGGTCCCCAGCGTTGGCAACGCCCCGGCCGAAACAAAATCACGCTGAGCTGGACGGTGAATGCGCGTTCGCCTGCCGAAGCCGAGGGAGTTGTTGCTCAAGGCCTGGCGCGCGGCTACCAGAATTTCAACGTCAAGCTCGCACCTGATCCGCACTTCGACGTCGAATTGTGTCGCCTCGTCAAGCGCCTGGCGCCCGCGGGTTTTCTATGGGCCGATGCCAACGGCGGTTATGACGAGGCCACGGCGCTGGCAGTCGCTCCCAAACTGGCCGATCTCGGCGTCCCCGTGCTGGAGCAACCTCTCCCCGCCAACCAACTCGCCGGCTATCAATCCCTCAAACGCCAGGGCGCTCTGCCCATCATCATGGACGAGGGCATCGTGTCGCACGTCGAACTTGAAGCCTTCATCAAATTTGGTTTGCTCGACGGGGTCGCCATCAAGGTGGCCCGCTGCGGCGGCCTCACCGAAGCCCGGCGGCAAATCGAGACCGTTCTTGATGCGGGGCTGATGTTTCTGGGCAGTGGCTTGACTGATCCCGATCTGTCCCTCGCGGCGTCCTTGTCACTTTTCGGCGCTTATGGTCTGGCTTTGCCGGCTGCCCTCAACGGGCCACAGTTCCTCGCCGGCAGCATACTGCGTCAGCCGTTCTGCGCGGTGGAGGGCGAACTGGCGGTGCCGACGGGTGCCGGCCTGGGGGTGGAGATTGACGAGACCAAACTCCCGGCCGATTGAAATTCAGGAATGCATGGCGTACACCGATGTCGCCTCACCACTCACCAGCGCGTTTGAACTTTTCCTGCGCCTTCCGGCCAAATTCGGCGGCGGCCTGATCGAGCGCGTCGCAGATTTCCTCCGACCGTCGGCCCGCGGAGTTTCGCGCCGCGGCGATGACGGTGTTACATTCATTGGCGTCCATGAACCGCACGGCCTCGAGTAGACCAGGCTGTTCCTCGGGTACTACCACGAGGAAACCGTGTTTGTCCGCATGAATCAAATCATCCGGCCGGACTGAGCGGCCGAAGACCTGTACTTCGCAGTTCCAGCGCACCGGATGGGCAAAGGCGTGCCCGACACATAGCCGCCGGGCGAGGGCCTTGAAGCCCGCGTTGGTCATTTCATCCAGGTCGCGAATGGCACCATCGGTGATGGTGCCTACGCAGCCGAGTGCTTTGTGGATGTTGGCGTTCACCTCACCCCAGAACGATCCGAGGACTCGTGGGTGGTCGAGGTCCTGCACGACAACTATTTTCGGACCCGGCACGCTCGCGACGTAACGGCGATATTCCTGCCACCCGTTGGGATTCGCGGACCGCGGCTCCGAATCGCCCGGCGCGATGACGAGGGTGATGGCGTACCCTACCATCGGCCCCATCTGCGGCATAAAATCACGCGTCTCTTCCAAATTGAAGGCGTCGCCACCCGGATTGCGCCGGGTGACCTGTTCCCAGCCGTTGTAAACCGAAGGGGTATTCCAGCGTTTGAGTTGCAGCAAGTCCGCATGGGTGAGCGGGCGGTTCAAGTTCATGCCGTCGCAGTATGTTTCCGGATGATGTCGGCTTCAAGGTTGAAGCCCGCGATTCACAGCTGACCGACTCAGGTCGTTTTGTGACCCCCTTCAGCGTGTGCGCCTTCGCCCTCCGCCCCCCAAGCGCGGATGCCAGACGAATGCATTCCGGAACAAAAACACGCTTCCCGGGTCTGGGTGCTTGACGGAAACCAGTTGGATTGGCTGGGGGATGTTGAAAACCCGAACTTGCGATGGCTTAATCCTGAACTACACTTCCCACGACAACAGCGATTAATAACAATCAACCAAAAAATTCATCATGAAAAAGACCATGCTCGTACTGGCGGCCATCTCGGTGGCGGGAATCGCCTCCGCCGCGCTCAAGCCGGGCGACAGCCTCACCCCTTATACCATCAAGAACGTCGAAAACGGCAAGGAATACTGCCAGGTGTGCGCCTACGGCTCCAAGACCGCCAAGATCGTGGCCTTTGGCAACTTGAACGATGAGGCCTTCTGGGCGGATTTGAAGAAACTACAGGCCCTGCAAACCGGCCAGAGCAAGCTGGGCGTGTTTGCCCAAATCCTCGATTCCAAGGACACCGAAGCCATCAAAGCCGCTGCCGCCAAAAACGGGATCACCTTCCCGGTAGTTGTGGCCGCCGAAAAGAATTGGGATAAGGCTTATGATGTGAAAGGCGTCAGCCGCACCATCTATTATGCGCAGCGCAACCGGATCGCTTGGACTTCCGTCGGGCTGAATGAGAAGGCCACCGGGGAACTGGAAGCCAGCCTCAAGCGGGACCTCGCCAGCTGACCGAATCCTTTCCAGTTTCACCAGCCGGCAATGATCAAACTTGCCGGCTTTTTTGTTATTGCGAACCCTCACCGAAGCCAAGTCGGTCCTAATCCGAGCCGCTGCATATGCCGCTTTAAGGTGTGACACGGGCAGAGAGCGACTGGACGGCCCGCTGCCACGGTCCCACCAAAAACGCGCAGGATTTATCCGGAAAAACAAACGGGGAAAAGGGTCACGATCAACCTTTCCCCGGCGTGAATCTTTTCGCAGCCAAAATCAGCCAAGCCCAATTGGGTGGTCAGGCATGGCCAAAATGGCGAGCCTTAAAACTTGTAGGCGGTGCCGGCGATCAAGCGCAGTTCGTTGTTCTGGATGCCCGGGGCCGGTTCACTGCTGTAAGCATCCTGGAGCACCACGCGCAAACTCCATTTTTTGGTCATTGCGGTGTCAATCCCCACTTCCGCCATAATAACGTATTGCTCCATCCAGCGCTCCACGTTGGGAACGTAGGAAAGGGTTTGCCAGACCTTAGTTGTATCGGTCAGCTTGTGCTCGAAGCGTTCGGCGAAGCGGATACCCAGGTAGGTGTCCGAATCCTGACCGGAATACTGCTCGGTCACCGCGGAAGGCCCGACTTCCACCCCCAGGGTAGTTTTTGCGTTCTTGATGAAGTAGTACCCAAGCAACGGCGTGAGGGTGATGCGGTAATCCAGTTCCGCGATGCCATCAAAGGCCCCATCCAGCCGGATACCGCCATAAAGCTTTTCTGTGAACAAGCGGTTGTACTGAGCGTAGCCCTGGATGAAATTGTTGTTAATGACCGTTGGTTTGTTGGTCCCGAAGCTTTTGTCGGTGTCTTCCCCGTAACCACCGCTGATCCCGAGCGCCGCCTCGTTCTTATCCCACTTGCGAATGGTATTCAAACCTGCCGTGGCGAGAAAGGTATCGTGCGTGCCGCGGGTCAAGGTCAACCCGGCGGCAGCGGTGGTCTCCCAGCCCTTTTTCGCTTCGGGTTCCGGCTCCGCTGCCGGGGAAAGAGTGGCGGCGATCAGCACGCTCCCAGCGACAACAACGCTGCAGGTGCGAAAAATCGAACGTATCGAGTAGGCTTTCATATGGTTTTTGGATTTCAATTGGCTTTCCGATGGGTTAGCTGGACCGCGCACATCTGGTGCTTTGTCTTGTAGCAGGTTGGGGCGACTCGGTTCAAGCGGTTAATTCTGCAATCTGCATTTAAATCGGCCGCAAGTTGGGGCCAAGTTCGCCTCCGCTGGGACAGTATTCGCTCGAGCCTTTTTCGCGCCGGCCAAGTCAAAAAAAGAGGGAAGGAGGCTCTCTCCTTCCCTCATGAAAAATCACTGAAGTCTGGACTTATTAACGACGACGCTGGTCGTGAGGGACGGTCACATCGACGCTTTTCACCTCGGAGAGATTGCCTGCTGCATCGGTCGCCTGGATCTTAATGGTATAGATCCGCGAGCCCTGCTTACCGGAGCGTTCCGCCCGCAGTTTTGCGGTGTGCGGACCGGTGATTTCCCAGTCCGGAGCCGTATTTCCGCTTCCCAACTCATCGTCAGCCTGGTTGGAAGTGATGGATATGATTTTCCACCGGGTCGGCCCACAGACGTCGGTCACGCGCGCCGACACCTGTACGATCACCATTTTATGATTTGGTGGCCAGATGGAGTCCGGCGACGCGGTCACTTTTCCAATAACTGGAGGAATCGTGTCGACCACCGTCACTGTGCTCGAGCAGGTTGCGCTCTCGCCACCGGCGTCCGTCACCACCACCGTGACCTGGTTGGTGCCCAAGGGAAACTCCGCTTCGAAGCCAACATTCGCCGCCGTCGAAGTTGAGCCGGCAGCCAGTTCATTCGTTTGAATGGCGGTGCCGTTCACGGACCAAACCACGACCAGCGCACCACCTTCGGGATCGGAAACCTTGCTGGTCAAGGACGTCAGACTACCGCACTCGACAGTGACCGGCTCCGGACAAGCGACCACCGGTGGGCGATTGAGCCTCGCGATGAGTTGACCGCGGATCTCGCCGCCCGGGTAGTTCGTGGTATGAATGTTTATGTAACACAAATCAGCCAGCAGATCGGCCACGCTGTTGGTGGGGATCGTCACCTGGCCATAGATGAGTCCACCCGCAGCCCCGTCCCCCTGCGTAAAGTGATAGGGGGCGAGATTAACCACCACCGAAGCGTTCGTGCCTGGACCCGCCGGGCCGTGAATGTGCATAGCCGAAGCCGGCGCGGTAAGGTTTGAGAATCCGGCGGCCGAACCGTAGCCAATCGCCAGAGTGAGGACGGACGTGTCGGTATCAAAACTCATGCCCGCAGAGATCTCATTGCCACTGCCAGTGCTGTTAGTGATGGCAGGCACTTGATTGAGTGGACTCAATCCCACGGCCGCATCTTTGCCAGCAGGCGAAAGGTCGAATTCGATGACGGCGGCCTGGGAAACGACCGCCAAACCAATCGTGGCGGTCATTATTGCTGCAAATCTTTTTTTCATGTTATTTCCTTATTTGTCGTTTCTAGTGGGTACGAGGTTGCCGAAGTTGAAAACCCCATTGCCTAGTAGATAACACACACACCACATTGCCCCCAAACCAAACTTGTGTGGCGATCTTACGGATGCTTTTTCGGGTTAAATCCGGATAGCTTCAACCGACCGAGTGGTTCAAGTTGTGCGAAAGCTTCATCCGACTGACCGGATCATGCCTGGCGACCGCCGGCCGACAACCACGGCAGTGGCCAGTGACGTCATGGGGCCAACGGCCTGATAGCCAGGATCTCATCCTCGGGGCACTCCCAAACGCACCCCCCCGCAACCGCCGATTTTTTCAAGTTCCGAAACTCCGCGGGCAACCTGCGCTGGTTGAGCAGGCGCTCCCGCACACCCGTTGCATCGCAACCGAGTAACAAGGCGTGCGCTTTGTAAATTCGGGGATGCCCGATGACACAACCTGTGCCGGCAGGCACTGGCGGTGCGGGTCGCCGATCCAAAATCAAGAAACTCAGCGGGAGGTCGCGCAAATCAATCCCCGTTATTCGCGCAAAGCGCGACCAGTTGCTGTCGGTGAATATTTCCCGGGGCGGGGTGGCGAAGTGATGACACCAATGCCGTTCATTCCCGGGCACCAGCATGCCGCAGGAAGCCGAATGAGTGCATGGGGCGATGATATTGAATCGATCCCGCAGGCGCTCCCGAATGACGATGAGCCGGCGGCTGGCCTCGTGAGTCCCCGGCTCGACCCAGAGCACACACTGAGCGCCCACGACCAGATCCAAGAGCGACTCCGTCTGCTCCGGCGTCAGTTCCGTCAGCACATGGCTCAGCAGGACGACTCCATGGCCTTGCCCGCCGATTCCGCGATCCTCGCCTCGCGAGCAGGATTCCACGAATTGGGGTGACTCGCGCCGGCGAGCCTTGAACCCGCCCCCACCTTTCCCTTCTTTCTCATTTCCTTCCGACGCGTTGCGGAGGGCAACGATCGGGAAAGGGAGGCGTGGTTCAATTGGAGGCGTGGCGTCGGTGGAATTCGCAGCTGGGAGAACTTCAATCCCGGTGAACACTTTCAGTCCGGGATACTTTACCCGCGCCCGCTTCGCCGCGAACTTCAGGGCGAGCGGGGAACGATCCCAAACCCGCAGTCCCGTTACCGACTTTGTGCCGAAGTGATCCAGGAACGCGCGGCCCGCAATGCCACTGCCACAACCCCAGTCCAGCAACTCGCTCATTGGCGGCACCCAGCCGCGGCGGGTGAGTTCCGCCAGCACGTAATCCCACTTCCAGCCGATGCGCTGGGCAAACGTGGCGTCGTAGCTCGCAAGGTCCGATTCGCGGTGCCAATAATCGCGTCCGCTCATCGATCCGGAAAGGAACTCCCTTCGGAGCCGTCCAAGCGCGGTCCAATCAACGGCATCCCAGTTCATTCTGGTTCAGTCCAAGCGCCGGCGAGCAGAGGATCGAGCGCGTGCCGGCCTACGCCAAAAAAGGCCTTCAGCTCCGTAATCCGCTGCCGGGCGGCGGGGTCTTTGAACGGCTCGCGCTCATGCACAGCGGCGATCATCAGGTTCTTCGGGGTGTGTTCGCCCGCGACAAATTCCATCACTTTTGTGCGATAACCCGCCCATTCAAGAAAGAGTGCGCGCAACCCATCGGTCAGCCATTCCGCCAGACGCTCCTGCATCAAGCCGTGAACCAGCAGCGGCGCCAAAGGCGCCGGCTTGCCGAGTTGCGGGCGCAGCTCCTTGTGACAACACGGCGCCACGACAATCAGTTTCGCACCCAGCGCAACCCCGCGAAGGATGGCGTCGTCGGTTGCGGTATTGCACGCGTGCAAGGCAATGAGGCCGTCCACGCGCGGCAACCGGGCGGACGCAATCGTACCGGCATGAAATTCCAATCCCTCCGCGCCGATTCGCCGCGCGAGTTTGTTGGTCGTCGTCACCAGGTCCCCCCGCGATTCAATCCCGATCACTCGCACCGGTTGCCGCCACACGCGGTGGAACAAGTGCCAGCTGCCGAAAGTGAGGTAACCTTTGCCGCAACCCATGTCTGCCAATACGAGTTCGGGCCGTTGGCTCGCCGGTGTTGTTCCCGCAGCAGCGGCGTCCGGGCCGGCTGCGCTCGAACCGCTTCCGCCCAGCCACCCGCACTCTTTGGCCAGATGCGACAGAATCTCCAGGTAATGATTGATCTGGCGGTGTTTGTCGGCCATTGAAATCCGCACCTGGCCGGCAGCGTCCAGCACCTCCAGACCCAGTAACCAATCGCGCGCCGAGGCATCGAGAATCCCCGCCGGCCGCCGGTTGTGTTCGCGGGACGGCGTTTTCTTCGTGGACGGCTGATGGTCAATGAGCCGGGGTTCGCCCGCTTCGTTTGTGAGGTACTGCCAGTCGTGCGCCGTCGTGCACAACAGCGCACTGTGGAACCGACGCCCCAATTGCTCCTGCAACCAGTCGCCCCCCTCGTTGACAGGGAGGTTCTTGGTCACATCGCGCGTGGCGTAACGGAGCGTAAGGGAAAGATGGGGTACGCCTTTCAGCATGACGAACCGGCCCAGAATCTTGTGCGGGGTGTCGCCTTGCGCCACGGGTGCGGACAGGACGAGACGGGCAAAATTACCTTTCTGCAGGCTCTCAGCCAGCTTCGCGCAGAGTTTTTCGGCCGGGGTAGCTTTGTTCACACGCGCCGGTAGCATTTAGTTAAGTGAAAACACCACCCGCGCCTCGCCTTTGCCGGCTTCACCCGGCTTCGGTAAAGTCGGAAACAAACGGTCGGCGGCCACGTTGCCGACTTCCACCAGAAACCGTTGCACAACTTCGGTGCGGCGTCGGAGCAACGCGTGCAGATCTTCGGCTGTGACGGGATGGATGGTGCTGAGGCCGCGCTCAAGCTCCTCGCGAATCAGTTCCCGTTCTGTCTTCGGCTTGGCTGGTCGGGATGCCGGGGATGCGCCCGACAATTTGAGGGCCTGCTGGTCCAGTTCCACCAAGGACAGGCGGCGTTGCGCCAGCGCCGTGGCCCCTTTTTGCAACTCGTTGCCAGCGTCGGCGCGAGCTTCGGGTGAGGTCACCCCGCCAGCCGCGTTCGTAACGGCAGCGGCGATCGCGGCCCGCAAGGCCTGCTCGGGAGTCGAATTGAATGCCGACTTGTACCACTTGCGCAGCAGCCGGTCATATTCGCCATCCTCCAGCTGCAAATCGGCAATGGCAGGTGCCGGCCTTCCGCTCGCGACGAGTTCCTGGATGCGGTAGAGCTTCATTTGCTCCCTTACTTTTTGTCGGCCGAGCGCAGCCACATCCTGGCTGGGATCAAAAGTGGCCCCGATCTCCAGATTTAGCGCCGGCCGTTCATACAGGGCTTTGGTGAGCTTGGCCAGCTTGTTGGTCTGATTCTCCTTCAGCACCGCAAGACCGGGATCAAAATCCACATACTGCAGTTCCTCGCCGCCACCGGCGATCGCGCCCAGGAGCGCGAAGGGTGAGGTGGCTGCCTTGACCAGGATGTTTATGACGGCTTTCCAGACCAGTCCGCCAATCTGAAAGCTGGGATCATCAAGGCTGCCACTCACGGGCAGGTCGAGATCGATACGCCCGTTACGGTCTTTCAGCAACGCCACCCCGAGCTTGACCGGAAGTTTGGTGGCATTGGTGCTTTGGTTGCGCGCGCCAAAGGTGAGTTGATCAACACCCACCACATTTTCGCCTTTCACCGCGCGATTTTCGATCTGGTAATGCGCAAGAAACGCCAGTTTTCCTTTGTTGAGCGGATAACCCGCAAACTTTTCGCTGTAGGGAGTCAACGGTGTCAGGTCGGTGTTGGTGAAAGAGATTTTCAAATCGACAAAAGGATTGGTCAAATCGGGCAGAAAGGTGCCCGTAACGGCAAATGGCGCGAGCGCACTGACCTTGCCGCGCAAGTCCATCGTCGCCCTCGTCCGCCCCGGAAAAGTGAAGTCCCGGATGCTGCCATTGAACTCCTCGATCTGCGTGCGGAAGGGCGCCGCGAGCGACTGGTCCGCCGCACTCACTGAACCGCGCTCAAAAACCAACGCGCCGATCTGGAGCGGAAAAGATCCTGCCCCCGCCACCGGGATCTTGGTGGATTCCGGAGCCGTGACCGGTGGAACACCGCGGGATTCAGCACCCGTCGCGGAAGGCTTGCGCAAGGCAAGCACATTCAACTGGCCATTCGTACTGACCGCCAAAGTGGTCGTTAATCCGGCAAACTTCACCTCGTCCACAGCGAGGCGATTCGGTTCGAGCGCGAGTTCGATGCCGCGCACGCCGAGATGCTCCCACTGCGCGAACTCTTGATACGCGATCGTGTCCGAACTTCGGAAGTTGTGAAGCGCGATATCACCCGTAAACCGTAACAGCGCGGTGTTCGTGTTGAGCGGATCGAATTGCGCCGTGCCGGCCACGCTCAATTCGCCGGCGTGAACGACGAGGTTGGCCTGCTGGCTTGCGTAGGGGGCCAGCGGGGCCAGATTCAGGTTGCTGACCTGCAGGCTTGCCTGCGCGAACCAGGGGCGCAGCGTGCCAC
This sequence comes from uncultured Bifidobacterium sp., assembly GCA_964539515.1. GTDB lineage: Bacteria > Verrucomicrobiota > Verrucomicrobiia > Limisphaerales > JADLHS01 > JADLHS01. The sequence continues at coordinate 5,000 of CAZIJO010000091.1, read as the reverse complement.
GGGTTTCGAATTGCCCGCGCCCGCCCCCGCGCCAGTTGAAGCCAACGGCGGCGCTGAACGGCGCGTTGGTTTGATTGGAAACGCCTTTGACCGAGAGCGCGAGATCATCGAGTCCAACTCGCGCCACGGTCGGCACGGATAAGTCTTCCACGGCCACCGTGAATTGCTCCACGCTTAATTCACCCAGCGACGCATTCAAATCGGCCGTAACCATGGCTTGGAGATTGGAAGCGAACTGACGCACCAGCGCAAAACTGTTGGTGGGCGGATAGACAAATTTCTCCGCTTCGAGCCGCCCTTGCGGATCGCGCCGGATAAAAGCGGAGCCGCCGCTTAGTTTCACCAACGGCACGCTCACGATTGCGCCGGTTAGATTTGCACTGATGTTTTGGACCAACAGATTGGTGACTGCCAACAGCGTTTCGTCGTTGCCCGGGGTTTGCAGTTGAAAATCGCGCAGCTGCACCGCGGCATTTGAAACCTCGACCTGGGGCGGGAAGCGGGTGGCATTAAAAACATAGTTGGCGCGAATGTCGAGGGTGCCGCTTGCGATGCGCGCGGTCGTGAAATGCGCCAGGTAGGGGCCGTATTTGGCCGGCGGAATCCCCAGCAGCTTGAATTCGCCTTGCGACTGGGGGGGACGCACTGAAACCGTGCCGGACCAGATGAACGATTCGCCGTCACCCGTCGTCGCCACAATGGAATAGGGGCCGTGCTGATTCGGACGGGTGCTGAGGTTCTTCAACGTGACATGCGTCGGACCGTAGACGGTGTGGAACGGCCGCGGCGTGGTGCCGTCGGTGAAAGTCAGGCGGGCGTTGGTGATGCTGAGACTTTGGATCAAGACGGCGGGGGGCGGAGCCGGGGCACTGGCCGGCGGGGGGCTGGTAAGCAGATCGGCAACGTTGAAGTGTCCGTCCGCGAAGCGGATCACATTGGCGGTTGGCCCCGCGAGCCGGACCTCGCTAAACGTCCACGTCCAGCGAAACAGGGAAGAAAGCTGGAAATTGACATAAAGTTCGTCGAACCCGGCGAACGCCGTGCCGTTGGTTTCCGTGAGGGCAAGCCCCCGCACGGTGAGCGAAAGCGCATATGGATTCATGCGCACTTGCTGCACCGTCACCGGCCGATGCACCAGCAGCGGGAGCTGCCGGCGAATCTGCCATTTGAAGATCGCCGGGGCGACGAGGAAACCGAGGGCGGTGTAAATCACCAAACCGACAAGCACATGTCGCCGGCGCCGAACAAGTCGGGAGAACACGGATTGCCGCGCCGGGAGGGTGGAGGAGATTCGGGGTTTCACGTTGCGTCACGCCCTAGCGTGTCACCCGTAACCCTAGGGAAAAACTGTCGGACGGCAAGCCTGCGCCGGTGCGCTGTGCGCTTGTCGCGTTCCCGGGAGTCACCTAAGCTCCGGCCATGCCTTTGCGCGTTGATGTCAAAAAGACCTACAAGCTCTTCATCGGCGGAAAATTCGTGCGCAGCGAGAGCGGCCGATATCTCCCGGCGAAATCCAGGCAGGGAGACCTGCTGGATAACTACTGCCAGGCATCACGAAAAGATTTCCGGGATGCCGTTGTGGCGGCGCGGTCGGCCGTGGCCGGCTGGAGCCAGGCAACGGCCTACAACCGGGGCCAGATTCTTTACCGCGCCGGCGAAATGCTACAAAGCCGCGCGCGCGAACTTGTCACGGAGATTTCCCGTTCCACTTCGGTCTCTCCGGCCGTTGCCCGACGGGAAGTAACGGCGGCGATTGACCGGTTTGTTCATTACGCGGGCTGGGTGGACAAGTATCAGTCCGTCTTCGGGAGTGTGAATCCGGTGGCCTCGGCTCATTTCAACTTCACCGCCCCCGAACCGACCGGGGTGGTGGTGGTGCTGGCGCCGGACCAACCATCATTGGTCCCGCTGGTTGCGCTCACCGCCTCCGTGATTCTAAGCGGCAACGCCGCCGTTGTCCTTGCGTCCGACTTGGCTCCCCTCCCCGCCTTGACGTTGAGCGAGATTCTCGCCACCAGCGACTTGCCCGGTGGAGTCGTGAACGTGCTCGCCGGCAAGCGCAGCGAACTGGTCCCTCACATTGCTGGCCACATGGACGTAAATGCGGTGGTGGATGGCACCGGCGATGCCGGGACCGCGGCGAAGCTACGGGCGGGCACCGCCCTCAATCTGAAGCGTTACAGCTCCCGCTTGCTCACCACTGCGGACTGGTACTCCGCCAAGGCAGAAAACCCGTATTGGATTCTGGACACGGTTGAGTTTAAGACCGCGTGGCATCCGATCGGATTGTAAGCTTGTGGCAGTCCGGGGTTTGGCATGGCCCGCCCAAGCCGGTGGCCCCGCCGACAAACTTCCGCTTCGACATTTGCCGGGCCGATCCGCACAATGCACCCTAGATATATGGCTTTTACCAAATTCGGTCTGTCGCCCGCGGTGCTCGAAGGCGTCAAGGCAATGGGCTACGTGGACCCCACGCCCATCCAAATTCGCGCCATCCCGTTGATCATGGACGGACGCGACGTCATCGGCAGCGCCCAGACCGGGACGGGCAAGACCGCCGCGTTTGCGCTTCCGATCCTCTCCAAACTCGACCAACACCAGCCCCAGACGCGCCTCCTCGTATTGGAGCCAACCCGCGAACTGGCCGCGCAGGTCGAGACGGCCATCCGCGATTTCGCACGCTTCACCAACCTGCGCGTGGCCGTGATCTTCGGCGGCGTCGGCTATGGCAAACAAAACGACGCCCTCCGGACCGGTGTGGATGTCCTGGTCGCCACCCCGGGTCGGTTGCTCGATCATCTGCAACAAGGCAACTGCCGGCTCGACCGCGTGCAACATGTCGTCCTCGACGAAGCCGACCGCATGTTGGACATGGGATTCCTGCCGGATGTGCGGCGCATCCTGGAAAAATGCCCCCACCAGCGGCAAACGTCGCTCTTTTCCGCCACGATTCCGCCCGCGATTGAAACCCTTATTCAATGGGCCATGCAGAACCCGGAAACGGTGGAAATCGGCGCGCGCCGGACCCCGGCCGAAACCGTCAAGCACGTCATCTACCCGGTTTCGGACACCCAAAAAACCGATTTGCTTATCGCGCTGCTGGAACGGGTGAATTACGACTCGGTCATCATCTTTTGCCGGACCAAGCATGGCGCGGATCGCGTTGCCCAAATGCTCAAGCGCAACCAACACTCCGTCGCCGTGTTGCATTCCAACCGCACGCAGAGCGAACGGGAACAGGCCCTGCGCGGCTTCCGCGAAGGCCGGTTCGAGGTGCTCGTGGCCACCGATATCGCCGCCCGCGGCCTCGACATTGCGGATGTCAGCCACGTCATCAACTACGATGTGCCGCACCATCCGGAGGATTACATTCATCGGATCGGCCGCACGGGCCGGGCGGAAGCCTCGGGCGATGCCTTCACGTTGATGATTGCGGAAGATGCCAACCACGTTTTTGCCATCGAGCGGTTCATCAACCAGAAGATACCGCGGGTGAAGCTGGAGAATTTCGATTACCGCTACACGGCGTTGTTCGAGCAGGACAAACCCGGCGCCAAGAGCGGCTATACTGGCAGCGCGCGGGCCGTACGGGTGCACGGCGGCTATCACTTTGCCCCTGGCCGGCGCCGGAGATAATGCCCGCCCGCTGGAAGTAATGACCCCGGCGGTTGCTCGCGTGGACGGGCAGGCTGAGGCCTGCGGCATCATTCCAACATCATTGCCCGGATGGCCTGACAAAGTGGTCTATGAGTCGCCGGAGGCTTGGACTGTGATTTCAAGAATCGTCCGGAGGTGATGCGACTGACGAAGGGTTGAACCAAACCCGGCGGGCGTCTTACTTCGCAGGTGGCGTTGAGGGTTTCGGCACGAAGGCGTCGGCACGCCGTTGACCTTCCGCAATTTGTTCACTCGTCATTGTGCGTTTCAGATCGCCGAGGTCTTGAATTGCGTCCCGCATCCCTTTGGCTGCCGCCAAGCTGAGCCATTGATACGCTTCAACTGGGTCGCGTTTAACTCCGACCCCTCGATAATGGCGCATTCCCAAGTTGTACTGTGCCAATGTATCGCCCTGGTCGGCCGCCAAACGATACCATTTAAGGGCTTCGGCATTGTCCTGAGGCACGCCCCGGCCCATCACGTATAAAACTGCCAAACTGTACTGCCCGACGGCATTTCCTTGGTCCGCGGCGCGACGATAACACTTGGCGGCTTCCGCGTCGTCGTTAGGAACCCCTTGGCCCGCCTCGTAGAGTTCTCCCAACGCCACGAGCGCTCCGGCATGGCTCTGATCCGAGGCCGCCTGGTACCATTTCGCCGCTTGCTTGTAATCCTCTTTCACGCCAAGACCTTTGGCGTAAAGCTTGCCCAAGTTATACTGCGCATCCGCGTCGCCGCTTTCGGCTTTGGCCCGGATGCTTTCGACATTCGGAGGCGCCACGGCAACCTCCGGGGTGGAAGTCGTCGGCTTGCACGCCACCTGCGAAGTGGCGAAGAGCACGATGCTTACCAGCCATGATGCCACGCAGCCAACGGTGATACAAGGTTTCCTCCGCGCCTTGAACAGCGATATCGTCCCCCAAACTGGACTTTGGAGGGGCGACGGAATCGTAGCCGCATGGGCGAGGCAAGGGGTCGAGTTACGATTCAATTCTTCCTTGCACCTTTTCCAATTTTTCAATGACATAAACCTCTGGTTGCTTCGTATTCTGCCCCGCCGGTTGGCTTCGTCCAGACAAATTCACGCAACAGTCTTCTCCGGCCGGTGATGGTTCGGTTCTCCGTGGCTGGCACTCAAAGTGAGCGCAGGAAATCGGGTCATCCACTCCCAAACGCACGCGAGGACTGCCGCGTTGCTGCCGTGGGCGCCATGGAAAGAGCGTCCGTTCAAATCAGGACATCGTTTGCTTTGCATTGTTCTTGCAAAACACTCTTTTGGAGATCAGAAAGCGCGCATCTCAGTTTTGTGAGGGGTGGAAGGCGGTGTGGGGGAAGAGGAGGTG
>CAZIJO010000090.1:0-21417 GCA_964539515.1 uncultured Bifidobacterium sp. | reverse complement strand
TTTTTGTCAGTGCCAACACCAATTTGAAATCCAGGCTTTATTCAGCGTCTCCCTAAGTGAGCCTACAATCCAGGTTTTGAGGTGCATCAATCGGTTTGCTTTCCGTCATGTTCGATTTCACCTCGCATGCCTTACGTCCCTGGCTTCCCGGCAGCCTATCCAAGCCCTTTAGTTCGATTCTATGAAAACAAAACCTTCCTCATCTAATCCGAAAACCATTACTTGCAAAACGCCGCCATCGACCACCGGCCCTCATTCTGTTGGTCGGGAAGCAGGTCGTTCCCCAATTACCACCAATGCTATCGCCATCGTTGGCCTTGGCTACGTCGGCCTCCCGCTCTCCCTCCAGTTCGCGCGGTCGGGTGTGAGCGTACTGGGGTTGGACATCGACCCGAGCAAGGTCGACGCGTTGAATCAGGGTCGGAGTTACATCAAGCACATCGAGTCCACCGCCATTGCTGACCAACTCAAGGGAAAGCGGTTTTCCGCCTCGACTGACTTTGCTCGTGTACGCGAGGTGCAAGCGATCATCATCTGCGTGCCAACGCCACTCAACAAAAACCGTGAGCCGGATATTTCATATATTCTCGAGACGGGAAAAGCCATCGCGCCACATCTGCAGAAGGGCACGCTAGTCATACTCGAATCCACCACCTACCCCGGTACAACGGACGAGGACCTTCGTGCCGTGCTGGAAGAACGGTCGGGTTTGAAGGCTGGAGCGGATTTCCATCTCGCCTTCTCGCCCGAGCGCGAAGATCCCGGCAATCCCGACAGCAAGGTGGCTTCGATTCCAAAGGTTGTGGGCGGTTTCAGTCCGGCCTGTTTGGCAAAGGCGGTGGCCCTATACGGCCGGGCCATCAAGACTATCGTACCCGTGTCTTCCTGTCGCGCCGCCGAGGCGACCAAGTTATTTGAGAACATCTTCCGCGGCGTTAATATCGCGTTGGTCAATGAACTTAAGGTAGTCTACAGCGCCATGGGAATTGATGTTTGGGAGGTCATCAACGCGGCCAAGACCAAGCCCTTCGGCTTCATGGCTTTTTATCCCGGTCCAGGATTGGGCGGTCATTGCATTCCCATCGATCCATTCTACCTCACCTGGAAAGCGCGGGAGTACGGGCAGCACACCAAGTTCATCGAACTGGCCGGCCAGATTAACACGGCCATGCCGCATTACGTCGTCGAGCGGATTATCGAGGCGCTCAACTCCCACCGTAAACCGCTCAATGGGTCGAAGATTCTCGTGCTCGGGCTGGCTTACAAACCGAATGTTGACGACGACCGTGAATCGCCAAGCTATGAACTCCTGGATCTGCTCGCGGCCCGTGGGACACGCGTGTCTTATCACGATCCCTACGTCCCGGTGATAAGGCCAACACGCGAACACTCCCACTGGGCCGGAACGAAATCAGTCGCCTGGAATCGAAACGCCATCTCCAGGTTCGACCTGGTCCTGATCGCCACCAATCATGCTTGCATCAATTATCAGGAATTAGCGGATTGGGCTGCTTGCATCGTGGATACACGAAACGCCATGGCCTCCGTGCCTGCAAAGGCTGGACAGGTGTGGAAGGCTTGATTACTGCTTTCCAGATTGGGGAAGTGAACCCGCTTCCGAACCCAGACGAGATGGACAGGTTGACAATTTCTCGGAGCTCGCTCCTTGGCATGCGTTTCGCATTCACCGTCGATGAAAAATTTGATCGGGATGGATAACCGCGTAAACCCCGTGCCGTCGTCGAGTCCTGAACCTGCTTTGGCAGGAGTTGCCGATTACACTGAAGCCGTTCGGTTTCGCCGACACCTCCAGTGGTTTGGTCTATTCGCAGCTGGATTGTGTCTGGTATTTGCCTTGCCACTGACCGGTCTGATGCGTTACTCGCTGAACAGTGCCCTCCATTCTCACATGGTTTTGATCCCGTTCATTTCTGGCTACCTGATTTGGTTGCGACGGAAAGCTGCCCTGCCGCCACCGGCCACTTCCCCCGGTCTCGCAGTTATCCTATTTGCCGTAGGCTTGGTGGCTTTGCGGGAATTTTTGTTATGGAACCATCCGCCAGAGCCTTCGCCTCACCCCAATGACTATTTCGCGCTAGTCAGCGTATCGTTTCTTTGCCTGCTCTGGTCTGGCGCGTTGCTGATCCTTGGCGGGAAGCTACTGCGCGAGTTGGCATTTCCGGCGGCATTCCTCATTTTCATAACGCCGCTTCCCACCGCAGTCGAGAATGCCATCGAAGTGTTCTTCCAGTATGCTTCCACCGCTCGTGGCCGTGGCTGCTGCGCTGCTGTTTGCTGTTTCCGGCAGTACCGTTTTCCGCGAAGGGCTGGTTTTCCAACTGCCCGGCATCACCCTCCAGGTCGCTCAGGAATGCAGTGGCATCCGCTCCAGCCTCGTCTTGTTCATCACCAGCCTGGTTGCGGGAAAACTTTTCCTCCAGTCGCCGTGGCGAAAACTTTTCCTTACGGCGTTCGTGATCCCGCTAGCCATTGTGCGCAACGGTTTCCGGGTGTTCACCCTTGGCTGGCTATGCGTCCACATTAGCCCCAACTTGATCGATTCACCGATCCATCATCGGGGCGGTCCGCTGTTTTTCCTGTTGTCGCTCGTTCCATTCTTCTTGTTCCTGCTCTGGCTGCGACGTGGCGAAGGGCAGCGCTCACCAAATCCAAAGATTTCCAGCCGAGGTTGAGCTGGAGATAAGTCCGCGTCGGCTCAGTCTTCCGCGCACTCGCCGGAAAGGGCCACCTTCCTTCCTTTACTCCCCGCACGTCCCTCGACGTCCACCGCGGAGTGCGCTCCAATTCAGCAATACTGCAGTAAACAGTACGTGCCGAGCTGTCGTGGTTGATCGCCCAGCGGGGAAGTGATATTCAATTGTTCAAAAGCGGAACGCCTCGCCCATATTGTATAATGAATTTGAAATTCAAACTCGCCCTTTTTCTCCTGACGGCCGGTCTGATCGCCAGCCTTGCCACTGGTTGCTCAAGGCAGGCCAAAAAGGACCGGCATCTGCAACGGGCGGAGGTGCACTTCCAGGCCGGCGATTACGATCGTGCCGAGATCGAGTACCTGAACGTCCTTCGGATCGAGCGGACGAATGCCATCGCCTTGGGTAATCTCGGCCTGATGTGTTTTGAGCAAGGGCGGATTGCGCGAGCCTACGTGCTCCTCTCCGAGGCAAGTAAAGCCAGTCCGGACAATCTTGAAATCCGCCTCAAACTGGCCCAAGTCTTTATGTCCGGCGGCAAACCGAAGGAGGCTCGCGCCGAAGCGGTTGAACTTCTCGCACGCCAGCCCACCAATGAAAATGTCATGCTCCTCCTTGTGGACAGCAGTCTGACAACCAACGACCTGAACGACGCCCGCCAGCGACTCGCCAGCCTCAAACCTGGGGGTGATCAGCTTCCCGGGTATCACGTTGCCTGGGCTACCTTGCATCTCCGCAATCAGGACCCCAAAGCCGCGGAGGTCTCGATCCGCCAGGCGCTGGCGCTCGGTCCCAAATCCAGCCTCGCGCACGGCGCGATGGCCGGCCTTTTGGTCATCAACAAAGACCCCACGAATGCGCTGACGGAATTCAAGGCCGCCGCTGACCTTGCCCCGCCGCGCTCAGTGCATCGCCTCCGCCATGTCGATTTCATGGTTGCCATGGGGGAGTTGGCGGCCGCCAAGGAACTGATCGACCAGCTCTCCAAACAAACGCCCGATTACCTGCCGTTTTCCATGCGTGTGGCGCAGATTGCGTTGGCGGAGCGGCGCTTTTCGGATGGCGAGCGGGTGCTTAACTCCGTGCTGGCGCGCGATCCCACGCACCTTGAAGCCATGCTCCTCGCGGCGCGCCTTTACGTTGCACAGAATCAGCCGGCCAAAGCCGTGCTGGCTCTGGAACGCGCGCGCAAGGTTTTTCCGCGTCTGCCGCAAATCCAGTATCAGCTGGCCGTCGCGAACCTGATGCAGAACGATCTCGCCGGCGCCGCCAAGAACCTGAATCAAGCCCTCGCCATTCAGCCGGATTATCCGGAAGCCATTCTGCTGCTTGCAGAGTTGAACATTCGCCGGGGTGACACGAGCCAGGCGATCGGCGATCTTGCCCAACTCGTCGAACGGCGGCCGGATTTGACGGCCGCGCAGTTCCTCCTCGCCACCGCCTATCGCGCCGCGGCCAAACTCGAGCCCGCACTCCGGATCTACCAGAATCTTAGCCGGAACTTTCCAACGAATCCCCAGCCCGCCTTTCTGAAGGGAATGGTCGAGCGCCAGATGAACAAGGATGCCGATGCCCGCCGCAGTTTCGAGCATGTTCTGTCCTTCGCTCCGGATTTTATTTCTGCCGTTGAACAACTGATCAACCTCGACCTGGCGGAACAACGATTTCCCGTTGCCCTCCAACGGGCCCATTCACAAGTTCAGAGGAACCCCACCAATCCGGCTCCCTATGTTCTGCTCGCCGGGGTTCAGTTGGCGGAAACGAATCTCGCCTCGGCGGAAGCGACCCTCCTGCAGGCACTCGCCCGCACGCCCGATTATGGCCCCGCCAATGCCATGCTTGCCCGTATTTACGTTGCCTCCAAAAAGCATCAGGAAGCCCTTGATAAGCTGAGCGAGATGGTGGCCCGCAACACCAACGATCTTGCATCCTGGTTGCAGATCGCCTTGTTGCAGAGTGCTGCCTCCAACTATGCCGCCGCCAAACAGACCTACGAAAAGGCCATCGCGGTTAATCCTCGGTACCTTCCGGCCTTGAACAACCTTGCCTGGCTTTCGGCGGTGCACCTCGGAGACTTAAAGCGTGCTTACGAGCTTGGCAGCAAGGCCCATGACCTCCGCCCGGGCGATGCGTTCACCTCGGACACCTTTGGTTGGGTCCTCTACCTCATGGGAGATTATCCACGGGCGCTGGCGCTCCTCGAGGAGAGCGCAAAGGTGTTGCCGCAGGAACCGGAAGTTCAATTTCACGTTGGCATGGCGCACTATATGATGGGCGAGGAGATTCCGGCCCGGCTCGCGTTGCAGAATGCCCTGCAACTCGCGCGCGAGAGCAACTGGCGGAGTGAAGCCGTGCAGCGTTTGCGATTGCTCGACCTTGTGCCGGCCACCGTCGATGCCGCAGCCGCAGCCGACTTGGATGCGTTGTCCTCCAACCTGCCTGGCGATCCCATCCTGCTGCTGCGACGAGCGGCGATTGCCGAAAAAGACGGTGATTGGAGCAAGGCCGCCGCCAACTACTCGAAAGCCCTGCAGATCAACACCAACCTCGTTACCGCCACGATCAAGCTCTCCCAATTATTGGCGGCCAGACTGAACAATCCGCAGAAAGCACTCGAACTGGCGCGGCGGGCGCGCGACTTGTCGCCCGATGACCCGCTCATCGCGCATACCCTTGGCCGGTTGGCCTATGAAACGGGCGACTACGCTTGGGCGGCCAGCCTCCTGCATGAGAGTCTCCGCAAGTTTCCCAAAGATCCCGAAGTGCAATTTGATTTCGGTCTTGCGGCTTACAGCCTTGGCCAGGTGAGTAATGCCACGACTGCTGTGCAGGCCGCGATTGATGACGGTTTGAGGCCGCCCCTGTTGGAAAGGGCCAAGACGTTTATCCGAATGCAGTTGCTCCTGCGCGATCCGACTCTGGCGGCCTCCGCGTTTGCCGAAGTGCAGGCACTGCTCCAGCAGCAGCCTGATTATGTTCCGGCTTTGATGGTGATGGGTGCGATCCTGGAACAAAGGAATGAGTCTGCCGCCGCTCGGGATAATTACTTGCGTGCGCTCAAGGTAATGCCCGCGTTTGCCCCGGCTGACCGACGGCTGGCCTTCTTGTATTACGCTGGTTTGAAGTTAACTCAGGAAGCGTACGCCCACGCCCTGAAGGCGCGTGAAGCATTTCCCCAGGACGTTGAAGTCACACGGCTCCTGGGCATTCTCGCTTACGAGCGCAAAGATTTCTCGCGGGCCGGGCAACTCCTTTTGGAAGCGGCCGCCCGCCTGCCCGACGACCCGGAAGTCATCTACCGCCTTGGCCTCACCCAGTACGCCTTGAAACAGACGCGGGAGAGCAAGGGAAACCTGACCAAAGCACTGGCGCTGGCCCCAAACTCTGCGTTTGCCACAAAGGCAAAGGAGGCTTTGGCCGAGCTTAAATAATCGGCTACGGTTCATGAGTTTTCCCGTCTTTATCGCGTCAGTGGCCGCCGTTGGTGCCTTCCTTTTGGCGCTTGCCACCTTGGTCTCGCGGCCGCGATCGCCCGCCGGGTGGTCTTTTTTTGCCGGGATGCTCGCGTGCGCTTTAGAGCAAGGTTGTCAGTTCGCAAGCCTAAATGCCGTTGGAATCCCGGAATTGCTTTTCTGGCAACGTCTGGCCGTACTGCCCCTGTCCCTCATTCCTGTATCCTGGTTCGTATTCAGCCTGACATTTGCCCGCGGCGATCAAAAGGAGCCGGTCAAGAAGTGGCTGCCAGCCATTTTGTTCCTCGCAACACTGCCCTTGACCCTTGCGCTGTGGCATCGGCAGTCCTGGATCGCGGACGAGGTGTGGACCGAACAGGCAGGGCACTGGGTGTTCCTGATCGGTCCGGCCGGCAAGGCGGTCCACGCGATGATCGTCCTAAGCGCCGTCTTGATCATCACCAATTTCGAGTGGACCTTTCGATCTGCGGTGGGGACCGCGCGGTGGAAGATCAAATACGCCGCCTTGGGGGTCCTGCTCCTGTTCGGTGTGCGGATCTATTCGAGCAGTGAAGTCATTCTCTTTTCGTCCGACAACGTCCAACTCATTGTCCTTAACTCGGTCGCCCTCGTTTTGGCTTGCCTGCTATTTGGGGTTTGGGCCTACCGCTCGCGGATGGCTGACGCCGACCTGTATCCTTCCACCGCCGCACTCCACAAGTCCCTGACTGCGATCCTGGCCGGCGCCTATCTCCTGGTGGTCGGCATCTCGGCAAAACTGGCGGCCGCTTTGGGTGGGGATGATTCTTTCCCCCTTAAGGCGCTGTTGATCCTGGTGGCGCTGGTGGGCCTGGGGATGCTCTGCTTGTCCGACCGGGTCGGTCAGGCAACCCGCAATTTCGTAACCCGACACTTTAAACGGCCTTCGCACGACTACCGCGCGGTCTGGACTAATTACACGCAGCGGACCACAGCGGTTCTCGACCGCGAGGGATTTGCGCGAGCCGCGGTCAAGGTCATCTCGGATACGTTCGAGGCGCTTTCGGTGACTTTATGGTTGGTGCACCCAACTCGGAACAAACTTGTAGTTGCCGCTTCTACCGCGCTCGATGTGGCGACCGCTGGTCAAGGTGAGCTGCCGGATGAACTGCGGACCGAACTATTGCGCCTCTTTTCTGCAGGACCCCAGCCCGTCGACATCGACTGTTCCGATGAGCCGTGGTGTCAGTTGCTCCGAGGCAGCAACCCGGCCTTCTTTCCCAAGGGCGGGCATCGCTACTGTTTGCCGCTCCTATCGCGCGGTGAAGTCCTCGGGTTGATCGTGCTCGGTGACCGGGTGCGCGGGAGGTTGTTCTCGGCTGAAGATCTGGAACTTTTCAAATGTCTGGGCGACCAGATCTCCGCCGGCATCTGTAACCTCAACCTTTCCGAGCGTCTCGTGAGTGCCAAGGAAATGGAAGCCTTTCAGCTCATGTCCGCATTTTTGGTCCATGATCTCAAAAACACCGCCTCCGCGCTTTCGCTCACCTTGCGGAATCTCCCGATCCATTTCGAGAATCCCGCCTTTCGCGAAGACGCCCTTCGGACGCTTGGCAAAAGTGTCAGCCGGGTGAACGAACTGATCGGGCGGCTCACGACTTTACGCGAGAAACTGGAGCTGCATCCGGCCCCCGCCGATCTCAATCAAGCTGTTACTGCCGCGTTGGATGCGGCCGGGAAATCTCCCGAAATCAACATCGTCAGTCAGCTTCAGCCTCTGCCCGTTTTCCCCATGGACCGCCGCCAGGTCGAATCAGTGATTGTGAACCTTTTGATGAACGCCCGGGAGGCAGTTGGGAAGCGGGGCGAAATCCGCGTGGCGACGAGCCGTGAGAATGGGTGGGCATTGCTCGAAGTGGCAGACACCGGCTGCGGGATGAGCCCAGAGTTTCTTGCTGATTCCCTGTACCGGCCTTTCAAGACAACCAAGCGCAATGGTCTTGGCATCGGCATGTTCCAGGTCAAAGCCATCGTGGAGGCCCACGGGGGGAGAATCGCCGCCTTCAGCCAACTCGGGCAGGGAACCACTTTCCGGATCTGGCTGCCCCTTCGCATCACCGAATGAACCAGGAAGCGCGACCAATTTTCCCAGGCCCCGACGGCGCCAACCACGTTCCTCCGCCTACAATTCCAATCTTCTGCTGAATGAAGCCCTCGCTTTTGATAGTCGATGACGACGAGAATATCCGGTCCCAAATGAAGTGGGCCCTGATGAATGATTACGAAGTCTTTCTGGCTGAGGATCGCGCAGGTGCCGTTGAAGGCTTTCGGCAGCATCAGCCAATGGTGGTCCTGCTCGATCTGGGCTTGCCGCCCAACCCGGCGGAGGTGACGGAGGGCCTTGCTGCCTTGAATGAATTGATTGCGATCAACAGCCGCGTCAAGGTAATCATCACTACCGGCCAGTCCGATCGGCGAAACGCCGTGCAGGCGATTGGTGCGGGCGCCTACGATTTTCTCCCCAAGCCCGTGGAGATGGATGAATTGAAGGTCATTCTCAATCGGGCGTTTCATCTGGCGCAAATCGAGCGGGAAAATCTTGAACTGCAGCAGCGTCTGGGTGGGGACGGATTCGAAGGCATGCTGGGCACCAGTTCGCTGATGCAGAACGTTTTTGCAACGATCCGCAAAGTGGCGGCGAGCGATGCGCCCGTTTTGATCCTGGGTGAAAGCGGTACCGGCAAGGAAATGGTGGCCCAGGCGATTCATCGCCGAAGCAGCCGGCAGAGCGGCCCGTTCATTGCCATCAATTGCGGTGCGATTCCCGAGACGCTCCTCGAAAGTGAACTTTTCGGCCACGAAAAGGGTGCCTTCACCGGAGCCCACACCCAACGCAAGGGACGACTGGAAATGGCCAATGGCGGAAGCTTGTTTCTCGATGAAATCGGCGAACTCACGGCCCCTTTGCAAGTGAAGATGCTCCGGTTTCTCCAGGAAAAATGCATCGAGCGCGTCGGGGGGCGATCGCAGATCGAAATCGATTCCCGGGTCATCGCCGCAACCCACAATGACCTGCAGAAAGGAATGGGAGACGGGCGGTTCCGTGAGGACCTCTTTTACCGGTTGGCGGTGGTGACAATCAAGCTGCCGGCCTTGCGTGAGCGAGCGGGCGACATTGCCTTGCTTGCCCGTGCCTTTCTCCAAAGATTTGCATTGGCGACGGGCAAGGAGCCGCCAACGTTCACGGATCAAGCGCTGCGAGCGCTGGAAAGCCATCCCTGGGTTGGGAACGTTCGGGAACTTGAGAACAAAGTGCGCCGGGCTGTAATCATGGCGGAAGGTCGGCGCATCCGGCCGGAGGATTTGGAACTGGCAATCGATTCCCAGGAGATGCCGCCGCGACGGACATTGAAAGAAGCACGGGAAGCGGTTGAAAAAGAAGTCATCATCAATGCGCTGGATCGCCACAATGGTAAGATAAGCCGAGCGGCCGCCGAGTTGGGAATCAGTCGTCCAACCTTGTATGAACTGATGGAAAAACTGGCAATCACCCGCGACAATCTGGCTAAGGAATAAACCCCGCGGGAGCGGCAACTGGCGACGAGAGGCTCTGCTATCGTAGCTGTTTTGTTTGCGATATTCATGTTTTCGGCCTTTGGGGGGACGGTCATTCAAGGCTGCATGAATCACGCCCCGAATTTGATGGCCGATTCACCCGGGTAAAGCGGCTCCACCCGGTCTGCTCAAGCGCTTAAGGAAAAATGGAACGATAGAATCTGGCCGGGGTGCCGATGGGTGGTGAATCCAGGAATTGGAACAGCCCAAGCGGATCAGCCGTGGCACTGCCCAACGGCACCCAAGCGGCCGGATCCAAAGTTGCGTTGCACTCGATCCGGTAGGTTTTGCCCGGTACGCCGTCAAACTGGATCAGGTATGTGCCGACGCCTTGCTCACTGATCAGCAAATTCGGTTGCGGTGTGGTCGGGGATTCGGTCTGCCCCGAGATTTCCAGCTGCCAGCCGACGAGCATATTGGTGCCGCCCGCTTCAACATCGGCGAGGAAAAGTGTCCAACCTCCGCTTGCCTCGCTGCCCGTGAACGACCCAAGTGTGGTTGTTTGGGTTGAACTGTCAAGGGCACCGGCCGGATCTACTTTGCGTCCGTCCGGGCGCCAGACTCCGGTCAATGGCGTTTGAGTCGGCAGGTTCGTCATCATGCGGTAGCTGTGGATATTGGTGCCGGGCGCTGTATCGTCGAGCGTGATATCAAACCCGGCGTCGTCATAACCCACAAGGTTCGTCGCCGTGCGGCCGGCCCGATTCAGCAACACGCAGAAATTGTTGGTACCCGCAGCTGCGTGGCGAAGGTACCCGTAGAGGTCCCCATTGAATTCCCCACGCACCTGCAATGTCACCCGCAACGCCGTAATACTCACAATTGCCGAATTCACCGACCGCACGTCACTGAGGCCGGCATAATTTCCATCCGGCACGACCCGGTTGAGGTTGGTGAAATAGTGTGTCTCATTGGTTTGCGCGAAAACTCTCCAACCCAGCAGCAGGAACAGCAGCGTCAAGTTAAGTCGTCGTACGCTCATAATGGTCTCTGCTCCTGCCGATCGGACTCAGGTTCCGAAACCAAAGGGTTCGGATCCAGGTAGTCAGGACCGCGGCTGCCAGGCCAGAATAAACAGGCAGTGTGCTTGCAGCCAGGCTGACCTGTGTTGCTACCTCGTCGCAGTTTCATGGGGGGTCACGGTTCAGAGATTCGGTAATACCGGAGTGGATTTCCCACTGGTGGCGTGTCGACGTGGATAAGGGTTCCCGATTCGTTTGCAGTCGCCGTCGTCAGCGTTTGCCAAACAGGATTCACCAGGCTTTCCGTGAACTGCACAGCATAGTTCCGGTCGGGAACGCCATCGAAGATGAGCCGCGTGGCGCCATTGCCTAGAGATTCCGTCCTTAAGTTGTGCGCGGTGTCTTCATCTGGCTTGATGGGGACGGTCGCCGTTCCTAAACCGAATCCGCCTCTCCCATCGCTTACGGTGAAGGAGAAGGAGTCGGGGCTGGCCGGGCCGGCCGGGGGGGCGTAAAAGACCCACGCGAGGTTGGCGTCGACCGTTCCGCCCTCGAGGCTGTTTGGGCCGGCTGAATACAGGCTCACAACATCGCCGTCAGGGTCACTACCTATGAAACTGCCGATCCGCAACTTCGAACCTCTCTTGGCCGGTCTGGGCAGAACTGGAGCCAGGGGAATCGGAAGATGATTCACGATCAGCTGCGCCGGGGAACTGGGTACATAGCCGTAGTTATTCGCAATCAGCACCGCGTAAGATCCCGCAGCTGAATCCTGCACATTGGTAATAACGAAGGAACTGTTGGTCGCTCCAGAAATCGGGTTGAGCCCGTTAAAGTACCATTGATACAGAAATGGCAAACCGCCGCTGGCCGTCACGCTGAAAGTAACACTGGAGCCAACGTTCACGATCTGGTTTTGAGGTTGGGAAAGGACAATCGGTTTGTCGTTAACCGTCAAACTCGCCACGATGCTGGTAATGGCGCCCGCGGCATTCGTGACCATCACGGAATAGCTGCCCGAGTCCGCCGGTTGAACATTCGTCCGTAAGTAGCTGCTGCCCATCGCGCCGGGGATCACGACTCCGTTGCGAAGCCATTGGTAATGCAGGGGCGGAGCACCGGCGGCGACCACACTGAAAATGGCGTTGGTGCCAGCATTGACCGTTTGATTCTCTGGCGGCGAATAGATCGATGGCGGATTGGCCGTCGCAATAAAGTCAACCAGTCCCGAACCCGGGCCGATGTTCACTGGGTTGGCTGGCGGTGAATTAGAAAAGGCATACCCTCCCAGGCTCGCGGTGACGGAGTAGCTTCCCCCCGGCAAACCCACCAAGGAGTAATGACCTTGTGTGTCCGTATACGTCATCTGCGTGGCGGAGACAGCAATCCGCACGTTCTCGACAGGCAATCCTCCGGCCGTCACGTTTCCGCTTATCTGATAAGTGCTCGGAGAACCCACAACAACGATGACTGATCGGCTGGCGGTGCCACCTTTCATATCACTGACCCGGCAACGGACCAGATACTCTCCGACCGCAGCCCAATCGTGTGTTGCGGTGGGCCCGTTGGTGCCAAGACTTCCGTCGCCAAAATCCCACGCGTAGGCCAGTACATCCCCATTTGGATCCGTGGCGAAGGCTTCGAAACCAAGCGGCACGCCGGGTAGGGCGTTTGTGGCGCTGACAGTGATCGCGAGGGCAGGTGGTTGATTGGCGGGGAAGGAACCGGTGTTGACCTGGACGTCGATCCAACGATTCGTTCCATCGATACCCACAGCAACCGGGGTAATAAACACCCCGGCATCAAGATCCGCGAACGTCCGGCCCAGCATCAAAGGCGCATCACCCGCGCCGGAACTGGTGCCGGGAGTTGTGTCCAGCAACTGGGTCCCCGCCGCGCTCCTGGACCAAGGACTCCAATTCAAGATGATCCCTTCCAAGGTTCGCGGGTCGGAGGAGAAGTTTTGCCGGAACTCGGCCCAGTAATCACGGGCGTCGTCTTTACGGATCCGTAAGGCGTAAACTCTGCCACCTTGCAAATCGGCAACATCGAAAGCGCTCAATCGGTACAAGCCATTCGTGACAACCGGTTGGACAAACGAATCAGGCAGCCAGTTTAGCCGGTTTTTCCAGACCACATTGAAATGGAAATCGGCGGGGTCCGCATGAGTTGATCCCATCGTGTCGAAAACATTCCCGTAGACTTGGTTGTTACCCGCCCCAATGACGCTATCGTCAACGGTCCCCCACAGGTTCGCGTGCTCCAATCCGTAGTTGTGCCCCAATTCGTGGACCACCACGTCAAATTGGGAGACTTGCAGCCACAGTCCCTTTCCGCCCACGTTCGACGTGGCTGGAAAGTTCGATCCGGGTAGCGCGTTGTTCCGAACGATGTCCAGATCGTAAGTCGAACCATCGAATCCGGCCGCAAGCGCGGCGGTCAAGGCGTCAGCCCGCAGGACGGTGAGGGAATGTTGGGAGTACCAGACCTTGCTTTGAGGGAGCATTAGCAGGGGCGTCACGTCGCTCGTAATGGTTGTGGTGCGGTAGGAATGTTCCACATACCAATTATTGGCCTGGTCCATCAACTGAACCGCCGCACTGTGGCTGATGGGTTCGGTTGGATCGTCGGGAAAGGCGACCCTCATGAAAAGCAGCCGCTTTGGCCCTTGCGACCAATTTGAGGCCGCCGCATCCGCGGGGCTGGAACCGAGGACCATCAACAACCCCATTAGATAGTTTAGTAAATTCCCATAACTTCGGGATGTCAGTCGTCTTGACAGGGAATCCGTAATTCCGCGTAAACGGCAGGAACAAGAGCCGAATAAGAACCGTTTCCAGGATTCTCGTCTTGGTTGGGTGTAGGGCCTCATCGTTAGACCAACTCGGGTAACCTAGCATGAGTCGGATGTCCCGGCGAGCAAACAAATTATCTCCAGACCACCCCCCCCCCCCCACGACCATCAAAATCACTGGACCTCCGGCAGTTCCGGCGGCGACCCTGCCTTGGGCCGGTTCGACGACGTTTTCACGATCCTTCGCAAATACTTCTTCTCCCCCCTCCAACCACGGTTTCGCCACTGGCGAAGTTCTGCGCTTCTTCAACTTCAAGCGCGATCCCCCTCAGTCGGCCGTTGAGTCATTCTATATCGACTTGCCGACTCCCTGACCAAAGTCTAGCTGGCCATCCACAACCGCCGCCGGCAACCTTCTCGCATCGGTTCAATCTGGCGATGATATGGATCACCCTCCCGTTGGTTCCCGGGCGTCCGGCAGGCTTTCCCCACCCGCAACATGCTCGACGAATGCAGCCATTACTCCCCCCGCCTCCAAACTCTACTCCCACGAAAACTTCCTCGCATATTACGCATTCCTTCTCGCCAGCTAAGGGGTGTAGGACTTGCCCCTCCAAATCCACCTCAATTCCCATCCTTTCCTCATTACCAACGTCCCGGTAGCGCCCACCCAACTCGGCCAGGCTCTCCGATTCTTTGGCGTGAACATCCCAAAAGGTCAAATCACCGTTACGGGTTTCATTGGCTTGGATACGGCCATACGCAGCATTGATTTTGCCCGCTTGTTCGCCCAGAATCATCCTCCATTGACTGATGAGTGAATCACTTGCGGGAAAAATTGCCGTTATTACCGGGGGCTCGCGGGGCATCGGCCGCGCTACGGCGCTGAAGCTGGCCCAGGCCGGTTGCGACGTGGCCGTCGTTTACCACAACAGCCACATCGAGGCCGAACAGGTCTGCAGCGACATGCGCGCTCTGGGCCGTCGTGCCCTGGCCATCCAGGCCGATGTCAGCGACCCGGAGAGCGTGACCGAGGCCTTTGCGACCTTCCGCCAGCAATTCGATCGCGTGGACATCGTCGTGAGCAATGCTGCCTTGGGCGTCCTGCGTCCGGCAATGGAGCTGACGTTGAAGCATTGGCGGCGGTGCATGGAAACCAACGCCCTTGCCCTCAACTTGCTGGCCCAACAGGCCGTGCCCCTTATGACCAACGGCGGCCGCATCATTGGACTTTCGAGTCTTGGGGCGCAACGGGCCATTCCCCATTATGCCTTTATTGGCGCCTCGAAGGCCGCGCTTGAATCTGTCGCCCGCGCCCTGGCGCAGGAACTCGGTCAGCGCGGGATCCGCGTGAACATTGTCAGCGCCGGCGTGGTGGACACTGACGCCCTGAAGTATTTTCCCAATCGCGAGGAACTCCTGGCGGAGTATGCGCGACGCACGCCCGCCGGACCCACGCTCACGCCGGAGGATGTGGCCGGGGCCGTTTACTTGCTATGCCTGCCGGAAGCCGCCATGATCACCGGGCATACGCTCGTCGTGGACGGCGGTTATTGCATCTCAGGATGAACAGCCCAGAAGCCAATGACGCCGGTTTGCGCGGCGGAGTCGCCATAGTCACCGGCGGCAGCCGGGGGATTGGGCGCGCCATCGTGGAACGGTTGGCTGCCGCCGGCATGGCGGTGCATTTTACTTATCGGGGAAATTCGGCCGCCGCCCAGGAGGTTGTTGCTGCCAATCCCGGCGCCCAGATCACCGCGACCGCCGTGGATGTCCGGGACAGCACAGCCTGTGCGGCGTTCGTCGAACAGGTGGCGGATCGCGCGGAACGGATCGATTTGCTGGTGAACAATGCCGGTATCGTACGGGATAACCCGCTGACCGCGTTGGAGGACAACGATGTGCGCGAGGTTCTGGAAACGAACGTGACCGGCGTGTTCAACATGGCCCGGGCGGTGGCGCCATATTTGATCTCGCAGCGGCGGGGCAAAATCATCAATCTGAGTTCCGTTTCGGGGGAAAAGGGCGGGCGCGGGCAGACCAATTACGCCGCCAGCAAAGGCGCGATCAACGCGTTTACGCGGTCCCTGGCCGTCGAATTGGCGCCGCGCGGCATCACTGTTAATGCCGTTGCACCCGGGGTGATTGAGACGGAGATGTCGCGCCCGGTGCGCGAACTGGCGGGGGAGCAGATTCTGTCGCGCATTCTGCTGCGGCGGATCGGGCGATCCGAGGAAGTGGCGCATGCGGTCTGGTTTCTGGCTTCGTCATACGCGAGCTATATCACCGGCCAGGTTTTGCATGTGGATGGCGGTTTTAAGATGGAATAACAATTCATGAACAACACGAGCATTACGAAAGAAGAGATCAATGCCATCTACCCCAAGGTGGCGGATATCATGGCCGACGCCCTGGGTTGCGATGTGGAAAAGGTCAAACCCGATTCGTCACTGATCAATGATCTGGGGGCCGAGTCCATTGACTTCCTGGACATCATCTTCCGGCTTGAGCGCGCCTTTAAAGTAAAGATCCCGCGCGGCAAGATCGTGGAAGAAGCCCGCGGGAATCTTTCCGAGGCCGAATTCGAGTCGGGCGGGGTCGTCACGGCGGCGGGTGTGGAGCGGTTGAAATATTTTTTGAGCGAAGTGCCGGCCGAACGTTTCGGTTCACCGCTTAAAGTTGCCGACATCCCGCGGTTATTCACGACTGAAACCTTCTGCAAGATGGCCATCCGCCAGCAGCGCGCCGCCGCGGCCGCCGGGACTCCTCCGGCCTGAACGCCTGGCCTTTGCTTCCGGCATGGATTTCCATTTCCGCGCGTTTTCCTTCGTGGACCGCATCACCGCGATCGAACCCGGCAATCACATTCGCGGCGAGTACTTAATTCCCGCGGGTCTGCCGAACTTCACTCCGTCGCTCGCGGCCGAGGCGGTCGGCCAGCTGGCGGCTTGGGCGGCCATGGCGAAAATGGATTTTGCGCGCCGCCCGGTCGCCGGGCTCGCTGGCGAAATCGAATTACTACATCCGATCCGGCCGGGACAGCGCCTCGAACTGCTGGCCGAGCTCGATACGGTGGAACCGGATGCTGCCGCCTACGGCGGCTCGGTGATGGTGGATGGCGTTGCGGCCGTCCGCCTGACGCATTGTGTCGGGCCCATGCTGGCGGTGGAGGATTTTGATGACCCAGCGGCCCTTCGCGCACGGTATGAGGTGCTGTGCAACGGTGGTGCCACCCCGGGTGGCTTTGGCGGTTTGCCGGAGTTCCCGTTGGAACGCACCGGAGGCGAGGCGGGCCAACGGCTGGCGGCGACCCTCCATGTGCCCGACCAGGCGGAATTCTTCGCCGATCATTTTCCCCGGCGGCCGGTTTTCCCCGGCACACTCCTCATGAATGCCAGTCTCGAACTGGCCGCGCTTTTGGCGACGGAATTGAAGTTGCCCGCGGGCGGGACCCGTTGGACTTTGCGCAGCGTTTCCGATGTGAAACTTCGCGCCTTCACGCCACCTGGTGACATCCTGGATATCGAAGCCCGGCTGAACCAGCTCGACCCCACGGCCGCCACCGTGCATGTGGAAATCCGCAAGAACAAACGCATCGTTGGCGGCGCGCGGGTTCGCCTCACTCCGGAGGTTGGCGCATGACTTCGCGGCGTCGGGTGGCCATCACAGGCATCGGCATGGTGACACCCGTCGGTCATGACGCGCCTGCCACCTGGACTAACCTGCAGGCGGGGCGGGGCGGTCTGGCGGCGATTCGTTCCTTTGACGTCAGCACCTTTCCCACGCGGATTGGGGCGGAGGTCAAGGACTTTGACGCCGCGGCCCGCATTGGTGATCGCAAGCTGCTCAAACATGCGTCGCGGTCTGTTCGGTTCGCCCTTGCGGCGGCCGCGGAAGCGTTTGCCGATGCGGGTATCCGGCCGGAATCGTCCAACGCCCATCGCTGGGGCATCAGCGTCGGCGCCGGCATGATGAGCTTGAAATTTGAAGAATTGCAGGCCGTGCATGGATTCTGCGGCCAGGACGGTGAGTTCAATGCCGCCGGTCTGATGCACCCGCAGTTTCCCGCCGACCCGGTGGCTTTCTGCCGGGCGCAGTCAAATTCGGGACTCGCGTTGTTGACGCAGCACTTCGGCATTCGCGGTTATGCGACCGCCGTTCATACTGCCTGCGCCTCCGGCGGTCAGGCACTGGGCACCGCCCTCAAAGTCATTCGTCGCGGCCAGGCCGATTGCGTGCTGGCCGGCGGGTATGATTCCATGCTCAACCCGATTGGGCTCACCGCCTTCTGTCTCCTGGGCGCGCTGTCCACGGACAACGAAAACCCCGGATGCGCCAGTCGACCGTTTGACGCCACGCGCAATGGTTTTGTGCTGGGGGAAGGGGCGGGATTCCTGATTCTCGAGGAATGGGCCGCCGCCCGCCAACGGGGCGCCCGCATCTATGCCGAGCTGGCGGGCGATGGCAATTCCCTGAGCAGCTATCGCATCACAGATTCTCCGCCGTCCGGCGATGGTCCGATTCAGGCCATGCAACAATCCCTTGGCGATGCCGGCTTGTCGCCGGCGGAGATTGATTACCTGAATGCGCATGGGACTTCCACGTTGATGAACGACCGCAGCGAATGCGCCGCCATTCGGGCGGTGCTGGGGGAACACGTGAGTCAGGTTGCCGTCAGTTCCACAAAAAGTTGCATGGGCCACCTGATCGCGGCGGCGGGCGCGGTGGAGGCGGGCATCTGCGCCCTGGCCATCCGCGACGGCGTCGCGCCGGTTAATGCCAATTACACCACCCCGGATCCGGACTGCAACGTGAGCCTGGTCCTCGGCCGTTCGCGGCCCATGCGGATTCGGGCGGCGCTCTCCAATTCTCTGGGCTTCGGCGGCTCAAACAGCTGCCTGGCCTTTCGTCACCCGGATGAAGTTGATCCAAACCAGTAGGCGACGACGTGAGCAGTCTTGAGTGTCTCCACATTATTCCGGCCACCACCCATGAGCCTCTTTCAAAACCTTAGCAGCCGACGCCGGTCGGCATTTGCTTCCGCGATGGTTGCGCCGGCTTGGGTCGGCGGCGACGGGGTCTTGCCAGCGCCTCTGGTAAAAAACGATCCTGCGACTCCTCCCATCGCCTCCCACGGGAGATTACAACGAATGCCATGAACCAGACTTCGCGCATTGTGATCACCGGCACGGGAGCTGTCTGTGGCGCCGGTTTGACGATCGACACGATTTGGGAGGCAATCGTGAACGGGCGTTCCGCCCTTGCTCCGATCAGCCGATGGGACGCCACCGGCTGGCCCGTGAAAGTGGCGGCCGAGGTCAGGGGCGTGGACAACCGCACGCTGGTGGAGGATCGGAAGCTGCACAAATTGATCCTGCGCACGGACCTGTTTGGGATCTACGCCGCGGGGGCGGCCATCCAACAATCCGGACTGACGGCTCATCGCGACGCCCTCGATCCGGCGGGGGCGGCGCAGTTCAATGATCGCAGTGGCGTCATTTCCGGCTCGGGTGGGGGCACTTATCAGAACAGTTACGATTTTTTTCCGGCCTTGAGTGCGGTGGGGGGCGACCTCAGTAAATTTGGCGCGGAGAGTTGTTCGACCGTGAATCCAATGTGGCTTTTGCGCAACCTGCCGAACAATGTTCTCTGTCATGTGGGAATCCGCCACAATTTCAAGGGCACCAATGCCTGCATCACCAACCAATGTGTCAGCGGCATCATGGCGGTGGCCGAGGCGGCCGCGGCGATCCGGGCGGGCGAAGCCGATCGGGTGATCGCGGTGGGGCATGACACCCCCATCGATGCCGAAACGGTTTTGAATTATTATCAGGTCGGACTGATGTCACCCAATGCGCTCCGTCCGTTTGACCGGCGTCGTGATGGGACGGTGTTTGGCGAAGGGGCTGCCGCCGTGATGCTGGAAAAGGCGGAGGCAGCTGCCGCGCGGGGTGCGCCCGTGCTGGGCGAATTTCTGGGCGCTGGCTGCGTCACTGAGGCCACGGGCGTTTTGAAAGTGCGCGCGGATGGCGACGGTTTGAGCCGGGCGATTCAAGGGGCGCTGAGTGCGGCCGGCCTGGCGCCGGAAGCTGTGGGTTTGATCGTCGCCCATGGCAACGGCACCCCCGCCTCGGATGCTTCCGAAGCCCGTGCGTTCGAGCGAGTCTTTGGCAAACAGCTGCCACCGGTCACCGCTTTCAAATGGGCTTTCGGGCATTTGATAGCCGCTTCCGGAATCCTCGATGTCACGCTGGCGCTCAAAGCCCTGCAAGAGCGGGTCGCCCCTGGCTTGCCCACTTTGGAGTCCTTGGATCCGGAGTGTCCCTGGCTGACCGTGCGCCGGGAAGCCCAACCGGCACGCAGCGATGTTGCCTTGGTCTGCTGCCGGGGATTCGGTGGCATGAACGTGGCCGTGGTGGTGCGGGCGGGGTCTTCCCGGTCCGCCGCATGAACCCGGAGGACGCCAAGGGCGCGGGCTGCGGCATCGACACGGTTGAGATCCGGCGCGTCGAGAAACTCGTGCGGGACAAAACGCCGGAGGAACTCGGCCGGCTTTTCTCGCCGCAGGAATTGCGGGATGCGGGTGACGGCCCCGGACGCGGGGCCAGTCTGGCGGCGCGTTTTGCCGCAAAGGAGGCTTGTAGCAAACTCTTTCCCCGGGAGATTGCCCTGGGGGTGATTGAACTCGCGGACTTCGCCACCCACCGGGACGCCTACGGCGCGCCGGCGGTGGAAGTCACCCCCCGGGCGCGCGCCGTTCTGGACCGCCATCGCATCGCCGGAATCCGCGTCTCGTTGACGCACACGGAGACCACCGCATCGGCCATCGCCTGGGCGGAGCCGCGGATTACGGAAGTTCCCTGGTTTGGCTGGTTGTTTTACCATTTGTTCCCCTACCGGCGCAGCGTGGTGCTGGGCAATCTCCGCCGGGTTTTCGGTGGTTACATCCCCGAGCCGGAAATCCTCAAGCTGGCCCAAGCGTATTACGGCCATTACCTCCGTTTTCTCCGGGAGTTTTTATGTTTGCCGTTCATGTCCGCCGCCCGTCGCAAGGCCTGGATGCGGATCGAGAACATGGAGATCGCCTTGCGGGCGCATGCCCAAGGGAAGGGGATTCTGCTTCTGACCGGTCACTTCGGTAATTTTGAGGTATCCACTGTGGCCGGGATCAGCCAGTTCCCAGGCTACCGCGGTCTGTTCCATTTTGTGCGCCGGCAGCTCAAGCCGAAGTTGCTGAACGACTTTATCACCTGGCGTACGCGGCAGGCCGGTTTTGGAACGCTGGCCAAACGCGGCTCCCTGGAGGCCATTCTCGACCTGCTCGCAGGTGGGGCCATTGTCGTTTACGTATTCGACCAGCACGCGGGCAAGGGCATGGGCATCCCGGTGGAGTTGTTTGGTGAGCCGGCAGGTACGTTCAAGAGCGTGGCCCTGATTGCGCTGAGCACCGGCGTGCCGGTGGTGCCGGCGTACAGTTGGCGCGAGCCGGATGGGCGTCACGTTCTGCGCTTCGAGGACCCGGTGCCATTGATCGAGGATCCCGATATTGGGGAAGCCATTCGCCGGAACACGCGCGCTTACAACGAAGTGATGGAGCGCATGCTGCTCCGTCACCCGGAACAGTGGATCTGGATGCACCGCCGTTGGAAGCTGACTGGTCGCTGAGGCGAGACACGGCCACCAAGTCGCCGAAAGAGCAGGGCGCTTTGTGGGTGGCTCCGGTTCGAATTTGATTCCCGTCGTCGGCGGCGCGACATCGTGCCTTGCGCCCGACCGCGACGTTTGCTATTTCACGGCCACGATCGAACACCGGTACCCGCAAACCATGAGCAACCTCAATCTCCGTAACCTCACCAACAGCTTTTTGGATGTGCGCCTCGTCAGTCTGTCTACGTGGCGGCAGG
>CAZIJO010000089.1:0-21528 GCA_964539515.1 uncultured Bifidobacterium sp. | reverse complement strand
AATCGGGATGCGCGAGCCAAGGCGCAGGAATTCGATATGGGGGATGGCGCGCAGTTGGGTCAGGAGATGTTCCAGTTTCTCATCGCTCAACAACAGCGGGTCGCCGCCGCTCAACAGGACGTCGCGCACTTCCGGATGGGCTCGGATGTAGGCGATCTGCTGGTCAAAGTGCGGGTGAAAATCATAACCGGCGGCATTGCTCACGAGCCGGGAGCGCGTGCAGTAACGGCAGTAGGCCGCGCAGCGGTCGGTGACCAAAAACAGAACGCGGTCCGGATAGCGATGGACCAGGCCGGGTACGGGCGAGTGGGAATCTTCGCCACACGGGTCGCTCATTTCCCACACGGCCGTCTGGGTTTCCTCCACGCGTGGTATGATCTGGCGGCGGATGGGGCAGTTCTCATCCGCCGGATCGATCAGGTTGAAGAAATACGGCGTGATGGCGAGGGCGAGCTTTTGGTTCGCCAGCTGGGTGCCCGCATATTCCTCCGGTGTGAGCGTTGGCATGAGCCGCACCAGCTGTTCCAGCGTGGTGATGCGATGCTTGAGCTGCCAGCGCCAGCTGGTCCAGTCCGCCTCGGCGACGTCGGACCAGAAACCACGGCCCGCGGGAGAAAACTGTTTCAACGCGTTGAGACGGGCGGTCGAAGGGGGCTCGTCCTTGTTTGCAGTCTGGGCTTCGGTGTCCATTTTTGTGTAGCGCACTATAGATTTGAACTTATGGCTGTCAAGTTGACCGGTCCGGCTGGTTCACGATCCCCGGGCGCACGATCGTCAGCGCCCGGGTGGGGCCGGGGCCGCCGCTGACCGGTTCGGAGTGGTATCGGGCTTGGGCCGGAGGGCCGCGCGGCGGGCGTCCAACGCATCGAGTTGCTGGAGGGTCTCGCGGACGACTTTCTCGGTGCCCGGTGTGAATAACCAGAGCCGGGCAATGGTTGAAGCCGCTCGCTCGCGGCGTTCAAGGTAGGCGGTGAGCACGCGACGGTATTCATCCACCAGCACCATGAACTCCGGCCCCACGCGCAGCTGGGCCATTTCCAGTTCATCAATCTTGCCGCGGATCGTGGGGGCCTGGCGCAGGGGCTCCCAATCGCGTATCACGGTTTGAAGGGGGACGGCGGCGTGCGCGGGCAGCTCACTTTGGGAGCGCCGGACGGCGACGCTGGCAAGCAGGAGGTCAGCAAGCTTTTGCCAGCTTTCGGCGGCGGTCCAGAGGTAAGTTGGATCCCGACCCACGAAATGGACGACCTGCAATGTCCACCATTTTTCGACGGCCAGTTGATTCGCAAAATGCGGCGCGAAGGCGCGCAGAAACGCGGTCTGCCAGTTGTAGCAGCCCGCCAGGCTGTTGATCATCGCCCGTAACTGTTCCCGCCCTTGATTCAAGCGCAGCAGTTCGCTCACGAACAAGTGGGCACTGCACCGAAAGGTTTCCCCGGCGGGGCTGTCAATCTGGTCCGGCCCGGGCCAGCTCAAGTCGGCGAGTGCGAGCGGGGGTCGGTCACGCAACACCCGGCGGGCGAGTTCCAGCGGATCCGGTTGCCGGGCCTGAATGACGGTTGGACCGAGCATCAACGGACCGTAACTCTGGTTGGGTGGCGGTAAGATGATTTCCACCGCGCGCGAGTTAAGCAATTGCTGGGTCAAACCCTCGGTGAGCCAGAGGGGGATTTCCGCCAGGTGATCGACCGCCTGGCGGTTTGCCATTTCCTGCAACAGGAGCTGCACCAGGACTCGTACGAGCCGTTGCCTTTCCACCTGGGGCGGCAGTTCGAGTCGATAGATCCAGTTATTGCCGAATCGTTCCGTGGTATAGGCCGAATCCCGATTCGGTCCGCGCGTCGCTCGGATGGTGATGTAAATAATCCCTCGCGACTTGTCGGTAGCCTCCAATTCCGTATACAGCGCCTGTTTGAGGCGCTCGCACGTGACAGCGAGAAACGAAGGCTCCAGGGCCAGTAAATTCTGGTCGGCTCGCTTTGCGCCGCTGGTGGCACCCGGACCAGCCACTGGCCGGTCGTCGCTCACAATGAATTGTCCGGTGACACTGCGGACTGGCCGGTTGGCCGGCAAGCCAGCCGGCGCCGACATCGTCAGGGCGGCACCCAGCAGAGCCATCACGGCCACGAATTTCATTGGACGGTCGGCGGCCGGCGCGCGTTATGTCTTCGCCCCAGCGGGCTTGGCGGGCTTGCTTTCCGTCTTCGTCGCCGGTTTGGCGGGCGCGGGCGATTTGCTGTCGCCGCTTGCCGCCGCTGGTTTGGCGGAGTCGGAATCCTTTTTGGCCGCTTGCTTGTAGCCCTCGCTGCGGTAATCCGTGATGTAGAAGCCGCTGCCTTTGAAGATTAGCCCGGCGCCGTTGCTGATTTTGCGTTTTACGCGGCCGCGCGCCCATTTCTTCTCCGCGCACACCTCCTTGAGACAGGTCGTCAAGGCCGGGTCCGCCATGGACTGGATTTTTTCAAATTCGTGTCCGCACTTTGCACAGACGTATTCGTATGTCGGCATAACGGACAATGTTAATAGGCCGGACGGGCGGTAACGTCAAGCGGATGCCGTCACGCGTTTTTTACTTTGAGCGGCGTTTCTGCTTCGGGTGACCTTTGATGTCGCGCAACAAGAATTGGGCAAGCCGCCGCAGCCGGGTTTCCACGTCCAAGGCTTCGAGGATGGCCTGCCGGTCTTCTCCGCCCGCCAGCACGGCACACGACACGAGGTCTGCCGCCTGCTCCGGATCGGTGATGGAGTCCAGATAACCAATGACTTCCTTTGCAGAAAATGCAGGCGGCGCCTGGCCGGGAGCGCCCGGCTGATGATGCGACACAAGCGGAAACGGGAACGGCATGCCGAGTTGGACCCGTTCCCTAAGCAGTTCGCGCACCGTGACAAGCAGGGCATCCGCCGCGGTGGCATCGCAGGGAGGGGTCGGTAACGGGGTAATGCGATGGATGCGATAGGGCCGGAAACGGACTGCCTTTTCCAGCTTCACGCGGGTCAAGCCCTGCAGGATGAGATGCGACGTTCCGTCCTTGTGGGCAACCGAGACCCGGATCAAACCGAGGCCGGCGATTTCCGTTGGCGTTTCGCGCGTGCTGCCGGGGCGCCGCATGGCGACGGAGAGCAGCCGGTTGGCGTGGAGCGCATCGGCGAGCATCTGCCGGTAGCGCGACTCGAAGATGTACAGTGGCAGCAACGCCTGGGGGAACAACGTGGCGTTGGGCAACGTCATCACGGGCACTTCACTCGGCAAATCCATGAGAACAAAATAGGAAAAGGGTGCGCGGGTGCAAGCTCGCAGCACCGGACCATTCGGGCCGGCACGTTATGTCGCCGGGGCGGGGACCGGTGTGCCGGACGGCGGCTCGGGGAAATCGGGGGCTAATGCTTCTTCTCCAGGACAAAACTGCCGAGGGCCAGTACGTCGAGCCCGTTGTCGTAAAAGCAGCGCACCGCCTCGCGCGGATGGTTCACGATGGGTTCCCCCATGATGTTGAACGAAGTGTTCAGGAGCACCGAGTCGCCCGTGAGCTTTTCAAAGGCGGAGAGCAAATTCCAAAACCGCGGCGCGAACTCGCGCTTCACCGTCTGCGGGCGCAACGTGCCGTCGGCATGAACCACCGCCGGCACGCGGGCGCGCTTGGCCGGCTTGCAGGTGAAGGACGTGATCATGAAAAACTCGTCGCGCACGTGTTCGAGATACTCCTCCTTCTTCTCCCAGAGCAACGACGGGCAAAACGGACGGAACGCTTCGCGGAATTTGACCCGGGCGTTGATAATGTCCTTGTATTCCGGTTTGGCGGTACTCATCAAAATCGATCGCGCGCCGAGCGCGCGCGGACCGCTTTCCATCCGGCCCTGAAACCATGCGCAGATCTTCCCCTCCGCCAGTTTGCCCGCGACGTATTCGGCCACATTGTCCACGCGGCGATATTCCAGACGCCTGAGTTTCAAGGCGCTCTCGATCTCCGCGTCGGAATACTCCGGCCCCCAATACAAGTCCTCGATGCCATGAATCGGCGCGCTGGGGTTCGCCGAGTAATAGGCGTAAAGTGCCGCGCCGACGGCCAGGCCTGAGTCACCCGGATTCGGATAAGTGTGATGCCGGGCAATACGCCCGGATTCCCAGAGCCGCTGATTGAGTTTTACATTCAACATCACGCCCCCCGAGGCGCTCAGGTTCTTCGTGCCTTCGCGTTCCATCCAGGGGAAAACGAGGTTTTTCACCTGCTCCTCCAGCACGCGCTGTCCTTCGGCGGCCATGTTTTCACGCCCGTATTTTTCGATCAGATCGCGGATTTCATAAGCTTCGTCGAAATGCCACTGGATGGCCCCGCCCTCGTTCCAATAGCAGGCGCGCCCGAAATCGTGCGGTTCGATGAGTTCCCCCTTCGAATACTTGGGCGTGAACTTGTCCAGGACGCCCTGGCATTTCGTGTGGTCCCCGTACGGTGCCAGCCCCATCGTCTTGCCTTCGCCGTCACCGTGCCACCATCCCAGACCCTCAGTGACGTTGCTATAAAACCAGCCGAGCGAGCCGGCGTTGGGAAAGGTTTGCAGCCGGGTGATCTTCCCGTTTTCGCCACGCCAGATCCCCGCGGACACGTAGTCGCCCGAGCCGTCAATCGTCACGATGAGTTGCTTCTCGCGCGTGCCGCTGGTGTAGTAAGCCGAGGCCGCGTGCGCCAGGTGATGTTCGACGTGGATAATCTCGGTGCGCGGCGACAATGGAAAATTCTTGATGTAGAGCGGCGGTCGCACCTCGGGCTTCTTCACGATCTTGCACACAAACTCGAAGGCTTGCCGTTTGTGGGTGAACTTCTCCTGCCTGGCACCCTGGAGCCCCAGCAGAAAATTCAAGTCCGGCACCGAGCCGCTGGCGGGCACTGCCACGGCGTCAACCTCGGCCATGGTGATTTGCTGCGACTTCAGGCAGTACTCGATCGCATGAATCGGCAAGCCGGCATAATGCTTCGTGCGGGTGAATCGTTCTTCCGCCACGTCCGCGACGATGCGCCCATCCACGATGAGCGCCGCGCTGCTGTCATGCCCGATGTGTATGCCGAGAATCTTCATAAGCCGGTCGTTCTGCTGCAACGCGACTGGACCATGACCTGAAAGTCCCTCCGCTGGCTACAAGCCTGCCGTTGGTTGAGTCAGCAATGCTTTTAGATGGCGGCAGGATTATGAACCGGCGTTGCTAACGCAATCGAAAACCGGTGATGGCCGGACTTCCCCCGGGGATTTAACAAACCTATTGACCCGCGTTTCCGGCTGCACCCGCCGCGGGGAAAATCGCTGGTACCGCAAACAAACCACCACGCGGAATCCATGCGATGGCTCATAACCTGGGCATCATCCGGATGCTGGGAGGCTTGGAAATCCGCCGGTCGAGTCGATTTGGGGGGCTGGTGGCAACGCTTCGCCCGCAGCTGCCAAATAGCCTTTACTCCGCCAGGGTCGCTCACCATTTTGTGCGCGCTCGTTACGAAAAAGACTTCGAAACCTCACTGTGTTGAAAGAACCGTTAACCGTCGCCTGGATTTCCGATTTTCCGATCGAGTGGCTGCCGGACATTCCCGAACCTGTGCGCGCCCTGCCGCGGCGTCATCCAGCGACATGGCAGATGGTGCTGCTGGCCGAATTTGAAAGGAATCCGGCCCTCCGGATCCACGTGATCGTCCTGCGTGGCGGCATCGCGCGGGACTTTACCTTCGAACGCCGGGGCACGGTGTTTCACGTCTTGAAAGCCACGCCTAAAGTGCGGTTGGCAACGGGTTTCTGGCTCGACACCTTCCTGATCCGGCGCGTATGCCAGCGGATTCAGCCGGACTTGGTGCACGCGTGGGGCAGCGAGAAAGGGGCGGCGCTGATCGCCTCGCGGCTGCGATGGCCTTATGTTATGACCATTCAAGGCTTGTTTGCTTGGTACCGCCAGAAGACGCGCCTGCCGCCTTACGAAAGATTTGTTGAAATCGTGGAGCGCATCAGCCTGAGACGGGCGCGGGTCGTAACGACGGAATCAAATTTTGCCGTCGATTTTCTCGGTGCGAATTTCCCCGGACCGAAGGTTCACCAGGCGGAACACGCACCGAATGTCGCCTTTCGGCAGGTGGCACGCCGACCGCAGACCGCACCGCGTCAGTTCCTGAGCGTGGGGGGCTTGGGTCATCGCAAAGGCACGGACCTGCTGTTCACCGCGCTGGAACGTTTGCGTTCCGAAATGGATTTCCGCCTCACGATCATTTCGGGGCCTGCGCCCCAGTACATCGCAACGCTGCGGCATTCGGTTTCGGCGCAAACCTGGGAACGCGTCGAATTCAAACATCACCTGCTGCCCCATGAAGTGGCGGCTGAGCTGGAAACCCCCACGATGTTGCTGATGCCCACGCGCGCGGACACAAGCCCGAATGCCGTGAAGGAAGCCGTCGTCGCCGGCCTGCCGGTCGTCGCGGCGGCAGTTGGGGGTATTCCTGATTACGTGATCCCCGATAAGAACGGCGTTCTATTTCCGGCGGAAAACTTGGAGGCATTCATCCAGGCGATTCGCACCGCGGTCGCCCATCCGTTGTTTGGCAAAGGTCTGGTGGATCCGGCCACCCTGGCCGCCGCCCGGGAGTATCTGTCCCCGGAGCTGATGGCGAAAAAATTTCTCGCCGCGTACGAAGCCGCACTGGCGATTGCGATCCCGCGCTGAGCCAGTCAAATCACTGCGGCGCGGCGTCCGGTTGCGGCGCGACATCGAGGTCAATCAGGATGTCGCGCGGCTCGGCCCCATTGCTCGGTCCCACGATGCCGCGATTCTCGAGCTCGTCCATGATGCGCGCTGCGCGGCCGTAGCCGAGGCGCAGGCGGCGTTGGAGCAGCGAGACGCTGGCCTTCTGTTCGCTGCGGATGACCTCGATGCACTGCTGAATGATTTCCTCGTCCTCATCAATCCCGCTCTCGTCGCCGTAGGTCGGTGTGGGTTTGGAGAGTTGCCGGTGGATTTCCACCTCATAACTGGGTTTCGCCTGCTTGGCGATGAAGTCCACCACGCTCTGAATCTCGTGGTCCGTGACGAGCGCCCCCTGGACGCGGATCAACTTCGCCGAACCGGGCGGTAGATAAAGCATGTCGCCCTTGCCGAGCAGCTTGTCCGCGCCCATCGCGTCGAGAATCGTGCGGGAGTCCACCTTGGCTGCGACCTGAAAGGCGATCCGCGCCGGGATGTTGGCCTTGATGACGCCGGTAATGACATCCACGGACGGGCGTTGCGTCGCCACGATACAATGGATCCCCGCCGCCCGCGCCATCTGCGTGATCCGCGCAATGGCCATTTCCACATCCGCCGGCGCGACCAGCATCAGGTCCGCCAGCTCGTCGATGATGACGACGATGTAACTGAGCTTTTCGGGAATGACGATGTCCTCCTCGCGCGGCACGACGATTTCCTCGTCCACTTCCACCGCGAAACCCTCCGCGCCTGGTTCGACCTTTTCCTTTTTTACCTTCAGCGGCAGCTCCAGCTCCGCCGGCGGCAACGGCTTGTGTTTCGAGCGCGAATTGAACGTGGCGATGTTGCGGACGCCGACCCGCGCAAAAATCTGATACCGTTTCTCCATCTCATTCACCACCCAGCGCAGTGCCAGGATGACCTTCTTCGGGTCGGTGACGACCGGCACGACGAGGTGCGGCAGGGCATTGTATTGCTGGAGCTCGACGACCTTGGGATCAATCATCACGAAGCGCAGTTGATCCGGCGAGAAGCGGTAAAGGAGGGAGGCGATGATGGAATTAATGCACACCGATTTGCCGGAGCCGGTGCTGCCGGCGATCAGGCAATGCGGCATTTCGGCGAGGTCGGCGATGATGGGGTGTCCATACACATCCTTGCCAAGGGCGACCGGAATCCGCGCCTTCGTGTTGCGCCACTCGTCGGATTCGAACAGGTCGCGCATGATGACCTTGGTCTTGACCGAGTTCGGGACCTCGACGCCCACCGAGCTCTTGCCGGGTACGGGCGCGAGGATGTTGATGCGCTCGGCCTTGAGCGCGGCGGCAATGTTGTTGGAGAGCGCGGTGATCTTCTCCAGCTTCACCCCCGGCGCGGGATGCAACTCGTAGCGCGTGATGGTCGGCCCTTTGGTGATGTCACCGAGTTCCACCGGAATGTCGAATTGGGCCAGCGTCTGTTTCATCAGATGCGCGTTGGCGAGCAACTCCTCCCGCGACTCCGTGGGCTTCGCCGTCATGTCCGGCAACTGGAGAAAATCAATGGCGGGCAACTGGTAATTCCCGATGATCGGGGTGGAGGCGACGGTGATGGGTTTCTTCGGCTTCGGCTTGGGGCGGGCCGGGGATATTCCCGTGATATTAATTTGAGCGTCGGCGGGTTTCTTCTCAACATCCGGGGCGGTCTCCCCCGGGGCCTCGTCCTCGCTTTTCTTCGCTTCCGCATTTCCGGGAGCGCCCGCGGCCCCACCCAAAATATCAGCCGTGGTGGCCGCGCCGAATTCCCGGGGCGAAATGACGATGACGTCATCGGCTGGTTCAATTTCCTTCACCGGCTCCGCGGCCGGTCGTTTGCTGCTCTTCGCTTTGGCTTGCGGCACGCTCAGGTCGCGCACGTTCGGCTCTGGGACGGGCTTCAAATCCTGGCCGAGGCCGGAGCGGGTGACCGCCGCAACCTCCTGTTCGAGTTCCTTCTTTTTGCGTTCCAACTCCCGCGCTTTGCGCTCGAGGGCGGCTTCCTGCGGGTCGGCCTTGGGTTTCTCCACCGGACCGGCATCCTCATCAAACCGCGCGCGCAACCACTCGCCCAGGCGGAAATTCGTCAAAAACAGAATGCCGATCAAACTCAGGGTCACATAAACAATGATGGCGCCAATTTTTCCAAGCATCCAGAAGGCGTATTCAAAAGTCAGAAATCCCAACCAACCGCCCGCGCTGTGCGCGCCGAGGTCCTCGTGTGCTTTGCCGGTGAGGCCGGAGTCCTGCAGAATGTGCAGCAATCCGGTTAACGACAGCAACAGGATCCCCGCCCATAGCAGACTCCACCGGGAATGCTCGCGCAGGTAGCCGAGGAAGTTGAACAGGTAGCCCAACCCAAACGCGACGAAGAAAAGCGGTATCAGGTAGGCCGATACACCGAAAATCAGGAAAAACCCCCAGGCAAAATAGGCGCCGAGTCGCCCGATCCAATTATGCGGCGGCTGGTTGGCCGGGTTGCACAGCGTGGGAAGGTCACAACGATCAAACGAAAACTGCGCGGCCAGCAACAATAACGCCGCCGCAAGCAGGGCAATGCCGATGAAGTCTGCCCAGCCGTGATGTGCTTCCGATGAACCTTTCCGAGACATGATGGCAGCGTAACAGCCCAACGCGCGAAGTTCAAAGTTGAAATAAGCCGGAGTTCCCCTTGACGGTTGTCGATCACCCGTTCGGGAGCACCGTGAAACGTTGTCGAAGCCCGGTTTAGTCGCCGGGCGGGGCTTGCGCGGTTTCCAGGACCGCCGTCACCGCCCGCTCACTGCTAATGCCGTTCAGGCAGCGAAAATCAATCGGGCACTCGCGAAGAAAGCACGGTGCGCACGGTGCGTCGGATTGCAGCAGGCGATGCCGCGGATCACCGGGCAATCCCGGCCCGGTCAGCTCGGGTGATGTGCTGCCAAACGGCACCACAACGGGCGTGCCCAAGGCGGCGGCAACATGCATCGGCCCGGTGTCGTTGGTGAGCAGCACCCGGCAAAGTTTGAGCAGGCCCATCAATTCGCGCAGGGAGGTCTGACCGGCGAGATTATAAACTGCGGAGTGCGAAGGGCGGAGTGCGGAATGAATTTCATCAGCAAACGCGGCATCGCTTTGACCGCCCAAAATCAGCCAGCCACAATTGGTTCGCTGCTGAATTTCCTGTGCCGCGGCAATGAAGCGCGCCACGGGCCAGCGTTTCGCGGGTCCGTATTCCGCACCCGGATTCAAGCCCAGGAGTGGTGGTGCAGACTTCAGCGATTCCATCAATCCAAATTTCTGGCTTATGGCCTCCACTTCTGCCGGGGTGACAACGAGGCTCGGTGGCGTGGGTTCGCCGCTTGCGCCCAGGGCGGTGACGAGATGGAGATACTCGTATATTTGATGGGCGGTGGTGGGCGGCCGGAACCCGCCGGTGGCTATCCGCGGGTCATCGATCAACAGGCGAATCTCGCGAATCGTTGGCTTTCGCATCCGAACAGAGCCTGGCCGTGGCGGGATGGCGCGGGTGAGAAACCAGTTCCGCCACGGTCGCGAGTAGCCGACGCGTTGCGGGATTCCGGCCAGCCAGGTTTCCATGGCCGAGCGCGGCGAATTGGGCAGCACGAGCGCGAGATCAAAGCTGCCGGCGCGCAGTTTCCTGCCAATCGAAAGTAACCCTTCGCCCGGCTCGAATCCGATTACTTCGTCCACCGCCGGATGATGCAGCCAGAGATCATGCAACTTCACCGGTGTGAGCAGGGTAATGTGGGCATCGCGAAACTTCTCGCGCAGCCGGAGGAGGGCCGGCGTGGTCATCACCGCGTCGCCCAGCCAGTTCACGCCGCGCACTAGAATCCGGCGGGGGGGGCGATGAAAGCTCACGGCCATGGCGTGGGCGCGGGTCAGCGGAAGCAGATTTTCCGCACGCAATCGCGGAAATCGTCCGCTCCGCTCACGATCTTGATTTCCACCCGCATGAACAGGATGGGCAGGTCGCGGCGATCCAGCTTCGGAAAGCGCACTGCATCCTTCTGGGTCGTGATGATGAGGTCCGCCTGGCGTTTCTTGCCGCGATTGATGGCGTTGAGGATTTCCTGCTGGCTGAAACGATGATGGTCGGCGAAGCGCTTGGAATAAACCAGGTCCGCGCCCAATTGCACGAGGCTTTGCTCGAAGCTCTCCGGCTGGGCGATGCCGCTGAACGAACCCACCTTGCGGCCTTGGATGAAGGCGAGCGCTTGGCGTTCCCCAGTGAAGACGTCCTCGAGATACATCGGGTGATGCACACACTCGATCACGGCGGCGGTGGCGTTGAGCGACGCAATCCGGCGGCGCAATTCCCCGGTCTGACCGTCGCTTTTGGTGATGAAGATCGTGTGGGCCCGGGCGAGGTGCGACGGGGGCTCGCGCAATGTGCCGCGGGGCAGCATGTGTTCATTGCCGAAGGGTTGCTGCCGGTCGATCAGGACCACGTCATGCCGCCGGCCGCGCAGGTCCCAATACTGAAAACCGTCGTCGAGCAGCAAGGTGTCGCAGCCAAATTTTTCAATCGCATAGCGGCCGCTCTTGACGCGGTCCTTGTCCACCAGGACGACCACGTCCTTCAAATTTGACGCCAGCATGTGCGGTTCATCGCCCGCCATTTCCGAATCCAACAGGAGCGATTTGCCGTCCGATACGATGCGCGGCGGCGTGGTATCTTCGCGGAAGAGAAGTTTGTTCTTCAACCATTCATGCACCGGCGGCGGCTTGGAACGGTAACCGCGCGACAGGATGGCCACGTTCCGGCCGGCATCGCGCAGTTCGCGGGCAAATTTCTCGACGACCGGCGTTTTGCCGGTGCCGCCGACCGTGAGATTGCCAATGGCAATGACCTGCACGCCGAGCGTGGCGTCGCGGAGAATGCGCGCCTTGTAAAGAAACCAGCGAAACTTTACGAGCACCGCAAAGAGTTTCGAGGCGCCGAACAGCAATCCCCGGACGGCCCCCGCGCGGGCCCCGCGGCGTTCGTTGAAAATGACCTCGAGGACGAACGTTTCGAGATTTTCCACCCAGACCCGGAATGTTTCGCGCATCTGGAGGCATGTTGCCAAGGGCTGCCGGGCAGGGCAAGGATGCGGCGCAGTGCCCCGAATTGCCGCCTTGCTCTCGCCCCCCTTCGGGCTAGGCTTGGGGCATGAGTCTGGCCAATAAATTATTGCACACGCGTTATCGCGTGAACGATCTCGAACGCACGGTGAAATTCTACCGCGAAGTCCTCGGCTTGGAGGAATTGCGCCGGCACAAGTCCCCGCGCGGCTCGGAACTCGCCTTCCTCAAGGCGCCGCAGAGCGAGGAACTGATCGAGATCTGCCATTTTCCAGGCAGCGATTCCGTGCAGGTGCAGCCCGACCTCACGCACCTGGCCTTCGAGGTGGACAGTCTGGAGGCTTTCGGCCAGCACCTTGCGAAATTTGGGCTGAAGTACTCCGACGGTCCGACGACCACCGCCACCGGTACCGTGTTTGCCTTCATTGATGCGCCGGAAGGCTACGAAATTGAACTGATTCAAAAGGCCGCCGTCGCGCCGGGCCGGGAATTGGCGGGTTGACAATGAATGATTTTCCGCGCGCGCCAGTTTGAATTCCGCTTCCCGCGCCCGGCGTTGATCATGGGCGTGGTGAACGTCACGCCGGATTCGTTTTCGGACGGTGGCAATTTTCTCGAGGCGGATTCGGCCGCGGCGCATGCCCTAACACTGGTTGAGCAAGGCGCCGAGTTGCTTGATATCGGCGGCGAATCCACGCGCCCCGGGGCGCTGCCCGTGAGCGAAACCGAAGAAATGCGGCGTGTCCTGCCCGTCCTCGAACGCCTGGCCGGGCGAACCAACGTCCCGCTCTCGATT
This sequence comes from uncultured Bifidobacterium sp., assembly GCA_964539515.1. Lineage (GTDB taxonomy): Bacteria > Verrucomicrobiota > Verrucomicrobiia > Limisphaerales > JADLHS01 > JADLHS01. The sequence continues at coordinate 8,936 of CAZIJO010000089.1, read as the reverse complement.
GATACCATGAAGCCCGCCGTGGCGCGGGCGGCGCTGGCCGCCGGCGCGAGTATCGTCAACGATGTGGCGGCGAATCGCACCGACGACGCCATGGGGCAAGTCGTTGCCGAAACCGGCGCGGGTTACATCGCCATGCACATGCAAGGCCAGCCCCGGACGATGCAGGTGGATCCGGTTTATGCGGATGTGGTAGGCGAAGTGGAAACTTTTTTTCGCGAGCGATTGCGCCGATTGCAAGCTGGCGGCGTGGCGGCCAATCAGGTGGTGCTCGACGTCGGGATTGGCTTCGGCAAGTCGTTGGAACACAATTTGCAGTTGCTCGCGGCCCTGCGGAGTTTTACAAAGCTGGAGCGGCCGTTGCTGCTGGGCGTGTCCCGCAAATCGTTCATCGCGCAACTGACCCCGGCCCCGGCCTCGGCGCGATTGCCGGGTTCCCTGGCGGGGGCATGTCTCGGGGTGGCGAGGGGCGTGCAAATTATTCGGACACATGATGTGGCCGCGACGGTGCAGGCGGTGCGGGTGACGGAAGCCATCCTGGCCCAAAAAAATCGTGACTTGGAATAACATCCTCAACCATTGGCGGGATGCGCTGGAGATTCTCATCCTGGCGATGGGAATCTATTACGCATCGCGCTTTGTGCGCGGCACGCGCGGCTGGCCGGTGGTGGTCGGTTTCGTCGTGTTGCTGGTGGCGCTGGCAGCGGTGACGACGTTGCTCGATCTGAAGGTCCTCCGTTGGTTGCTGGGCAGCGCGTCGGTTTTTATCGCGGCGGGGGCGCTCGTCATTTTTCAGCCGGAGCTGCGCCGCATGTTGGGCGAGTTGGGGAACCTGCCTTTGTTCGTCACCACCCACGAGCAGCGCCAAAACATCGAGGTCATCATCCAGACCGTGGAACGGCTCGCCGACGTCAAGATCGGGGCGCTGATCGCCATCGAGCAGTCCATCCAGCTGCAGGAAGCGGTCGAATCCGGCATTTTGGTGGACTGTGAGGCCACGCCGGAAATGCTGGAGACCATTTTCTTCCCCAATAACGCCATTCACGACGGCGGGGTCATTATCAAAGGCGACCGGATCACGCACGCCGCGTGCATTTTTCCGCTCACCCAGCAGCCCGACTTGAACAAATCCCTCGGCACCCGCCATCGCGCGGCGATCGGGCTGAGCGAGGAAACGGACGCTTTGATCGTGGTGGTGTCGGAGGAGACGGGCGCGATTTCGCATGTTTACAAGGGCCAAATGGTGCGCGGGGTGACCGTGGAAGCTCTGCGCGCGTTCTTGACCTCGGTTCTCGTTCCGCCCGCCAAGGCGCGGAGCCTTGTGGAGTGGCTGCGGTCCTGGATTACGGAGCATCACCAGCATTCGCCCGGCACAACGATCATTACGCGGAACGATACCCAGCGCACCACCAATGAGGGAGGAGGCAAGTGATCATGGTGCGCGATTTGGTCGTCAAAGATTTTGGTTGGAAACTGCTGGCCCTGGCAATGGCGGTCATGATCTGGGTGATCGTAAAGGGTTTCAGTGACGATGGGGGCAACCTGACCGAGCGGACGTTCACCGACCTGCCCGCCCAAATCGTCTCCGGCCGGGCGGACGTGCAAAACTTCAAAATCAAGCCCGACCTAGTGGAGGTGACCGTCAAAGGCCAGCCGGATGGGATCAAAGCCCTGACGGAAAATGATATTCGCGTCCTGGTGGACGTCAGCCGCCTCGAGCCGGCGCCGCATTCCCGGCAGCGCGTGGATGTCTCGGTCCCCACCCGCATCACGATTGTCAAAGTCCATCCCGCCGAGGTGGAAGTGGTCGTGCCGCCTCGCCCAGCCAACTCCGTCCCCCAATCCAAGCCATGAGCCAGCCCAGGAAAATATTCGGTACTGACGGCGTGCGTGGCACCGCCAACGTGGAACCGGTGACCGCCGAAACCGCTCTCAAACTCGGCCGCGCCGCCGGCCACGTTTTCAAGAATCTTGAAAGCCAGGCCCGCGGGCAGGGCCGCCACAAGATCGTGATCGGCAAGGACACGCGCCTCTCCGGCTACATGCTGGAGAATGCCCTTTCCTCCGGCATTCTTTCGATGGGGGTGGATGTGCTGTTCATCGGGCCGTTGCCCACACCCGGCGTCGCTTACGTCACGCGCAGCCTGCGGGCCGATGCCGGAATTGTCATCACCGCCTCCCACAACCCTTATGCCGACAACGGCATCAAGTTCTTCCGCGCCGACGGCTACAAGCTCGACGACAAGATCGAGGCGCAGATTGAAGACCTCGTGTTCAGCGGCGAGATCGAAAACATCCGGCCCACCGCCGAGGAAATTGGCAAGGCCGTGCGCATTGACGACGCCCTGGGCCGTTACATCGAGTTCGCCAAGGGCAGCTTCCCCCGCGGCATGACGCTCGAAGGCTTGCGCGCGGTGGTGGATTGCGCCCACGGTGCGGCTTACAAAGCCACCCCGTGCGTGTTGCGCGAACTCGGGGCGGAAGTCATCGTCGTCGGCGACACGCCGAACGGCAAGAACATCAACAAGGATTGCGGCTCAATGCACCCACAACACCTCTGCCAGCTGGTGCGCGAATTCCGGGCCGACGTGGGCATTGCGCACGACGGCGACGCCGACCGGGTGATGCTCTGCGATGAACACGGCGCGCTGATTGATGGCGACGACATCATGGCCATTGCCGCGCTCGAAATGCTCGCGCAAGGCACGCTGGCGGAGCGGACCCTTGTTGCCACCATCATGAGCAACGCCGGCCTCGACGCCACCATCCAGGCGGCCGGCGGCAAGGTCATCCGCACCGACGTGGGCGACCGGAACGTGATTGATGAAATGCTCCGTTGCGGCTTCAATTTTGGCGGCGAGCAAAGTGGTCACCTGATTTTCCGCGACCACAGCACCACCGGCGACGGCCTGGTGGCGGCGTTGCAGATGCTTCGCATCATGCGGTCGAGCGGCAAGCCCCTCAGCAAACTGGCGAAGTGCTGGACGCGTTTCCCGCAACTCGTCACGAACGTGAAGGTGCGCGAGAAAACGCCGTTTGAGAAACTTGACGGCATTCTCCACCTCGTTGAACAAGCCGCGATCGAAGTCAAGCCGGAGGGCGGTCGCGTGCTGCTGCGTTACTCCGGGACGGAACCGAAAGCCCGCCTGCTCATCGAAGGTCCCAAGCAGGCGGTGCTGGAAAAATGGAGCCTTTTGATCTGCGATGCCATCAAGCGGCAGGTCGGGGCGTAAGTCAGAACTGATAGTAAATGCCCGGCGGCGTTGCTTGGCGAATTCACGAAGAGATTTACCAGTGTGGCAGAAGAATTTCTGCCCGCAATCTCCCCACAAACTGCCCCGGCAGATACTGATCCAGCGAGCCGGTCTCCATTTTCTCCATCGCCACATGGCCGTCACCGAAGACCACGCTGGCTTTCTGCGCATGGCGGAAGTGGGCGGTGGCTTCGTTGCGATTCGTGCTCACGTAATAAAACTCCTCCAGCATGGGATTTGACCGGGAGGCGGGTGCTTGAAACGTGTTCACCTGCGCGGCGTCGGCGAGCAAGGTGGTATCGGCCGGCCGATTGATTTTGGCCACGGGCATGGGCGGTTTGTTGGGCAGCGCGGAAAGATGGAGGTTGTAGCCGTAGCCGTAAGCCGCGCCGCGCGCCTTGAGTTTGAACTGGCCCAGCGAGTAGTTCAGGGACGGACACAGTTCCACGCCGCGCCCTTCCAGATAGGGCCAGAGCGCGCCGGTTTGCGGATCAAACGGCCGCTCCCCTTCCGCGCCCGGCCCCAGCCAGCCGAACCAGAACAGTTGTCCGCCGTTGGTGAAGCCGCTGGAGTAGCGGAAACAATTGCCATTGTTGTCGTCCCAATACATCTGCGTGGCGAGGCCCAGTTGATGCAGGTTGCTCACGCACTTGAGGCGTTGTGCCGTTGCCTTGCTGCGCGAAAGCGTCGGCAACAACAGCGCCGCGAGGATTGCGATAATGGCGATGACGACCAGCAGTTCAATCAAGGTGAACGCCGCGCGACGGTTGCCGCTTTGGTGTGAGAGGTTCATTCCACAAAGGGATATGGACAATGCCGGCAGCCGTTGTCGCAACAATACCCGCGCCGGAGATGATATGCCTCGGAAAAGACCATCAAGCCCCGGTCGAAATAGAAATCTCCGGGCCGGAGGGCGGGTTGTGGGTTTGGGATGCCCGTCGGCCCGGCGCGGCGCGCGATCGGACCGGTGACGCCGTCACCAAGCGGTCGCTCGCCAGCACCGCAGCCCAAAGAACCCGTTTTGGTTGCAGACTTCATGGCAATTGCGCCTGCACCCGGTAAAACGCACGCCCCGACGGCGGGTTTGTGTCCTGCATTGTCATCGGGCCGGCGACCCCGACCCCGACGGGCGAAACGGGTGACCAGGATTGGAAATTCGTCGTGCGTTCCAGCTGATACAGCCAGTTCGTAGTGCCGCCGAACTGGATTGCGCCGGGGCCGATCGCGGTGACCCAGGTCACCGGTGGCGGGGCGGCAAAAACCAGATTGTCGATGACACCATGCGCCCGGACCGAACCCTCGAAACCGGGAAATTGGCCGGCGTCGTTGTAACTGCTGACGCTTACATGATTCACCTGGAAGTCGCTAAAGCTGGCGGCCAAGGTGGCGTCCTTCACTGGACCGAATGGCACGTCGTTGCTGGTTATGAATGTTCGCATCGTCCGGTCGCTGGCGGTGTAGCGCATCGTCACGCGGAAGAGCGCGCCAGGGGTCAACTCCAGCGGAAAAGTAAACCCACCTTCATTGAATTCGTTGTTGGTCGAAATCAAAACGGGCGACACGGTGGGATCAAAAATGGCGCCCGGGAAATAATCGAACTCGACCAGATTTGGCGACTCATAACCGGAACCGCGGATGAACGCGGTGTTCGTCGCCTGGGCCGGGTTCATCAAGCCGACCGCGATTTGAAAGGGATAGGGCTTGTTTGCGTCCACGCCGCCGGCGATGTCTGCGAGCCGCAAGTCAAAGGCGAGGAGGAAGTCGTTCGTTTTGCTGAGGGTCAAGCCAAGACTCCGATGAAAATAGCTGTTCGGCTGGGAGGAATCCCACGTCACTGCGAGGTTTTGGTTGGCGGCGCTCCAGGCAAACAGGCTGGAGTTGCCATGCACGACCCAACCGGACGCGGCGGGATCGGCGGAAAAATTTTCGGTTATGGTGGTCGCGCGGGCCGGGTGGACAGCGCAAAGGGAAGCGGACAGGAAGCTGGCGATGGCGGCCAGCATTGGCGGACGGATTTTCATGGGCTGATCTTTCAGTTTGTCGGCCGAAAGCACTTGCTTTGCGGTGGACGGGTGTTGGTTGAGAGACCAGCGCGGAGCCAAGGCAATAAAAAAGCCTTCACTCGCGCAAACCGGAGAATGAAGGCATTCAGCGAATCCGGCCGAAAACAGTTCGACCGGCTGGCCTCATCCTTCTCTTGGCGGAGAAGTTGGTGGAGCTGGGTTGGGGGTCATTGCAGTGATGGTTGATAGATGAACCACCGAGCGATTCATCAATTTCATCTCTCAAACATAAACTCTCAACCTGCTTCCCACCGGACGAGTGCCGTCAAATGGATATCCTGACTTCGGACTTCAAACCTCACTCCCGCCTTCCCGCTGGTGCTGACGCAACCAACAGTGGCTTGTGGGAGTTTGTAATCCGTTACAGTGGCGCAACCGTCGCCGATTCTCACGGCGTTCCCTGCATTTGATGGCAACTAAGTTGGCGGACACGCGCCCGCCGTTTTCAAAGAACACTCCATTGGTACGGCTGCCGCCACCGATTGCCAAGCCGAAAATGGTGGACGAATCCGGTTCGTCGGCGATCCCGGATCAGCCGGGAAGCACTGGCTTCTCCTGACGCCATTTTGTGCTCTGCTCGTAAGCGTGGGCGATCTTCAGCATGGTTTCTTCCCCAAAGGGTTTGCCGAGCAGTTGCAGACCGATCGGGAGTTTGGGCGATTTTGTGAAGCCGCACGGCAGGCTCACGCCACAAATGCCGGCCAGGTTACAGGAGATCGTGAACACGTCGGACAGATACATTTGCAGCGGATCGTCGGATTTCTCGCCAATCTTAAACGCCGCCGTGGGGGTGGTGGGCGTGACAATGGCATCCACCCGTTCGAAGGCCTTCAGGAAATCCTGCCGGATGAGGGTGCGGACTTTTTGGGCATGCACGTAATAGGCATCATGGTAACCGCTACTCAAAACGTACGTTCCGAGGATGATGCGGCGTTTCACTTCCGGTCCAAAACCCGCCCCGCGCGTGCGGCGATATAGTTCCAACGGATCCGCACCGTCCACACGCGCGCCGTAGCGGATGCCGTCGAAACGGGCGAGATTGGCCGAGGCCTCGGCCGGGGCGAGGATGTAATAGGTGGCCGCCGCGTAATCCGTATGCGGCAGGGAGATCTCTTCCACGCTCGCTCCGAGTGATTGCAACTGCCGCACCGCCGCGTCCACCGCGGCTTTCACTTCCGGATCCAGTCCGCCAATCATGTACTCCTTCGGCAGGCCCAGGCGCAGGCCTTTGATATTGCCGGTCAGGGCGGCCGTGTAATCCGGCACAGGTTGCGCGACGCTCGTGGAATCGCGCCGGTCATGCCCGCTGATGACGTTCAGCAGCGTGGCGCAGTCCCGGATGTCCTTGGTGAATGGTCCGATTTGATCCAGCGACGAGGCAAAGGCGACGAGGCCGTAACGCGAGACGCGGCCGTAGGTCGGTTTCATTCCCACACAGCCGCAGAGCGCCGCCGGCTGGCGAATCGAGCCGCCGGTGTCCGAGCCGAGCGTGGCGATGGCTTCGTCCGCCGCGACCGCCGCGGCCGAACCGCCAGACGAGCCACCAGGGATGCGCGTCAGGTCCCACGGATTGCGCGTGAGGCCGAAGGCCGAATTTTCCGTCGAACTGCCCATCGCAAATTCGTCCATGTTCAGCCGGCCAAAAACTATCGCCCCCGCGGCTTTTAGCTTTTCAATTGCCGTCGCGTCGTACGGTGAAACGAACTGGCCGAGAATTTTCGAGCCGCAGTTGAGCGGGTGACCTTTGACCGCCAAAACATCTTTGACGGCGATGGGCACACCCAGCAAGGGCTGCTGTGCGTGCGTCGCGCCGGCGGCCATGGCCTGATCCGCCGCATCCGCCTGCGCGAGCGCATCGGCGGCATCGTGGCTGATGAACGCATGGATCTGGCCGTCCACGCGGGCGATTTGATCCAGGCAGGCCTGGGTGACGTCGCGCGCCGATACTTCGCGCCGGGCGAACCGGGTGGTCAGTTCGGAAATGGTTAGCTGGTTTAACATTCTTCGACAGGGGACGAAAGGCGTGACTGGAGGGAGGATGCTACTCGACGATCTTCGGCACGATGAAGAGGCCGCTGGCCTGTTTGGGCGCGTTGCGCATTGCTTCCGCGTGGGCGAGGGAGGTGTGGGTTTCGTCGGCCCGGGTGACGTTGACCGCGGGGACCGCGTGGGCAGTCGGTTCGACCTGGCTCACGTCCAGCGTTTTCAGTTTTTCCATAAAGCCAAGGATGTGGCCAAGCTGGGTGCCGAGCTTTTGCTCTTCTTCCGGCGAAAGCTGGATGCGGGCGAGGTGCGCCACGTAACTCACATTGAAATCACTTGCTGCCATGGGTGCTACATTAGAGTCCCCGGATTCAAGTTCCAAGATTCAAGTTTGGAGGGCGAGTTCGTCGAGGCGTTGGTGGAGGCTGATGGTGGGTTTTGGTGCTCAATGGTGCCGACAGAATGGGATGTCACAGCCCAACACCCTCCGGGCACTTGTGCTCACATTGCAGTTTAGATTCCCGCCGCTTTACGGCGCTTCCGAAAAAACGAGCGTCGCAAGGTAACCCCAGAAGCCAAGCGAGTTGGACAGGACGTGGGTCAAGCGACCGACGGGCACAGATGCGGGTACGGTATGAAGCGGGCAGCGCGGGTCGGGCTGGTCACAGTTTGCCGTCGGTGGAATCCGCTGCCCCCGGAGGGCTTCGATGCAAAGCACCGCTTCGAGTGCGGGCGTGGCCCCGAGACAATGGCCGGTGATGGGCTTGGTGGAAGTGCAGGGCAGGGTTGCCGTCCGCGGCCCGAATAATTTAGCAATTGCCTGGGATTCGGCATCGTCGTTCAGCTTCGTGCCGGCACCATGGGTATTAACGTAGTCGATTTGCTCCGGGGCCAACCCTGCCAGGTGCAACGCCTCGGCCATGACCGCATGCAATCGCGCGCCGGTTTCATCGACTCCGGTGCGGCCGGAGTGGTCGAGGTTCAGGCTCCAGCCGCTAAACCGGGCGAGGACTTTGGCCCGACGGGCCGCGGCCGTGTGGGCCGATTCCAGAACCAGGAACGCGCTCCCTTCACCCAGCACGAGGCCGTTGCGCGTGACGTCAAACGGCCGGCACGTCCGGGCCGCTTCCGCATGACTGCCCAGCACGCCGGCCGCCTGCAACTGCGCAAGGATGGCCGGGACCAGCGGTGCTTCGGCGCCGCCCACCAGCATGGCATCCACTTTGCCCAGCAGGATTTGCTCAGCCGCCAGACCGATCGCGAAAGCGCCTGAGGCGCAGGTTGCAGAAATTGTGGCGCCGGGGCCTTGCAGGGCGAAGCGCTGCGCGAGCATCCCGCTCAGGGAGGCGAAGTTGCTGTTGGTGGACAATGACGGCGGGTAATTAGTCTGGCGGAGCCGGTCGAACGATTCGCCAATTTTTCCGATTGGTCCCCGCGAGGAACCGACCATGATACCGATCCGGGTGGGGGCATAGGCGCCGGTCAACTGCGCTTGCTGCCAGGCCTGGTGGGCTGCAAGCCACGCCATCTGCCCGCAACGATCCAGCTTGCGCATGAGTTGACAATCCGGCTGCGCCGCTGTCAGGGGCGGCGCGCTGCAGACCGCGAAGCTTTTCGAGAATGGACCGAGTTGGAATTC
>CAZIJO010000088.1:0-21730 GCA_964539515.1 uncultured Bifidobacterium sp. | reverse complement strand
TGCCCACGCCGACCAAGGCGATTTTCACGACGAACGTGAACCTCATCAACAACGCCAAGTGGGCTTACGGCATGATCAAGAACGTCAACCCGAACGTGGAGTTGATCGTGACGCTGGAAACGCAGATGACCGCGAGCGTGGAATACTCTGACTTCGGGCTGCCGGCGAATTCGTGGGTCGAGTTTCAGGATTTGGAAGTCACCGCGAGCTGCTCGAATCCGTTCCTGCAAATCTGGAAGGGGGGCATCAAACCGCTCTACGATTCAAAGGACGACCTGGCCATTCTCGCCGGGATCGGCGCCGCGCTCGGGAAAGTCACGGGCGACAAACGCTTTCACGATCACTTCCACTTCGAGCACGCGGGCCAGCGCAGCATTTATCTCCAACGCCTGCTCGACACCTGCACCACCACGGCCGGGTACAAGGTCGAGGATATCATGGCGGGCAAATACGGCCCACCCGGCGGTGCGCTGATGCTCTTCCGCAGTTACCCGCGCATCCCGTTCTACGAGCAGGTGCACGACAACTATCCGTTCTACACGGACACGGGCCGGCTGCACAGCTACAGCGACGACCCCACGGCGCTGGCGTGCGGCGAAAACTTCATGGTCCATCGCGAAGGCCCGGAGGCAACGCCGTACCTGCCCAATGTCATCGTCAGCACCAATCCGCTCGTGCGGCCGAACGATTACGGCATCCCACTTGACGCCGAGCATTGGGACGAACGCACCGTTCGCAACGTCAAGCTCTCCTGGGCGGAGACGAAGCAGTCGAAGAATTTCCTCTGGGAAAAGGGTTTCCAATTCTACTGCCTGACGCCCAAGTCGCGGCACAGCGTTCATTCATCGTGGGCGAATGTGGATTGGCATCTCATCTGGAACTCGAACTTTGGCGACCCATATCGCGTGGACAAACGCCTGCCGAACGTGGGCGAGCATCAGATTCATATGAACCCCCAGGCCGCGCGTGACCTCGGCATCGCGGACGGGGATTACGTCTATGTGGATGCCAACCCCGCCGACCGTCCGTATCTGGGCGCGACCCCGAGCGATCCGTTCTACAAGGTCAGCCGCCTCATGTTGCGCCTCACCTACAACGCCGCGTATCCCTACAACGTCGTGATGATGAAGCACGGCTCGTTCATCGCGACGGAGAAAACCGTCAAGGCGCAGCAGACGCGGCCCGACGGCCTGTCGCTGACCGAAGAGGGCTACATCTCGAACTTCCGTTTCGGCTCGCAGCAATCCGTCACGCGCAACTGGCACATGCCGATGCACCAGACCGACACGCTGTTTCATAAGGCGAAAGCCGGCATGTCGTTCATTTTCGGCGGCGAGGCGGACAATCACGCCGTCAACACCGTGCCGAAGGAATGTTTAATCCGCATCACGAAGGCCGAGGATGGCGGTCTCGGGGGCAAAGGCCCGTGGAAGCCCGGTTTGAACGGCATGTCGCCGGATGCCGAGAACGACAAAATGAAGAAATACCTCGCCGGTAATTTCAGCGGCAAAGGCGAAGGCGGCGGGGGAGCGACGTTTGAGTAAACCTGAGACGCGAAATGCGAATGACCAAGAAAATCCAGGGGTTGAGGCACCGCGAGAACGGAGCGCGGCTGCGTCTGAAAGACCCGCCGCAGCAGTTCCGATACGATTCTCGCCTGGGAAGTGTCCCTGATCCTTCTGTTCCTACCCGCGCTGCGGCTGGGGCTTCGCACCCAACCGCCCTCCGGAGCAAAGGTTAATTTATGCCCAAAGACGAATTCGATTTCGAAGATCCATTCGAACTGAACGGCCTGGCGTTGCTCACGCACGCGGACACGACCAACGAAATGGCCGAGACGTTCATCGAGGAGTTCAAGCGGATGGGCTATGGCCACAAGCAGATTCTCGCCCTGTTCCGTAACCCGCATTACCTCGGGCCCCACATGGCGCTGGAGAAACGCGGCGAGCCGTTCATTCGCGACCTCATCACCGAAGTCTACGCGCGCTGGGGAAAGCAAGTGGAGTGGCCGAGCGTCGCAACCAGCCCCACCCCGGCCCTCTCCCCTTCGGAAGGGGAGAGAGAGAATCGTCCGCCGTCTCACCGCGAACCTGTGACCACGAATTGCACGAGCGCATCCGAATTCTCACAGACACGTTCATTGCTGTTCCCTCGCCCCCTCGGAGGGGGAGAGGGTCAGGATGAGGGGGCGCGCGGCGAACTTACGGACAAGGCGAGCACTCAAATTGCGCAATCCGAAGCCACATTGACCGACCCCACGGGCGCGCCCATTCCCGAATTCACCGTCTGACCGATGCAACGATTCAACGCTTTAGCCCTTTAACGAATTATGAGCAACGTCCTCAACTGGCAACTCGGTCGCGAGATGGAATACCCCTACGAAGCGGCGTATCCCGACCAGCAGTTCGCCTTCATCTTCAACATCAACCGCTGCATCGGCTGCCAGACCTGCACGATGGCGTGCAAGTCCACGTGGACTTTTTCCAAGGGCCAGGAATACATGTGGTGGAACAACGTCGAGACGAAACCCTATGGCGGATACCCGCATCATTGGGATGTCAAGACCCTCGACCTGCTCGAACAGGCAAATCCCGGCGGCCAGAACTGGGGCGGCAAACCGGAGAACCTCAAAGCGCCCTACGGCAAGTTCAACGGCAAGACCGTTTTTGAGGCCACGAAAACTTTCATCGGCCCGGAAGGCGCCAACCGCGCGCTCGGCTATCTGCCCACCGACGACGAATGGTCCGCGCCGAATCGTTACGAGGATCATCCGGTCGGCAACGAGAAAGGCGTGAAGGGGCAATACTTCGAGGGCGGCGAGCTGTTGCCCGAACACAAGACGTGGTTTTTCTACCTCGCCCGCATTTGCAATCATTGCTCTTATCCCGCCTGCCTCGCCGCCTGCCCCCGCAACGCCATCTACAAACGCCCCGAGGATGGCATCGTGCTCGTGGATCAGGAGCGCTGCCGCGGCTACCGCAAGTGCATGGAAGCTTGTCCCTACAAGAAGACGTATTATCGCGGCACCACGCGCACAACGGAGAAATGCATCGGCTGCTTCCCGCGCGTCGAGGGCAAGGATCAGGCCGGTCATGGCCGGCCGATGCAAACCCGCTGTATGGCTTCCTGCATCGGTCAAATTCGCTTGCAAGGCTTGATCGAGCTCAACAAAGACGGCACGTGGAAGGAGGCGCGCAACAGTCCGCTCTACTACCTGGTTCAGGTCGCGAAAGTGGCGCTGCCGCTTTATCCGCAGTTCGGCACCGAGCCCAACGGCTACTACATCCCGCCGCGCTGGGTGGCGCGCCCGTATCTGCGCCAGATGTTCGGCCCGGGCGTCGACACCGCCATCGAGAAGTATTCCGCCCCCGACCGCGAGCTGCTCGCCGTGCTGCAACTGTTCGGCAAGGACCAGCGCATCTGCCATCGTTACGAGATCAAGGAAGGTCCGAAAGTGTTCGAGACCGAGGTGCGCGGCAAGAAGTTCGTCCTGTACAACGACACCGTCATCGGCTATGCGAAAGACGGCACGAAGATTATCGAAACCACCGTGGAAGAACCCCTCCACGTACGACCGGACAAACATGCCAACTCCATCTGAGCCAGGGCGGAACGCGAAGGGCGGAACGCGGAGGGGTGAATGGGCCGCGCGCACAGATACACCCAAACGCTCGGTGTTCGGGAACTATCGCGCCGATGATTCCCGGGGCAACGGGGGTGGACCCGCAACTTCTAACCGGAGCCGGCTCGCTTCGGCTGCGACCCGGGATCGGGTAACGCGCCAAACCTCCATTGACCAGGCTGTCGCGCGCTCGTTCCTCCATCGCTTTCTGGCGAAAGCCTACGAAGACCCGATGCCAGCAGGCTGGCGCTGGTTGGCTCGTCAGCAGACCATTAATTCACTTCGCACGGCCAACGCCTTTGTCGGCCCAAATCTGCTTCCGAGCGCCGAAAAGCTGATCAATGCACTCCGGCCGGAAAGCGCCGGATCATTCCGTGACGCCTATATTGCCGCGTTTGGCCACGCCGCTCGCGGCGGGTGTCCGATCAATGAAATCGAATACGGCGACATCAAGGCCGACCCGCTCTTCCAGCCGCATCGTCTCGCCGACCTCGCCGCATTCTACCGCGCCTTCGGCCTCGAAGTATCCGAAAGCGCCGGCGAACGCCACGACCACATCTGCCTGGAGTTGGAATTCATGTGCGTGCTTGCTGCCAAGGAGGCCTACGCGTTGGAACACCAGCTCGCCACCGACCAACTCGCCCTATGTCGCGAGGCGCAGAAGAATTTCCTCCGCGAACATCTGGGCCGCTGGATGCCGGCTTTCACGCGTCGCCTGGCTGCAACCACGGGGGATCCGACATTGCTTGCGCTCGCCGAATTCACGCGCGTTTTTGTCGAATCCGAGTGCACCCGCTTCGGGGTCAAAGGTGGCAGCGAAGACTTGTTGCTCCGCCCCGTGGATGAAGCCGCAGAAAGCATGTGCGCCGCCTGCGGCATCAACCAGCTCCCCCCTGGCGCGCTGGCCGCGCCTTGATGTCATGCAACTGCACTACGCCGAGGACTTCATCGAAGGTGCTGTCTTTCTCTGTGCGAGCGGACGGCGCAAGGGCGTAGCGTCAGGGCAAATCGCGCGCTTCCATCGCGGGCGCGAACAACTCTACCACGTCCTCGATCCCGACGAGCGCAACACCGCGTTCTTCAAGCTGCATCTCGACTGGTTTCGCGAGTGGGGCCTTGAGCAACCGCTCACCGACACCCTCAAGGAATTCCCGTTGATACGCGCGCACCTCGACCGGCTCGCCACCCGCCAGACGACCGGCAAGAACGACGAAGGTGTGGAACTCTACGTCAACGCGGCCGGCCAACGGACCGGTATGCTCGCACTGCGCCTTGAGCGCCTGACGAATGATGCCGCGCTGAGCGATTATCTACGCCACGAGTTCACGCACCTGCACGACATGCTGAATCCCGCGTTCGGCTATTCGCCCACGCTCCATCTACCCAACCTGAACGCGGCGCAGCGGCGGTTGGCCCTCGAGCGCTATCGCCTGCTGTGGGACATCACGATCGATGGTCGCCTCACCTCGGCTGGCAACACACCGATGGCGACGCGCGAACAACACGCGGCGGCCTTCACGCGTGGTTATTCCTTCTGGCCAGAGCCGAAGCAGGCAGCGACGTTCAGCTCGTTATGGCAATGCCGTGCGCCGCGCCACGCCGATTTTCTTGTCCTCATTGCCGATCCACGCGGGCTGGGTGACGCGCATCGTCCCGCACCCGGCGCGTCCTGTCCGCTGTGCGATTTCCCAACCTTCAACTGGGCGAACGCGGAGGTGCTATCGGAGGAAATCATCACCCGCATTGCGGGGGAATTTTCCAGCTGGTCGCGCGAGCAGGGACTTTGCAATCGCTGTTTGGAAACCTACGAAGCCTTGGTTCATGCGTGACGTTGCTTCGGCTGAAATTTCTCCGCCCATTTGCGTACGGGCGTGGTCGGGCAGTTTCGCCGCCACGAGACAGGCCGATCACGCCGCGCGGCGGCGGCAGAGGCTCCGCGGGGCGAATATGAGCCGTCTGACCGGCATCGGCGGACGCATTCCTTCCAGCGTGACGTCGCGGGAAAGCGCGCCGGGGATCCTCATGATTGATGGCGGTTCAAGAGAGTGCGGCGAAAGGGTCCTGCGCCGCGTGGATTTCACCGGCTTTGAGCAACTCAAACTCCACGAATTCGCCGTGGGCGAGCACGACGCGGGCGCCGTGAATGAAGCAACGGTGACACGGCTCGCTGAAACCACATTGCGCATTTGGGGAAAAGGAATGAAACCGGAGATCCCATGATCCGCATTGAACAGATTTTCATCTCGCCGGGCCACAACTTCGTGGGCCATCACGGGAAGCCAGAGGGTGACCATCCCCTTGTTGCGGTAAGTGCGGCGGAATGTGTCGCCGGTCGCGGCTTGCGCGGGGACCGTTATTTTGACCGTGCAGAGAATCACAAGGGTCAGATCACCTTCTTTTCGCTGGAGGTATTCGACGCAATGCGCCGGGCGTTGAATCTACCGGACGCGCGGCCGGAAGCCACCCGGCGAAACGTCTTCGTGCGTGGGACGGACTTGAATTTGCTGGTTGGCGCAGAATTCGAGATTCAAGGCGTGCGCTTTGCCGGGGTGGAGGAGAGCAAGCCGTGTTATTGGATGAACTCCGCCCTGGGCCCGGGCGCGGAGGCCTGGCTGACCGGCCAGGGCGGTTTGCGGGCGAGCATCTTGAGCGATGGGGTTTTGCGGGTTACCGCCGGCCGCCCGGCGCGCCCGGAGCTGCCGGCGGCGGAACATTGCTGAATCACCATGGACTCCTTTGGGCGAACCACGGATTACCTGCGCCTCTCGGTGACCGACCGCTGCAACGAGCGTTGCCTCTACTGCATGCCGGAAGGCTACCGCGGCTGGCAGCGCCAGTCAGACCATCTGACCGCGGACGAAATTCTCCGCGTGGTGCGCGTCGCGGCGGGCATGGGTTTCCGCAAATTCCGGCTGACGGGCGGCGAACCATTGTTGCGCGCGGAGCTGCCGGACATCGTGTGCGCCATGGCCACCCTCCCGGGCGTGGAACACATTGGCCTTTCGACGAACGGAACGAAGCTCGCCGCGCTGGCGGCACCGCTGCGGACCGCAGGCTTGGGCACGGTAAACGTGAGCCTTGATGCGCTGACTCCCGCCCTGTACCGCCGCATCACGGGGGGCAACATCAACCCGGTGCTCGCCGGAATTCGCACAGCCCTGGCCGCCGGTTTCGAGCGGGTCAAACTGAACTGCGTATTGATGCGGGGAGTGAACGAAGCGGAAATTTGGCCGCTCGCGCTGTTCGCAGCCGAACACGGCCTGCCCTTGCGGTTGATTGAACTGATGCCGGTCACGACGACAGAGGTGTTGACGGAAAGGAATTTCATGGCGGTAGGCGAGGCGATGGAACTGCTGCGCCAGAAGGACGAACTAATCCCCCAGCCGGACTGGCGGCTTGGTTTCGGCCCGGCCAAATATTACCAGTTGAAACACACTGGCGCGCGCGTGGGCTTCATCGGAGCGATGACGAATCTGCATTTCTGCGAGACGTGTAACAAGCTGCGGCTGACCGCCGATGGCAAGATCCGCCCCTGCCTGGGCGATCAGGGTGAAGTCGATCTGCGGGAAACCCTCCGGAATACGCCAACGGACGCAGCGGTGCGCGAAGCGCTACGGACATCAATACTGCGCAAACCACTCGCTCACCAATTCCGCAGCCAATACACACCTTGCCGCCCGATGACGGCAATCGGCGGTTAAGATATTCCGCGCCGGGCAGTTTTGGGAGCGACGTTGAGGCAGCCTGGCACTCCCGCCGCACGGGGCTTGACGCGAGAAACGGGCTACCTACCATGCAACCCATGACGACAAACACCAATTCCGTTCCCCACCAGACCCGCCGCGATTTCATCAAGACTTCCGCCACCTTGGGCGCGGCCCTCGCCGCTCCTGCGATCATTTCCGGAGATTTGATGGCAGCGACCAACTCGGACACGTTGCGGGTGGGGCTGGTCGGCTGTGGCGGACGCGGTTCCGGCGCCGCTGCCCAGGCGTTAAGGGCGGACAAAAACGTGGTGCTCACGGCGATGGGGGATGCTTTTTCGGAACCGCTGCAGGGCAGCCTGCGAGCGTTGAAAGGCGAAAAGGAACTCGCGGACAAGGTCAAAGTGGCACCGGACCATTGCTTCGTCGGTCTGGATGCTTATCAAAAGGTGATCGCAAGCGGAGTGGACGTGGTGCTGCTGGCGACGCCGCCCGGCTTTCGTCCGCTGCATTTGAAGGCCGCTGTGGAGGCGGGCAAACATGTATTCTGCGAAAAACCCGTGGCCACCGATGCCCCCGGGGTGCGTTCCGTGCTTGCCACCGCCAAGCGGGCAAAGGAGAAAGGCCTTTCGCTGGTCACCGGCTTCTGCTGGCGGTACGACGAGGCCCGCCGTGAATTTTACAAACGCATCCATGGCGGCGCCATTGGCGACCTGCGCGCCGTGTATGCGACCTATTACACCGGACCGGTCAAGCCCATGCCGCCGGCTACCCAGCGCCCCAAGGATATGGGCGACTTGGAATGGCAGTTGCGGAACTGGTATAATTTCACCTGGCTCTCCGGCGATGGCCTTGTCGAACAGGCGGTGCACAGTGTGGACAAGATTGCCTGGGCGATGCAGGACGTACCGCCGCTTAAAGCCGTCGCCGTGGGTGGCCGGCAGACACCCAACCATGAGGGCAACATCTTCGATCACATGTTCGTCACCTACGAATACCCCAACGATGTGCGCGCTTTCCTGGGGCAGCGGCAGATCAGCAATTGCGCCAATGAAAATTCGGATTACCTGATGGGCGCCGCCGGGTTCGCAAAAATCCCCGGCTGGCAGGCTCCGTTCATCCATGGCAAGGAAAATTGGACCTATCGCGCATCGAAATCCGGCCCGCCGCCGATCGATATGTACCAGCAGGAACATAACGAACTCTTCGCCAGTATCCGCGCCGGCGCCGGGCACAATGACGGCGAATGGATGGCTCACAGCACGCTCCTGGGCATCATGGGCCGCATGGCCGCCTATACCGGTCAGGAAGTCACCTGGGAAGATGCGTTGAATTCAAAGGAACAGCTGACGCCCGAGACATTCGACTGGAATATGAAACTTCCCGTGGCCCCCATGGCCATCCCTGGCGTTACCAAATTGACCTAGTTTGTGATCCACAAATCAACACCTGCGTCACCATGAAACCAGCCGTTGCTCGTCGTGAGTTTTTGAAGACCGCCGGCGCCGCGGCTGTCCTCGCGGCCGTGCGCCCACAACTGTTCGCCGCGGAGGAAAAGCCAGCCAAGGACCGCTTCAAGAAAGCAATCATGTGGGGCACGGTTGGCGGCAAGGGTTCAGTGGGCGACAAGATGAAAGCCATCAAAGCCGCTGGATTCCATGGGGTTGAGATGATGGGCCAGATGGACCAGGTTGCGGTGCTCAAGGGACGCGACGAAGCCGGACTGGAAATTCCAAGCGTTTGCTGCGCCAAACACTGGAGCCTGCCGCTGTCACATCCCGACCCCAAGGTGCGGGCGGAAGGCCTTGCGGATTGCCAGCAAACCTTGCGCGACGCCAAGGCCTACGGTGCCGGCTCGATATTGCTCGTGCCCGGCATCGTCAACAAGGAAGTCACCTTCGCGGAGTGCTGGCAGCGCTCGATCGAGCAAATCCGGCTGGCGATCCCGCTAGCCGAAGAATTGGGGGTGAAAATTTCCGTCGAGAACGTCTGGAATGATTTCATCACGACCGAGGATCAGGCGCTGCGTTATCTCGAGGAAATCAACAGCCCGTGGGTGGGCTGGCATTTTGATTGTGGCAACATCATCCGCTACGGCGATCCAATTGTCTGGATCAAGGCCCTGGGCAAACGCATCAACCGGGTTCACGTCAAGGAATACAGCCGCGACCGCGCAATGCGGTCGGACGACATTTGGAAGGGCTTTAACGCGCCGCTGCTGGAGGGGGCCAACAACTGGTCGGGAATGATGAAAGCCCTCACCGCAGCTGGATACGCGGGCTATCTCATCACGGAACAAGGCGGGGGCGAGACGCCGGAAGGATTACGCGACCTGAGCGAGCGGTTGGGGAAAATCATCGCATCCTGAATCCTATTCTGCTGCCCTCAAATGAGGGTTCAGCAAGGTGACCAGGGTCGCCGGCAATCGCTTCGGCTTTTTGCCTTCCCTCCCCGTGCAGGCGTGGAAGGTTTCCGCTTCCAAGATGATGGTCTGGGCTTGGTTTACCATCCGATAGCTGAAATTGAGCCGCACTCCCGCTGCGGCCGTGATCCACACCTCCGTCTGCAGCGCATCATCGTAAACTGCGGGGGCGCGGTAGCGGAGGCGCGCCTCCAGCACGGGAAAAATCACGTCCGACTCCTGCCAGGCAAGGAACGATGTGCCGAGATGACGAAAGAATTCCCCGCGCGCAGCTTCGAGCAGGTCAAGATACCGGGCGTGATAGACGTGGTTGCCCAAAGTGCAGTCGGCATAAATCACGCGGTGCGGATGGTGAAAGACATTGCCAGCCATGCGCGGAGCGTAAGGAAGCAGGGGGATTGTGTTCAATGGCGAAAGCGACGGCAAAAATCGCGGTTGCCGGCGCTACAGTTACGGCTATGTTGCCAAAGTGAACTGGCAGACCGTTGTTTCCCTGATCATCGTAGCGCTAGCCTTTGTGGGTTTGTTGTGGGGCCGCACCCGGCGCGGTAGATTCAGCATCGCGCGCGAAACGCATTGTGGTTGCTCGGCTAATCGTGCGAGGGGCAATCCCGATTCCATCGTTTTTCACGCGCGCAAAGGCGAACGCCCGCAGATCCGCGTGAAAAGCAGATGAGAGAACTTGCAGCCACGGGGCAACTGAGATAGCTTTGCATTGCATGGCCGTCACCAAAATCACTTCTTCCACCCAGTTTGTAACCCGCGCTTCCGCCGTTGGTGGGCGCGAACCCATAGCCAATGGTCATTGGGTGCCGAATACAGACGTTTACGCGACGGATACGGGCTTGGTCATCAAGTCTGAACTGGCAGGCATGCGCAGCGAGAATTTGGAGATCACAGTTGAAGGCAATCGCCTGCGCATCAGCGGGGATCGTCCCGACGGTTGCCGGGCCTGCAAAGCCAGTTTCCTTGTCATGGAGATCAATTACGGCCCCTTCGAAAGCGTCTTGGAACTGCCTCCAGGCTACGACTTGAGTCAGGCCAAGGCGGCTTATTTGAATGGATTTTTGCGTATTGACGTGCCACTAGCGTCCCCGCCACCCCATCCCAAGACCACTAAGTTATCCATCGCCTAGGGCTTATTCCGGCGGATGCTTTTCAAGGGTGGCAAAATCAAATTTCCAGATTAAGCGATGATGCCTTCGCCGGACACAGAGTTTATCAGCATCTTGGGAACTTCCGGGAATCCGGAGGAACTGGCCCGGATCTCTTCCCGCTCCCTCCCGGATACACTCCCTGTGCTTGGGCTTTCGGACATTGTGATTTTTCCCGGGGCCGTGGCCCCGCTGCTGGTTGAAACGGGGCCGAGCATTCAGCTGATCGATGAAGCGGTTGCTGGCGGGCGACTCATGGGCACCGTGCTTCAACGGCGACCCGAAGTCCCCGACCCCGCGCCCGACGACCTCCACGAGGTTGGCTGCGTGGTCCGTTTGGCCAAGATGGTGAAGTTCCCGGACAACACCGCGCGGGTTCTGGTGGAGGGATTATGGCGTATTCGCCTCAAGGAATACACCCGCACCGAACCTTATCTCTCCGCCAAGTTCGAACTCCTGCGCGATGAGTCGGAAGATTCCATTGAAGTCACCGCGATGATGCGTAACGCGCAGACTCAGTTTCAAGAAATCATCAAACTTTCCCCGGCGCTCTCTGAACAGGTCAAAGTCGCCGCACAGAATACCGAAGACCCGGGCCACTTCACCGATCTGATCGCCAGCAATCTCAACCTCTCGCTCGGCGACCGTCAGAAACTGTTGGAGACCACTTCGATCAAGCAGCGCCTCACCCAGCTTCTGCCGTTGCTGAACCGAGAGCATGAAGTCATCACCCTCAGCACCAAACTACAGACAGATGTCGCCAGCTCAATCGCCAAGACGCAACGTGACTTTTTCCTGCGCGAACAACTGCGGGCCATTCAGCGCGAACTCGGCGAGGCGGAACCCAATGCAAATGAAATCAAAACCCTGCGCGAGAAAGTCGCGCAGACGCCCCTGCCCCCCGAAGTAAAGAAAGTGGCGAGCCAGGAACTCGAACGACTGCAAGTCATGCCGCCAGTTGCCGCCGAGTATCCAGTCACGCGCAACTACCTAGACTGGATTCTGGCCCTGCCGTGGGAAAAGGCCACCGAAGACAAGTTCGATCTCGCTGCTGCTGAACACATTCTAAATCAGCAACACTTCGGCCTGGCAAAGGTCAAAGACCGACTGCTGGAGTTTCTCGCCGTCCTCAAACGCAAACAGGCAATCAAAGGTCCGATCCTGTGCCTGGCTGGACCTCCGGGCGTCGGTAAAACCTCGCTTGGCAAAAGCGTGGCGGACGCCTTGGGCCGCAAATTTGCCCGCATCTCCCTCGGCGGCATGCGCGACGAGGCGGAGATCCGCGGGCATCGCCGCACCTACGTCGGCGCCATGCCCGGGCGCATTCTCCAAACGCTGCGGCGGGTCGAAAGCTGCAATCCGGTGATTCTGCTCGACGAACTCGACAAGGTCGGGGCGGATTTTCGCGGCGATCCCGCGGCGGCGCTGCTCGAAGTCCTTGACCCGGCCCAGAACCACACGTTCACCGACCATTACCTCGACCTGCCGTTCGACCTTTCCCGCGTACTGTTCATCGCCACCGCGAATTGGCTGGAACCGATTCACCCAGCGCTACGCGACCGGCTCGAAGTCATTGAATTGCCAAGTTACACGGAATCCGAAAAACTTCAGATCGCCCGGCGATACCTCGTCCCCCGGCAGCTGGCGGAACATGGTCTCACGAAACACGAGGTCATCCTGCCCGACCCAACCCTGCGCCGGCTGATCCAAGAATACACGCGCGAAGCCGGGGTCCGCCAATTGGAGCGCTGCATCGCTGCCCTAGCCCGCAAAGCCGCCCGCAAACTGGTAAGCCCGAACGGCCAGACCGGTCCGATCAAGCTTGAACCCGGAGCCCTCAAGACCCAGTTGGGCCACGCAATGTTCGTCGCCGAAACGGCGGAAAAAATTGCAGAATTTGGCATTGCCACCGGACTGGCTTGGACCCCGGTGGGAGGGGAAGTTCTCTTCATCGAGGTTACGCGGATGCCGGGCAAAGGCGGTTTCTTGCTGACCGGATCCCTCGGCGACGTAATGAAGGAGAGCGCGCAAACCGCCTTCAGTTACCTGCGCAGCCAGGCTGACAAGCTCGGGCTCGAACTTGCCGATGCCGCTCGGCACGATATTCACATCCACGTTCCCGCCGGCGCCACCCCCAAGGATGGCCCCAGCGCCGGCGTCGCCATCGTCGCCGCCCTGGCCTCGCTGATTGCGCAGCGCCGCGTGCGTTCGGACATGGCGATGACGGGAGAAATCAGCCTGCGCGGCCGGGTCCTGCGTGTGGGTGGCGTCAAGGAAAAAGTCCTGGCCGCCGTCCGCTTTGGTGTGAAAAACGTCATCCTGCCTGAAGCCAACAAACCGGACTGGCAGGAGGTACCGGCCGAAGTGCGCGCGAAAATAAAAGTGCACTTCGTCAACCACATCTCGCAAGTCATTCGCGTCGCGCTCGAACCGGGTTCGAACAATGCAAAATGCAAAATGCAAAAATAATACAGCGATGGCCGACGCAGTATTTTCTTCTCTTAGTTCTCAGCATTGAGTTCTTGCTTTTCCCTGGTTTCCGACTCGGGGCAACCACAACCAACGATCTCTTCACAGCGGCACAGGAAGGAGACGAATTGGCCCGGCAACTCCGTGAGCTTCGCCCGGAGTCAAATCTAACCAACACTGGCAAGTTGATAATCCGCGACGCGAAAAAGCAGCGACAGGAAATCCCGTTCACGTCCCGCATCCTTGTCACGGAATCCAACTGGACGACCGTCTACGAGGTGGTTCAAGGCACAAACCGACCGGTCCTTTTCTGCGTTGAACATCGCCCCAAGACCCCGAACCGATATGCGCTCAATGACGTGACGGCGCTGCCCAATGAGCAAACCATGACGCCGTTTGCCGGCTCGGATTTCTGGCTGGCGGATCTGGGTCTGGAGTTTTTTCACTGGCCGGAACAGCACTTGTGGAAGCGGGAGATGCGCCGCGGCAAATCCTGCCATGTGCTGGAAAGTCGCCGACCGGAATCATGGACCAATGGCTACGCCCGGGTGGTCTCCTGGATTCACACAGAAAGCGGCGCCATCGTGCAGGCTGAGGCGTACGATCAACGCGGCAAGCAGCTGAAGGAGTTTCGTCCGACCGCCGTCGAGAAAGTCAATGGCGCTTGGCAGTTAAAGGAAATGGAGATTGAAAACATGCAGACCGGCTCGCGTACCCGGCTACTATTCGATCTCACACCCGAATGACCAGACGCGTCTCCGATCAAAATTGTCTTGAAATCCGGGACCGCCAGACGAAGAGTGCGCAATAGATGCAGCCTGCCACCACCAACCGCCCGTGGTTTGACATCTTCATAAGCCTTGGCTCGTTAGCCGTCTGTGTGGGACTGGTCGGGTGGGTGATGTTCCTATGCCTCAAGCGCAGCAAGGAGCCGGGTCAATTGATCATTAAGTGGGTGCTGAGTCTTCTGGTCTTTGGCTGGATGATTTGGAAGGTGTTCCCCATGGTGGCGCGTGGTGGGTATGAAGGAGCGTTCCTGGGGATTCCACTCACCGCGGCAGGTGGCCTGATGTTGGCGATTATTTGGCGCCGCAGCATCGCCGGCCTGATCGCCAAACCCTTCGGCGCATTGTACGACGGCGGTGACGCGGAGGTCGATCCCCAAGCCTATTACTCCATCGCGGAAGCCAAACGAAAACGTGGACAGTACGCAGAGGCGGTCGCCGAGATACGCAAACAGCTCAGCAAATTCCCCAATGATTTCACTGGCCAGATGCTGCTCGCGGAGATTCAGGCGGCGAATTTGAATGATCTGCCGGGCGCAGAGGTCACCATCCAGCGCCTCTGTCAGCAGCCGGGACACACCTTGCGCAATGTCGCCTATGCGCTCAACACGCTGGCCGACTGGCATCTCAAATACTCCGTGGATCGCGACGCCGCGCAGGCAGCTCTGCAGCAGATCGTGGATCTATTTCCGGAGTCCGAACTGGCGCTGCTGGCCCAACAACGCATCGGCCACCTAGCCGGCACAGATCAAATGCTCGCCGCCCATGACCGGCCGCAAGTGCCATTGCCTGAAGGAGTCAATAATATCGGACTCCTCCAGTCATCCCGACATCTGACCCCGAAGAGCCGCGATCCCGCCACATTGGCGGAGGAATACGCCCACCACCTCGAACACCACCCGCAGGATACCGAAGCGCGAGAGAAACTCGCAGTAATTTACGCCGATCACTTCCAAAGACTTGACTTGGCCGCCAATCAACTTCAGCAGCTTATTGATCAACCAAACCAACCCGCCCGCCAGGTCGTTCATTGGCTAAACTTGCTGGCCGATCTCCAAATTCGTCACAACGCGGGATACGATTCAGCATGGCAGACCCTGGCCCAGATAATCGAGCGCTACCCTAATCAGGCGGCCGCGGAAGTAGCCCGCAACCGGATGGATTTGCTAATGCTCGAACTGAAGGCGAAATCCCTGAACCGCTCGGTGAGACTCGGTGAGTACGAGCAAAACATCGGCTTGAAGCAACGCCCGCACGGCAAATCGTAGTTCGCCCTCCTTCCAAGGGTACAAAAACAACCACCGACCTCGGTGAGGTCGGTGGCTGAAATACTGAATGAATGTGCTGCTGTCGCTTATTTGAATTCAGCGTTGTCGCTGTCTTTCTTGCTCCAATCCTTGGGCTTGCCATCATCCCATGCTGTCCAAGCCTTGTCGGCTTCCACCGCGTCGGGAGAGGTTTTGAGGAACGTGGACTTTGCCAGATGGAAGTCAGTCTCCTCAACGATGGTCGGCGTGATGAAGATGATGAGATTCTGTTGATCGCGGCCCTTCTTGTCTTGGCGGAAAAGGAGGCCAACCCATGGCAGATCTCCGAGAATCGGCACCTTAACCGAGGCCGTCTTGGTCCCGTCGCTCACCAACCCACCCATGACCAGGGTGTTGCCGCTCGGAATCATCACCCGGGTTTCCATTCTACGGATGTCGTAGACATCGGCCTGGTTCACCGTGCCGGCAACAATCTTCTCGACCGTTGTGAAGACGCGGGAAACTTCCGGAACCACATGCAGGTTGACGTAATTGTTGGCGGAAATACGCGGAGTTACATTCAGGATCACGCCGAGGTTGGTGTAGGTAACTTCCGAGCCACCGGGAGAACCTTGCGTGCCTGCCGTATTCTTAAAGATGGGCGTTGCCCGCGTGACCGATAGATCAGCGGTCTCGTTGTCTAACGTAACCGCCCGCGGGGTGGCGATGACCTTGGAATCCGCACTCTGGTTAAGGAACGACAAAGTAGCACTCACGCCATCGGCATTAAGAAATGCGGTGGCCGGGTTGAATCCGCCCCCAAAACTGTAGAGCACCTTGGGATCGCTCAAGATGCCCCCGACCGTGGCAGGCGTCGCCGGAACAGCCGGTGTGGGAGGGACGGTGGTGGGATCCGCCGGAGTATACGGTTGGGCGGGCACACCAGGCACTGCGTTGTTACCCAAGGTAAACGTCTGCTGATTCAGAGTGCCAGACCAATCAATGCCTTTGATTGTCGTCGGATTCACTGACGTTTCCACGAGCTTGGCTTCAATGAGCACCTGCTTGGTCATGGTGTCGAGCTGCACGACCAGATTGCTCACCGCAATTTGTTCCTTCTCGGTGGCCGAAACAACCAATTGACTGGTGCGCACATCGGCCATGACCTTGCTGCGCTTGTCGGTGAGGGTAGTCTGAATCGAGCCAAGGATGTTTGTCGGTGCGGCGAATTTGAGCTGGATGACCCGGGTCTCCAGTGGTTCCGCTGCAGCCGGATCTTTGATGGTAACGCGGGCGATGTTGTTTTTGGGATCGTCTACGATCTGGAGACCATAGGTAGCGACCAGCGCAGCCAAGGCCTGTTCGGCAGTGAGGTTTTCCCAACGAATGGAGATATTGGGTTGGGTGCGCACCTGGCCTCTCTCATCCGGCTGTCCGTAACCAACCTTCGGATCCAAAATATAGTTAATGCCCGCTTGCCGCGCGAGGTTGTCAATGGCGGTGGTCAGCGGGACATCCTGAAACTGGATGAGAGGGATGGTGGCGCCGGGTGCAGGTGGCGGCGGAGCCGCTTCAGCCGCTGCTGGGGCAGCGGCGCTTGGTGCTGGGTTGGCGGGAGCCGCGGCCGCGGGTTCATTCTGGGCCAATGCCAGATTACAGGCGGCGAGCCCGACGAGGGTCACGATGGCGAGTTTCGCTTTCATTTTCTTTTTTTTTATTTGTTCCGTAGTTGAGCAACCACAAGTTATGAGTTGAAACAACAGCTCAACGTGCAGTCTGTTTTCAGCAGACACGATGCCACGTAAGGCTTTGAAGACGGAACCCCTTTGAGGCAAGTCCGCTGAGAGGATTAAGGAGAATCTTTGTCCTCCTCCGGGACAGGTCTGTTTGTGCGTGCTGGGCGCAGTCTAAAGTCTAACCCAAGTCTGAAGCCAGGATCGCGGTGCTCCGTACGCAAGGGTCGACGTCACGCACCAAGCGAATGGGCAGGGCGATAGAATCTTGGGAAACTGCGGTTGTTTCTTGCCGGCACAGGCCTGACTGCCGTGGCGGGCCGAGGTGAGTTGGAACGCCCTGAGTGTTTGCAGACGGCCTTACTTCTTGGCCTGGAGACGCAGTTCGCGGCGCTGGCCACCGACCTGCACCAGAGCGGTGCCCGCAGCCATATTGATCTCAATGCACCGCACGCGCATGCGGCCGGCCGAGGTCAGGACATCATTGTCTTCACCAGTCGTAAAGGTGATGTTGTTGATGATCGCCAGCGGTTCGGCAGCGGTCCCCGAAATCCCTTTGAGGTACAGATCGCCCACCACGACCTCCGTAACTTTCGGTTTTAATTCGATATTCACATTGTGAACCCGGGTGGAGCCGGGAAAGAAGGGGTCCTTGCCTTCCGTCGGCTTTTTGGGAATGACGAATACTGATTGGGGAAGTAACGGGAGCAAGGCGGGATTAGTTGCCTCGCCTTTGGCGGTGGCGGGTTTCGTGGTCGCAGCGGGTAGGGCGAAAGCAAATGCGACCAAGGCTATCGTGATTGAAGGAATGCAACCAGCGCGAGTTGCAGAATGCCGAGTTGGAAAAATCGGTGTCGCGCAAAGTGCTTTTTCCTTTTTCATCTTAATTTTCATTTGTTGATCCTCCACTTTCCACCGGCAAGGGCGCCGCCCTAATTCAGGTAATGCCGGCACAAACCCAGCCATGGCGAATCGATTGCAATGGGTGGGAAATCTTGCAGCCGAGGCAAGAATTCACAAGGTGCCAGGTTTAACGAGCGTGATGATATCCATCTTGAACAGTAGCTTTTCCCGATCCCCCGAGACTGGATTGGGATCTGGATCGAGCGTCAGGTTGGCGACCCGCATGTAGGGGTATTGGTTTTCAAAATCGGTTAGGAAGCGTCCCAAATCATGGTAATACGCCTTGCCACCGACGTTGAGGGTGGCCTGCTTGTAGGGGAAGCGCGGAAGAAGACTTACGTCGGTCTGCCCGCTAATGGGGCCGAATTGGGGAATCTCGACTTTGTAATTTGTCTTGAAGCGCTTCATGGTATTGATGCTCCATGAATACAAGTCGCCCGAGGCCATGGTTGATTCCTTTTCGGCCAACGCGTTCGCAGCCTTGGCCATTGCGGCTTCGATCTGGCCGGCGTTTTTCAGAGCAATTTCCATCACCTCCAGCTTGCTGTCGGCTTCGCTTTTCTTTTTGGCCAGGAGGGCAAGCCTGTCGTATTGCAATTTGATGAGGCCGTAGCCCAGACCGCCCAATACAATGCTGGCGCCAAGAATCACAGCCGTGAACTGGATCCGTTTTGCTTTGGTCATTTTGCTGAAGCTCATCGGGTTTTCTCCGGGTAACGAAACTCGAGGGTGAAGAGCACCATCGCCCGGCCTGTGTCAGGGGAGATTTGCGGTGCGGAAAGGTTCTTCAAACTTATCTGATTGGTCGTGCTCACCTGGCCGCAGAAGTAGGCATTGGCCGCCAAGGCATCCTTGAATTTGGGTACCTGGTCCCCCGGGCTGGCGGAACTGTCGGTTCCGTCCAGGGAAAGGGTGATCTTTTCCGTAATCGTAGCCGGGGTGCCGGGCAGTACTTTGCTGCCATTGGTGCGGGCTTTGGTTTCCTCCACCAGCGAGTAGGCTTGATCCACTTTCAGATGGACAAGCTGCACCTCGTCAACGGTGGTGTGTTGAAGAGCGTCGAGCAAGTTGCCATTAAGGAATCGGTTCGTGGAAAGAGCTTGCAAGGCGAGCAACTTGGCGTTGGCTTCGGACATCCGATTCTGGTTATCAATCACTTGCTTGTATCCGCCAGCTTTCGCGGCCATTGCGGCCTCGACGCGATTCAAATCGTGCTTGGCCAGGAGGGCACGAAGTTGCAATGTGCTGGCCCAGACCAGGATCAAGGCGAGCAACAGTCCCGCGACCCAGAAGACGCGCTTCACGGGATCACGCCGGCGCAGATCCTCGAGGGCTTGGGCTTCAGCAAGCAGATTTAGACGGATGGGCATAGGTGGTTAATGCAAGATCTGGATTAAATCAATGTGTTGCGCGGGGCGTCCCGGTCGGTTCAATCATTTTGCATTTACTATTTTTCATTGATCAGAGGGCGGCGATAGCGGTGCCGACTGCGACGGCCATGCGAGCTGAAACCGGTTCCATTTCCGCCGCTTGTTGAGGGGACAACTCCATCTGCAGAAAGGCGGTTGGGTTCCAAGTCGAGGTCTCCACCATCAGCGCGTTCTGCAGGGTCTGGACGATGAATTCGGAGCAGGTGGAACCGCCGGTCAGAAATACCCGGGCAACGGGCCGGTCTTGTTGATGTTCATAGAAATCCAACGAAGCCCGCAATTCGGTGGCCAATGGTAGCAGGATGGCTTCGAGCACGGCGGACACCTCGCTCGCCATCCCTACTTTGATGCCTTCGGCCTCGGCGTAGGAGACGCTGATCGATTCCGCCACGGCGTTCGTCAAATGGTCGCCGCCAATGTTGACAACGCGACTGAGTATCAACTCGCCCTGCTGCAGGATGCAGATGGAGGAGGACTTGAAACCAAGGTCCACGAGGGCGACGACCTCGTTGGCAAAAACTTCCGGGCAAGCCATCTCGAAAGCGTTAACCGGGCCGACCAGGCTGGGTGCAATAAACTCGGCCACCAGCCCGGCCTTTTTGGAGGCTTCCACATAATCATCAACCAGCTGCTTCTTTCCGCCCGCCACCAGTATTTTCTGGCTAGCAGCGTTGCCTATCGGCTTGCTGCCCTCGGCCGGGCTGGCCGAACCTCCGGGGGGCAGAACATGGCAATCGAAGATGTAATTGGAAAGGTCCTGTTGGAGGTAGTTCCGCGAATTGTGCTTAAGCACCAACCGCATTTCATCCGCCGCCAGGCGAGGCATCTCGACGTGCCGTACTAACACATCATTCACGTTGGTGGTCAGGGCCACCAGCCGGGTCTTGGCTCCGAGCGCCTGGCTGACGGCCCGCAAGTGTTCCGCCAGCATTTCGGCCGACAGCGTTTTGTCGAAAATTGGGGCATCGAGCACGGCATATCGGGATAAGGCAAATGCGTTTCCTCGCCGGTGAAGGTGAACGGCTTTGGTGGTGCGACCACCCAGATCCACCGCCAAAATCTGGTCCCGCCTTTTGATCGATCGGTTGTTTATGAAGGGCCTAGCCATTTGCGTTGTTGTCCCATTACCAGTTTCATTACGAGCAGCCTTCTGGCCGGCATCACCCACGCCCCAAACGGCGATCGTCGGGAACGCGACCGGAAAAAACTGCGTGCGTCTGAGTCATGTCCAGCCGATTCCATGCCAGCAGATTGGGAGGAATTGAAATCCGCTTGAAGGCGTCGCCTTCCGAACTCGAAGGCAGGAAGAATTTTCGGCACCGGCGCCTTGACGGTGTCATTCTCCGGCGCGGCAGTTCACGAATCGCTTTGGGTTGGGAAACTTTCCAACTTTCCGCTTGCGTCACTGATTTGGAAGCCGCGTATTAGCAACCGCAATGTTGTCTTGGTCGCTTCAAATCTCTCGGGACTGCACAAGGCACTAAACTCCAGCACGCCAGAGGGCGAAAGGATGAACGCCACCCGGGATGATCGAGTCAAACCGTCCACTTTGCACCTCAGATCGAAAGCGATCCCACTACCAATCGCAGCGGTCAAAGGAAATTCCTCCTGGATGCTCATATCCTTAAGTCGGGCCGACAACCACGCGCGACAAACGCCGGCGTTGATAACGGCCCCCGGCATAACGCTCAGCGCCGCGATGCGAAAGCTCAACACACAGCCATAGTCGGGGGTGAACAGGATGACCTTTTCCGGATCGGTGGTGTTTGCGCGAAATCCCTGCGGCACGACGAGCATCAGCCGCCGGTCTCCTACCTTCATGGTCACCTGACGGTGCTGCTCCCATCCGGTCGTTTCGCCCGCTTCCTCGCGGGCATGGAGGGCGACCTTCACGGGCGGCTTCTCCTCGGCGGGTTCACCGAGGTCAGCCGGCTCGGCGGGCAATCGGAGACTCAAGCCGAAGGCGAGCGCCAAGAAAATGGATTTACGGCACAACATTGTAACTCACCGTGTTGGCCGGCGGAACGGCCCAGTTGAAGCGTATAGGTACGAGGGCGCAAGGCATGCCGGGCGGCTGCTTCGCTGGATCAAGGAAATTCAAGTCGAAACTGAAATGGCGGGAGGGCGCGGTATAATACGAACCGCTCCCGGGCGTCACAAACTGGCCTGTCGCCTTGGTGCTGCTGTATAGATTGATGATTGACGTATTCAGCCACACATGCCGGGAACTGGTCCAGTTCTCCAGCAGCCGCGGCAGGTTG
>CAZIJO010000087.1:0-21873 GCA_964539515.1 uncultured Bifidobacterium sp. | reverse complement strand
CGTAGCCCCGTTGGGGCAAACCAGACGGATCGAACAACGTTGGATCGTGGCCGAGTTACACGCCCGCCTCCCCGCCGTCCTGGATCGCGCATTCGAGGGGGAGTAACGGGAGCGACCACGGAACAAGAATTCGACACCTCACCCCAACCCTCTCCCCGATCGAGGCGGAGAGGGAGCGCCCTCCTCGACCGCGCCTTCAAAGGAGAATTATGAAACCGCGCGCCAGCACCCAGCGCCGTAGGCGCGGCATCTTTGTAGAGTCCCGTTGCGCACAATTTCCAAGCTCCGTCGGAGCGACATATTCCGATGCCACCCCTACGGGGCTGGGAGGTTTCATGGGGTTACGGGACTACAAAGATGTCGCACCTACGGTGCTGGCCGAGCAACACCGGATCGTGGCCGAGTTACACGCCCGGCTCCCCGCCGTCCTGGACCGCGCACTCAAGGGGGAGTAACGCAAGCGACCACGGAACAGGAATTCGACACCTCACCCCAACCCTCTCCCCGATCGAGGCGGA
The DNA here is from genome assembly GCA_964539515.1 of uncultured Bifidobacterium sp. GTDB lineage: Bacteria > Verrucomicrobiota > Verrucomicrobiia > Limisphaerales > JADLHS01 > JADLHS01. The sequence continues at coordinate 21,355 of CAZIJO010000087.1, read as the reverse complement.
GAGGGAGCGCCCTCCTTGACCGCGCGTGGACTCACTCGCAGCTCACTCGTTCGGGCTTCGCCCTTGCGCTCCGCGAAACTCGTCTTTGCCGGGCTTGCACGATACGTTGAAGGCGATGTGAAACGCATCGCCTATCTGATTGAAACTTTCCGCCCTCCCCCACTAACATCCGCCCGTGCTGGTGCTCGCTTATATCGTGATGGCGCTGGGGGCTTACCTGCTGGGCTCGATCCCGACGGGTTTTCTCGTCGCGCGGACGCGCGGAGTGGACATCCGCACCGTCGGCAGCAAAAACATGGGGGCCACCAATGTCTTTCGCGTGCTGGGCAAAGGGCCGGGAATCATCGTGCTGTTGGTCGATGCGCTGAAAGGCTGGGGGGCCATCGCGCTCACCCGGTTTGCGATCCAGGCGCACCTCCCGGTACTGGGCGGGCTCAACGAGTCGATTGCCCCCATCGCGGCCGGACTTTTTGCCATTCTCGGCCATGTCTACACCTGCTGGCTCGGGTTCAAAGGCGGGAAAGGCATCGCCACCTCGGCGGGCGTCATGGTTGCCCTGGTGCCGTGGGCGCTGCTCGTCGCCCTCGTCACGTGGTTGACCGCCTTCGTTACGACGCGTTACGTCTCGGTTGCCTCCATCGCCGCCTCCGCGGTGTTGCCGATCGCAACCTGGTTCACGACGCACGACCGGATGCTCACGGTGGTCGTTGCGCTGGTGGCCGCCTTGGCCATCTACAAACACAAAAGCAATCTCCAGCGCCTGCGCGAGGGCACGGAAAACCGGTTTAACTTTAATAAAAAGGATATCACCGCATGAAGATCACTGTCCTCGGAGCGGGCGCTTGGGGAACCGCGCTGGCACGGTTGCTGGCCGGACGCGATCACGACGTGACGCTGTGGGATTTTTTCCCAGAGACTATCGAACTCGTGCGCCAAACCGGACGCAATGAGCGATATCTGCCCGGCATAGAACTGCCGCCAAGTTTGCGGGCTGAACCCGACATTTCCCGGGCCCTGGCCGGGGCCGAGCTTGTGGTGGTGGCCGCCGTCTCCAAGGGTTTTCGCCAAGTGACCAGGGCCCTGGGGGATTACGACGGTATTGTCGTCAGCGTGACCAAGGGCATCGAATTTGAAACCGGCCTGACGATGACCGATATCCTGAAGGAGAATTCACCCCGCTCGCGCGTGGCGGCCATGTCCGGTCCCACGCTGGCCCTGGAGGTGGCCCGCGGCATTCCCGCTGCCATTGTGGCCGCGAGTACCGACCCCGCCGCCGCCCAAACCGTGCAGGCGGTTTTCCACAGTCCGGCTTTCCGCGTTTATACCAGCCCGGACATCCATGGCGTGGAACTCGGGGGCGCGTTGAAGAATGTGATTGCGATCGGCGCCGGCGTGTGTGACGGACTCGGTTTCGGCGACAACTCCAAGGCCGCTTTGGTGACCCGGGCGGTTTCGGAAATGCGCCGGCTTGGGGTCGCCTGCGGTGCCCAAGCGGACACCTTTACGGGCTTGAGTGGGTTGGGCGACTTGATGGTGACCTGCTTTTCCAAACTAAGCCGCAATCGCGGCTTCGGCGAACGCCTGGGCAAAGGGGAAACCGCCGAAGCCATCGTCGCCAGCATGACCGCCGTCGCGGAAGGGTATCCAACCGCCCGTTCAGCCCGCGAACTGGCCCGCAAACACGGGGTGGAAACACCCATCATTGAGGGCGTCCACGCCATGTGCTACGAGGGCAAAAATGTACGTCAGGCAGTGCAGGATCTCACGACGCGCGAGTCGAAGGCGGAAGACTGATCCGCACCGACTTGTTTCCGCACTCCGCATTCCGCACTCACACGATCGCTTCCTTGATCCGTTTCATCAACTCCGCGTGGCTGTCCACCGCGGGGAATTGCGGGAACTGGCGTTTCACATTTTCCGGGGCGTGAATCAGGAATCCAACGTGCGCCTCAATCAACATGGCGGTGTCATTGAATGAATCGCCGGCCGAAATGACGTTGTAATTCAGCAGCTTCAAGGCGGCGACGGCCCGCTGTTTCTGTTCCGGAATGCGCAATTGATAGCCGGTGATGCGGTCCGCCGCCACCACGAGCCGATGACAAAGCAGGGTCGGGAAATTGAGCTGCCGCAGCAAGGGCGCTGCAAATTGCTCGAAGGTATCCGAAAGGATGATGACCTGGACGAACGTGCGGAGTTCATCCAGAAACTCCCGGCCACCGGGCAGCGGGCGCAGCGTCCCGATGACGTTCTGGATGTCGGACAACTTGATGCCGTGCTGATCAAGGATTCCGATGCGATAACGCATGAGCTTGTCGTAGTCCGGCTCGTCGCGCGTGGTGCGCCGCAATTCCGGCAGGCCGGTTTTTTCGGCGACCGCAATCCAGATTTCCGGCGTCAGCACGCCCTCCATGTCCAGGGTGACAATCGATTGTTTCACGGGCGCGGAGTCTTCCAGAACGGGTTCGCGGTGTCCAGCGTGACCGCGGCGCGACCGCGTTCTTGTGGCCGGGCATAACGCGGCAACGGTTTCCGCTACGGATCGCGATAGACCATCAGGTATTGCTTGACCACGTGATCCCAGGAGAATTCTGCCGCCATGCCGTTCCGACGATACCGGTTCAGGAGTTCCCCATCCTCGTAGAGTGCCAGGCCCTTGCGCATCGCCCGGGCCAGCGCATGGGCGGAGCATTCGGAGAACTTGATGCCGTTGGCTTCGGCCGGATTCTCCACGGCGTCCACGATGGTGTCGTCCAATCCGCCGGTCCGCCGGACGATGGGAATCGTCCCGTAACGCAGGCTGTACATCTGATTCAAGCCGCACGGCTCGAACCGCGACGGCATGAGATAAAAATCACTGCCCGCCTCGATCCGGTGCGCCAGCGCCTGATCGTAACCCAGGCGGACTCCCACCCGGTCGGGAAACCGCTGCGCGAGCTCTTGAAACGCCCGCTCGCATTCCGGTGCGCCGCTGCCGAGCAGCACAAACTGCATCTCCGCCGTCAGCATTTCTTCCAACGCCCCGAGGGCGAGGTCCATCCCCTTCTGCTCCACCAGGCGGGTGACGCACCCAAAGAGAGGGGTGGCGGGCTGGATGGCCAGCGCAAACTCGCGTTGCAACACGCGTTTGCATTCTGCCTTCCCGCTCAGGTTGGCGGCGGTATAGCTCGCCGGCAGATGCGGATTGGCGATCGTGTTCCACTCCTCGTAATCCACGCCGTTAAGGATGCCGACGAGCGCATTTTGCCGCTTGCGCAGCAACCCGTCCAGCCCGGCGCCAAATTCCTGCGTGGTGATCTCGCGGGCATAGCGCGGACTGACGGTCGTGATGACTTCGGCACCGGCGATGCCCGCCTTCAAGCAGTTCAACTGACCGTAGAACTCGGTGGTGTCCGGGGTGAAAAAATTTCCCGGAAGATTCGTCAGGGCGAAATTGCTGCGTGGAAAACAGCCCTGGTAGGCCAGGTTGTGGATGGTAAGGCACAGCTTCGGCGGCTGGGCCCAACCTTCGGTGCGCGCCTGATGCGAAACCAGCAGCGGCACCAGGCCGGCATGCCAGTCATGGACGTGCAGGACTTCTGGTCGCCACGGAAGAAAGCGCGCGAGGTGCACCACGCATTTGTCGAAGAAAATAAAACGCTCGGCGTTGTCGCCGTAGTCCGTGCCGTTGTCACCGTAGAGGCCCGCACGGTCGAAATAGGCGGGGTGGTGAATGAAGTAGAACGTCAGCCGCTCCGCCGCCTCCAGCGTCCACAGTTCGGCGTCCACGCGTTTGGGGCCGAGGGGCAGATCGAAGCGCCAGTCGGCCTTCTGGATTTTGGGAAAGCGCCCGCGGATGCCCCGATACAACGGCGTGACGATCCCGACTTGATGGCCCGCCTTCGCCAGAGCCTTCCCCAACGCACCGACCGCATCTGCGAGCCCGCCGGTCTTCGAGTATGGATATACTTCGCTGCTGGCGAGGAGAATTCTCATGCAAGCCCATCCCAGGATTCACTGCGGAACGAGTCGCTCCGTCTTCAAATACGGCTGCAGCGCCGGCGGGATGAGCACGCTGCCATCGGCCTGTTGATACGTCTCCACCAACGCCACGAACAATCGTGCCAGCGCCGTGCCGCTGCCGTTGAGGATGTGGGGAAACCGGTTTTCCCCCGTGTCGGTTTTATAGCGCAGGTTCATCCGGCGCGCTTGAAAGTCCTCGCAGTTCGACACGCTGGAAACTTCGAGATAGCTCCCCTGCCCCGCGGCCCAAACTTCGAGGTCATAAGTCTGCGCGCTCGCGAAACCCATGTCCCCGGTGCAAAGCTGCACCACGCGATAATGCAGGCCGAGGGTTTGCAGCACGCGCTCGGCATGGGCGAGCATTTTTTCCTGTTGCGCGTAACCGTCCTCCGGCTTCACGATCCGGATCAACTCGACCTTGTCGAACTGGTGCACGCGGATCATCCCCCGCGTGCCCACCCCAGCCGCCCCCGCCTCCCCGCGAAAGCACGGCGTGTAGGCGCAATAGCAAATCGGCAGCTGCGGCTCGGCCAGGATTTCCTCCCGGTGAATATTCGCCACCGGCGTTTCGGCCGTGGGGATCAGATACAAATGTCCCAGCTTGGCCGCTTCGTTGCCTTCGGCCACCCCATAGTATTGATCCTTGAATTTGGGAAACTGGCCGACGCCTTCCAGACACTGCGGACCGACCAGGAGGGGCGGGGCGACTTCCGTATAGCCATGTTCGCGGGTGTGCAAATCGAGCATGTATTGGATAAGCGCGCGCTCCAGCCGGGCGCCCCAGTTGGTGTAGAGCAAAAAACCGCTGCCCGACAACTTCACCCCGCGCGCAAAATCCACGAGCTTCAAACTCTCACACAACTCAACATGGGACCGGGCTTTGAACCCAAACTCCGGCTTGGTGCCGTGCACCCGCACGAGCGGATTGTCCGCAGCGCCCTGGCCCAAGGCCACGGTCGTGTGCGGCAGATTCGGCAGGCGCAGCATCAAATCATCGCGGGTGGCCTCGGCGGCCTTGGCCTGCTGGTCCAGCACCGCAATCTGATCCCCGAGCGCCCTGGTCTCGGCTTTTCGGGCCTCGGCCTCGGCGAGTTTTTTCTGGCCCATCAACGCGCCGATCTCCTTCGAGACCCGGTTGCGCGTGGCTTTCAAATTTTCCACCTCGGCCAGCGCCTTGCGCCGCTGGTCGTCCGCTTGCAGGATGCTCCCAATCAGTTGCTCGTCCCCCGCCCCGCGCGTAGCCAGCCGTTCGCGGACGAAGTCCGGTTTTTCGCGAATCAGTTTGATGTCGAGCACGGGCGGATTATAGGAAGGTCATCCGGTGTCGCAAGGCGGAAGCCGTTGCCGCGTTGCCGCCGGGCGCTGGAATGGTGGTCGGGCCTCGCGGCTGGGTGACCGCGTCTTTGCGGCCTTCAGAAAAGCAAACCGCTCCCGTCAAGTTCCGAACGCGCTGATGACATTCCGCGTCCGGCCTCCGGCCAAGAAAAAACCGCCCGGTCTCGGGCGGCCTTTTTGCCGGGTGAACCCGTCCGCTTATTTCGCGGCGGCCTTGCGCTGGGCCTTCACCGCGGTTTTTCGGCGTTTCAGATAAGCCAGCCGGCGTTTGCGTTTGATCGTCTTGTTCGTTTGTTTGCCCATATCAGTCTTTACTTTGGTTTCGAGTTCCGATTTTGTGTGGGCACTATGGTAATTCGCCGGTGGCAATTCAACCTTTATTTGCTGGCCTTTCTCGCGCTCGGTTTTCTGACCGGTTGCCAGACGGCCGAGTCCAAAAAGGAAAAGTTGCTGGCCACCGTGCGGGTCTATTTGGAATCCAATGTGGAAATTGCGGACCTCACCGAAGTGGTCACCGTTTTTCGCTCCGCCCCGATGGCGGTTAATGTCATTAAAAATCCGTTCCTCAATGAGAGCCTGCTGGCCAACGCGAGTCTCGTCACCGAGCACGGTGGCTTTGCGCTCAAACTCGAGTTCAATGGCCTGGGCCGGACGATTCTGGAGCAGTATTCGGCGGCCAATCCAAACCGACGCTTCGCCATCCGCAGCCAGTTTGGGGAGGAGTCGAATGCCAAGGATCGCTGGCTGGGGGCGCCACGAATACCGCGCCGCATCACCGACGGCGTTTTAATTTTTACCCCGGACGCGGACCAGGCGGAAGCCGAGCAAATCGTCAACGGATTGAACAATCACGCCATCAAGACCGGGGAGAAGCTGAAACCTTAGCCATGTGGTGCCCGCCTGCCGGTCTCATTCGTACTTTGACTTTGATCTTGATCGGGCTGGGGAGTTGCTCCGTGCATCTGCGGGCCCAGTCTTTTCACCTGCCCACCGCCAATCGCGCCTTGCTGGATGCCGACGGCGGCGGCGAACGTTTCTTCGTTCCAACCGTCGGCAAGACCTGGATCACGGGCACGTTTGGCTGCGTGCGCTCGGATGGCCGGCAATTGCACGAGGGGCTCGACATCCGGTGTCTCCAACGGGACAAACGCGGCGAACCCATCGACCCGATCCTGGCCACCGCCGACGGCACGGTCGCGTACGTGAATCGCAAGGCCGCACTGTCCAACTTCGGCAATTACATCGTCCTGCGCCATACGATTGACGGCATCGAGGTGTATTCCACGTACGCCCATCTCCGGGAAGTCGGCGCGGAATTGAAACCCGGGGTCGCCGTCAAGGCGGGGGATTCCATCGGGACCATGGGCCGCACCGCGAACACTCACGAAGGCATTTCCCGGGAGCGGGCCCATGTCCACTTTGAGCTGAGCCTCTTCGTCAACGACCGCTTTGCCCTTTGGTACAAAAGGAATTTCCCGGGACAACGCAACGACCACGGGGCCTGGAACGGCCAGAATCTCCTTGGCCTGGATCCGGGCGCGATCTTCCTGGCGCAGCAGCGGCTCGGCGCGAAATTCAACCTGGCGCAGTACATTCAGAGCCAGACCGAGCTTTGCCGGGTCGTTGTGCGGGCAACGAATTTTCCCTGGTTGGAGCGTTATGCCCCCCTGGTCCGCCCAAATCCTTTGGCGCAAAAGGAGGGGATCGCCGGTTACGAGATCGCGCTCAATTTCAACGGCATTCCGCAGGTGTTGATTCCCCGCGCCGCAACGGAGATGAAAGGCAAGGCCCGGCTGCAGGTGCTGTCGGTCAACGAAACGGAGGCGAAGAAAAATCCCTGTCGCCGGCTGGTCGCCCAACGCCGCGGCCACTGGGAGCTCACCTCGCAAGGGATCAAATCGTTGGAATTGCTGACTTATTGACGGAAGCTCGAAGCGATGAGTGACGGCGGCCCCCGGCAGGCACGCCACGGCTGACAATCTCACAAATCTGCCCCATGGCCCCCGACAACCAACCCTATCGCGGCCGCCTCGCTCCATCGCCCACCGGCTACTTGCACCTCGGCCATGCCCGGACCTTTTGGACCGCCCAGCAACGTGCGCGGGCTAACTGCGGCGCGCTGGTGCTGCGCAATGATGACCTCGATGCCCGGCGCTTCAAACTGGAGTTCGTCGCCGCGATGATCGAGGACCTGCGCTGGTTTGGTTTTCACTGGGACGAAGGCCCGGACTGCGGCGGCCCCCTGGGCCCATACAACCAAAGCGAACGATCCCAATTCTATCGCGCCGCCCTCGACCGGTTGCAGGCCGGCGGTTTTGTCTATCCCTGCACCTGCTCCCGCAAAGACATCGCCGCCGCCGCCCGCGCCCCCCACGCCAGCGACGATGAAGCAATCTACCCCGGCACGTGCCGGTCGAATCCCGGTGAAGCGTGGCAGGAGGCAAATCACACGAAACCTCAGGGCGAAGGGAGCATGCCACCTCGCACCCGGCACTCCTCACCTCGGACCAACTGGCGCTTTCGGGTCCCTGACGGCGAAACGATTTCCTTCGTGGACGAAAACCTCGGTCCGCACCAATTCGTCGCGGGCAAAGACTTCGGTGACTTCGTCGTGTGGCGACACGATGACGTTCCGGCCTACCAACTCTCCGTCGTGGTGGATGACGCGGCCATGCAGATCACCGAGGTTGTGCGCGGCGCGGACTTGCTCAAATCCACCGCGCGGCAGCTGTTGCTCTATCGCGCCCTGGGCCTGCCGCCGCCGAAGTTCTTCCATTGCCCGCTCATGACGGACGAGGCGGGCGTGCGACTCGCCAAGCGGCACGACGCGCTCAGCCTCCGCCAACTGCGCGCCGCCGGCGCCACCCCGGAAGCGCTCCGCGGCCGCTGGTAGCCGGCATTCCGCTCCCGGTCGAACCGTGGCGGCGATCTCCGCCCACGTCCGGAATCAATTTCTGACCATCGTTCGAAACATCGCAACTGTCGAAACTGTCCGAGTGTTGGCGAATCCGAGCCACCGATGAGCCGGCCAAGACCAACTGGAATTTCGAATTCACGGTTTGCCGGGCGGCACGTTCAGCAGCAGCAAAACGCTGCTTAGATTCGTCTGAGCCTCGGCGTAATCCGGTTTCAGCCGCAGGGCTTCTTCAAATTGAGTCCGCGCTGCCGCCAACTGTCCCGTTCCTGCCAGCGCCACCCCGAGGTTGAAATGCGCCCGCGCAAAATCCGGGCTTACCTGGATCGCCAGCTGATACTGAAGGATGGCGTCCGCAGGTCGCCCCAGCCGGTCCAAGGTCACCCCTAAATTGTTGTAGGCGTCGGCGGCGCCCGGATTGATGCGGATGGTTTCCTGGAACTGGACGATGGCGTCGTCGAGCCGGCCGAGCCGGCCCAGCAGCAGGCCCAAATTGTAATGGGCATCGGCGTAGTCCGGCCGCAGGGCGAGGGCGCGTTCATATTCGCGGACGGCGTCATTGGGGCGACCGGCTTTCTCGAAGGCGGCGGCGAGATTGTAGTGGGCTTCGGGATAACGCGGCCGCAACCGCAGCGCCTGCTCGAAATGTTCGATGGCTTCCACCAGCCGGTTCTGTTTCTGGAGCACGACCCCAAGGTTGTTGTGGGCCGGGGCATAATTGGGTTTGATCTGCAGGGCAGCGTATCGTTCCTGCAACGCTTCCGCATACAAGCCGCGTTCTTCGAACACTTCCCCCAGCAGGTCATGCGCGAGATGGTTGTTCCGGGTGACCGCAAGCGCATGACGCGCCAGCGACTCGGCGTTCTTCCATTGGCGGGTTTGTTCGCGGGTCAGGAACAGGCCAAGCAGGAGGCACACTCCGGCCGTCAAATTGACGGCCCGTAACAACGGGGTTCGCGTGCCGAGGTATTGCTGCACACTCCACACCAGGGCAATCCAAAGACCGATACTCGGAAGGTAGGTGTAGCGGTCGGCGATGGACTGCCCACCGACTTGCACCAGGCCGATGACGGGCACCAGGGTGCCAAGAAACCACAACCAACCGGTTATCAAACCGGGAATGCGATGGCGCTGCGCCACGGCCAGTGCCGAAATACCCAGCAGGAGCAGGCCGGCGAACACCACCGTCAGCGCCGGCCAATGGGTCGGCAGCGGATAGAAAAACGCCAGATCGACCGGCCAGAACAGTTTTCCGAGGTACCGCATCCCGGCCACGAGGGCGTTGCTGAATCGGTAACTCAGCGACATGACCGCATCCACCGCGCCCGCATCGCGCTGCACGACGAAAGTGACGACGCTCGCGACGGCGGACAGCAGGAAGAACGGCAGTTTCTCCCGGACCAATCCGACCAGCTTCACCAGGCGAAAGTCGTGGACCGCGTCGCCCATCCGGCGGAGCGGCCAGAAGTCGAGCAGCAGCAAAACAAACGGCCAGGTGACGAGCATGGGTTTGCTCATCAACCCGAGCGCGAAAAGCACAAGTGCGCTTCCGTACCAAACTTCTCTGCCGTATTTGAATTTTGAATTTTGAACTTTGAATTGCGCAAAGCGAGCATACGCCAGCAGCGTCAGGAGGCCAAAGAAAGCGCTGAGCACATCTTTTCGTTCCGCCGCCCAAGCCACCGACTCGACGCGCAAGGGATGCCAGCCAAAGCACGCGGCCACCAGGAAGCTCCGCCCCGTCGCCCCCGTCATGCGGTGCAGCAGCACGAAAACCAGCAGCGTATTCACGGCATGAAGCAAGATGCTCGTCAGATGATGCCCGGCCGGATTCAAACCGAAGAGCTGGCAGTCCAGCATGTGCGACAGCCACGTCAGCGGATGCCAGTTGGCGGCGGTGGTACTGGAAAACGCCCAAACCAATCCGTCCCAACTCAACCCGCGCTGCACGGTGTGGTTCGCCATGACGTAATCGATGTCGTCGTAGCGGACGAACTCGTTGTCCACCGCCGGCAGAAAGGCCCAGAATGTCACGGCCAGCAACGCAAGCCCCACAACCCGGTTCGCGTTGTGAAACAGCCGGGCGCCCAGGCGCGGGGCATCCGGGACGGCGGGGGTCGGTTTGGTTTCCATTGGAGATGATAAAAATTCAATCAATCACCGGGCGCGCGCCACCACGGCCGCGGCGCCGGCGACACCGGTTCGGCTGACGGCCGTCACCGCGATGGTTTGAGGATCGTCGCCCTTGAACGTTCGCGCGCGTTGATCTGCCGGCAGAATTTCTGTCTGCCAACCGGTGGCGGATTGGTATTGGAACACCCACCACCGGACGGATTCCCCGGCGCCGGGCGTCCAGCGAACTTGCAACGGTTTCGAGGCGCCCACGTTGAGACTGGGCCGCGCCGGCGGATTGCTGCCGAGCCAGGGCGAGGCGGGAACGAGCGCCTTCTGACCGGACGCCGCCTTCACGGAACTGGCGAGTGCGCGGTTGTCTTTCAACCAGTGGAAGCTGTACAGGATCGTCCCCCCCGCACCTGACTGTTTGCGGGTGAGGCGAATCTGCCGGGCAATCTCGTCCTTCTTCAATTTGCCGCCCGCCTCGGCGGCGTTCAATCCGGGCCAAAGGTGACGCTGTTTCATATTCTGTCCGGCCCACCAGGCCAGCAGGATGGGAAAACTCTGGTCGGGTGCGTCGCTTGCCCAGTAGAGCTGGGGCGCGAAATAGTCCGCCCAACCCAGCTGTATCCATTTGCGCGCATCGGCGTAAAGTTTCGCATAGGCGTCATAACCTTTGATTTGCGGGGGATATCCCGGACGCCAGATGCCGAAGGGGCTGATGCCGAACTTGACCCACGGCTTGGCGGCCTTGATGGCCTGGTAGGTGCGGGCAATGAAAATATTCACGTTTTCCCGCCGCCAGTCGTCACGACTCTGCCGCCCGCCCGCCCCGTGGCGCTGCCAGCTGGCTTCGTCGGGGAAATCGAGCTCCTGACCGTCCGCGCGCTTTTCCGCATACGGATAAAAGTAATCGTCGAAGTGAATGCCATCCACATCGTAGCGCTTGACGACGTCCATCACCACTTCGAGCGAATATTCCCGCGCCTCGGGTTCGCCGGGATCGAGCCAAAGATAATTGGCGTATTTGCGAACCAGCTGCGGCCGGGTGCGGCTGATGTGTTGGGCAGTGATGGGCGACCAGGATTTGTGGTGATGGGCCCGGAACGGATTGAGCCACGCGTGTAATTCCAGCCCGCGCTGGTGCGCCTCCGAAATGGCAAAGGCGAGCGGGTCGTAAAATGGCGCGGGGGCCCGGCCCATGGCCCCGGTCAGATACTCGGACCAGGGTTCGAGGGGCGAGGCGTACAGCGCATCACAGGCAGGACGCACCTGGAGCACGAGCGCGTTGAGTCTGAGGCTGACCGCGAGATCCATCAGCGCGACCAACTCCGCCTTTTGGTCGGCCACACTCAGGCCGGGCTTGGACGGCCAGTCAATGTTCGCCACGGTCGCGATCCAGGCCCCGCGAAATTCGCGCGGCACCAGGGGCGGCTTGGTCGTGGACGGCGCGTAACCCGCCAGTGCGTTCCCGGCGAGGGTCACGGCCGCAAGCCACGCCGGGACAAGCGGCCACGCCAGGAAGCTGACGGGCCCGGTTGGTCTTGCGTTTGTCACCAGCCCGATATGCCGGAGCAGTGGGAGGCTGGCAAGTTATTCAGCGCGCCGGCATCCGATGGCCTTGGCGGATGGTTTGTCATCGCGCCCACAGGAAAAGCAAACTGGCCACCAGGCTCACCCCCACGAGCCACCAGAACCAGTGCAATCCCCGCGGTAATGGTGATGCCGGGCCGAACTCGCGCTGGGTGAACTCCGCGTAATCGAAGTCTTCCGTAGGCAGGTCGAGTCCGTCTTCGCGGGCGGCTTCCGACCAGCCGGTTGATTCGTCCGCGCCGCATCCCGGACAGGCTTTGGCCCGGGCGGGCACGCTGGCGCCGCAGTGGGGACAAATGGCGGGAGGCATTTTAAATGCGGAGTGCGGAGTCGGGAGTGCAGAATCGAGTCAACTCCACGCAGGCGGGTTTCATGCCGCACTCCGCGTTCCGCGTTCCGCACTGGCTTCAACCACCCGCGCTGGCGTATTCCTCGTCGGTTTTCAAGTCGAGGCCCATCAACACGTAGTCGTGTGAATTGGCGGTCATGTCCTTGACATAATTCTCCAGCCGCAGCAACTCGCTGAAGCCGAGCAACGCAAACATGTGGATCGCCGTCTCCTGCCCGCCAATGAACTCGGCTTCGACCTTCTCCAGCCCCGTGGCACGGGCAATATCCACGATCTCCTGCACGAGGGCCCGGGCGATGCCGCGTCCGCGCACCGCTGGCTGCACCAGCACGCTCACCCGGCCGATATGGCGTTTCCAACCGCCGAGTTGCTGGTGCAACGTGGCCACGCCGAGAATCCGGCCGTCGCCCACCGCGAGCAATGGCATGTTGCGGCCGAGATCGATGTTCGTGCACCAATCGTGGATGACCGCGAGATCGGTGACGCGATGCTTGATGAACAGGCGCTCGGCTTCCGGGATGGTCAGAAACAGCGCGTGAAAATCCTTTTCATCCGCCTTCTTGAGCGGGCGTAACTTCACCTTCGAGTTGTCCTTCAACTTGACTTCTTTGGGGTACTTTTGGAGTTCCACTTCAAGTGACATAACAATCCTGATTGAATTTTCCGAAGACTGACCCAACCCGCCAGCCGCCGCAAGACACAAAATCGAGGCGAGGCAAGTCGGTTGGCTTTGCTTCCGTTCCTGAAATTACTTCCGGCCGCCGCCCGGCGCGGACAATATCCGCCCGCGCAAAAATAAATTCCTTTCCGCCTTCCCCGCTTTGCGGGAACACTTTCCGCGGTGCAAGCGCGCTTTCTCCTCGGCCCCGCCGGCAGCGGCAAGACATTCCGCTGCCTGGCGAAAATCCGCACCGCCCTCCTCGCTGCCCCAGACGGCCCGCCATTGATTCTCCTCGCCCCCAAACAGGCGACATTTCAGCTAGAGCGCCAGCTCCTTGGGTGGGAAGAGGTCAACCGCGAAGCGCCGCCCGAAGCGGGCAAGGCCACGCCAGTCACCCCGCCCCAGTCGCTTTCGGGTTACACCCGGCTGCGCATTTTCTCGTTCGAGCGCCTCGCACAGTTCATTTTGGATCAATTGCACATCGCGCCACCGGCCACGTTGAGCGAGGAGGGTCGGGTAATGGTGTTGCGCGCCTTGTTGCTGCAAAAGCAAAGTGCGTTGCAAGTGTTCCGCGCCTCCGCCCGGCTCACCGGTTTTGCCCAGCAATTGAGCCTGTTGCTCCGGGAGTTGCAACGCCATCGCATCTCGCCGGGACGGCTGCTCGAACTCGCCTCCCGACCGGACAATCGGCCCCCGTTGGATGCCAAGCTGCGCGACCTGGCACTGCTGCTGGGAGCGTACCGCGACTGGCTTGCCACTCACGGACTGCAGGATGCCAATCACCTGCTCGACGTGGCCACGGACGCGCTGCGTACCCGCGACGCGGCCGGCGTTGAGCCTTCCCAAGCCAGCCACAACCAACCGGCCCTTGCCCCCCAGCTGCGCATCGCTGCTCTCTGGCTGGATGGTTTCGCCGAAATGACGCCCCAGGAGCTCGATTTGCTCGCGGCGCTCATGCCGTTTTGCGACGCAGCCACCCTGGCATTCTGCCTCGAATGCGCCCCGGAGACCGAACCTTCGTGGCTCTCGCCGTGGACCGTGGTGGCACAGACGTTCCGCCGTTGCCACGCGCGACTCACCAATCTCGCGGGATGCAACGTCAGCGTGGAGATATTGTCCAATGCGTCCCAGTCCGGCCGGTTTTCTGAGAGCCCGGCTTTGCAGCAATTGGAAGCCAGTTGGTCAGCCCCGCTCAACCCTGCCGCTCCCGCCCTCGAACCCAGTCAAACGCCATCCGCCATCCGCCTCGTCGTCTGCCCCAACCCCGAAGCCGAAGCCGTGCTGGCCGCCCGGGAAATCTGGCGGCACGTCCGCGCCGGTGGACGCTTTCGGGATTGTGGGATCATTGTGCGGCGACTGGAGCAGTACCACGCCGCCATCGCCCGGGTGTTTCGGCGCTACGAAATCCCTTTCTTCATGGACCGACGCGAAGCGGTGGCGCACCACCCGCTGGCGGAGCTCACGCGGTTTGCCTTTCGGACGATCGTTTTTGGCTGGCGGCACGACGACTGGTTTGGCGCCCTCAAAACCGGGCTCGTTTCCCCGGACGAGGATGCAATCGATGAACTGGAAAATGAAGCACTCGCCCGCGGCTGGGAAGGCAAGGTCTGGAGTGGTCCTTTGGCGATCGCCAATGATTCCGGACGCGCCGGGCGACTGGAAGCATTGCGCAGCCAGATCGTCCCGCCATTTTTGGGCTTCGCCGCCGCGCTCGCGGAAAATTCACTTGCGCCCAACGGTGTTCAGGTCGCGGCGGCGCTGCGTGAACTATGGGACGGATTGAACGTGGCGGAGACGCTGGCGCGCTGGCGTGAGGCAGCGCCCGCCCAAGGGTCGATTCACCCGGCTGTGCTCGAACAAATGCACGACTGGCTTGACAACCTGGAGCGGGCCTTCGCAACCGAGCCGCTGCCATTGCGCGACTGGCTGCCCATCCTCGAAGCCGGGCTTGCTAGTCTGAGCGTTGGGGTCGTGCCCGCGGCGCTGGATCAAGTGCTGATTGGCGCCATCGACCGCTCGCGCAATCCCGAACTCCGGCTCGCAATCGTGCTCGGTTTGAATGAGGGAGTTTTCCCCGCCCCCCCTGCGCCGGCGACATTGCTCACGGACACCGAGCGCAGCGAACTCGAGCCGCAAGGCGTTTATCTGGGGCCAACGCGTTACCAACGCCTGGGCCATGAGCGTTATCTGGGTTACATCGCCGTTACCCGCGCCCGCCAACGGCTCGTCCTGACCTGCGCCGCCCAGGATGCCACCGGCCAGTCCCTCAACCCTTCGCCGTTGCTTGACCACGTCCAGCGCATCAGCGGCGTGACCCGGGAAACGTTCGCCCTGACCACCGCCTGGTGGGAAAGCGAACATCTCTGTGAACTCGAAGCGCCGGCCCTGCAAATGCCGAACCTCGAGGTGCTCGGTCCGCTTCCGCCCCTTGTCCCGGTCCTGGAAAAATGGCGCCGACTCCAAATCGCCAGCGACCCCGTCCCGCTCCCACCCGCAGTCGTTGAGAAGCTGTTCGGGAGCGAACTGAAGTCGTCGGTCAGCGCTCTGGAGGACTTTGCGGCGTGCCGTTTCAAGTTTTTTGCCGCGCGGGGACTCCGGTTGCAGGAACGCAAGGAATTCCAGTTTGACGACCGGGACAAGGGCAGTTTCCAGCATGACGCGCTGGAAGAATTCCACCGGCGCGTGGTGGCATCCGGACGTCGCTGGCGTGATCTCACCCCGGCCGAAGCCGGCCAGCTGGTGGAAACCATCGGCCGCGAATTGCTGCCGCAGTTTGGCGGCGGGAAGTTTCAAGCCGGCGGCGCCGCCCGCTTTGCGGGTGAATATTTGATCACCCGCCTGCGCCGGCTGCTCACCGCGCTGGTCGGGTGGATGGCCCAATACGATTTTGATCCGATCCGATGCGAAATTGCTTTCGCCGACGAGCCCGACGGCCTGCCGTCCTGGCGGTTGGATCTGGGCGCCGGCCGCGCGCTGCGACTGCGCGGCCGCATCGATCGCGTGGACTTGTTCCGGCAATCGGACGACACCGCCCTCGCCGTGGTGATGGATTACAAATCAAGCGCCCGCAAACTCGATCCCACCCGGCTGCACCATGGGCTCGAGTTGCAATTGCTTTCCTACCTCGGCGTGCTCAAGCACCTGGTCGGGACGGAAGCGGTGTTCGGGGTCAAACGCCTGGTGCCCGCGGGTGTGTTCTACATTCCCCTCAACGGCGGCAGTGGCCGGCCCGGCGCCACTCGGAGGCAGATGCTCAACCCCACACCAGCGGAGACACTGGCCGCTTATCAGCACAGCGGCCGGTTCCTCGCCGATGAACTGCTGCACTTCGACCGGCGTGGCGTCCCCAAGGGCGACCAGTTCAAATACGCGAAGCTCAAGAACGGCGACTTTGCCAAACGAGGCAACGAAGCGCTGCCCGCCGCGGAGTTCAATGCGCTTCAGTTGAAGATCGAGGGTCACCTGCGGGAATACGGTCGCCAGATCTTTGGCGGCGAAGCTTCCGTCTCACCGTTTCGCATCGGCCCGACCACTGCGTGCGATTATTGCGAGTTCCGGCCGGTCTGCCGGTTCGATCCGTGGACCCAGCAGTACCGGGATCTGCGACCGCCTTCCCGGACCGGGATGGATGCGGGGATGCATCCGACATTGAAACCGTCCCCATGAGCAAACTCACCGAACAACAGGCCGCCGCGGTGCACGGGGCGGGCAACCTCTTGGTGGTCGCCGGTGCGGGCACCGGCAAGACGCACACCCTCATCGCCCGATGCTTGCGGCTGCTCATCGCGGAGCGGAGTTCCCTGGAAAACATCCTGATGGTGACCTTCACCGAGGCCGCTGCGGCGGAGATGCGCGGACGACTGCGGACGGAGTTGCACACGCTCCTGGCACGGACACCGGACGAGGAACACCTGGCCCAGCAACTGGCCCTGCTCGACACGGCCCACATCAGCACGCTGCACAGCTTTTGCCTGCAACTCGCCCGCGAGCATTTCCATGAACTGGGTTTCGACCCCCAGTTCGGGGTGTTGGAGGAGTCGCAAACCCGCCCGCTGCAACGCGAAGCCCTCGATGAACTGCTCGAAAAACATTACTCCGGCACCAGTGAGGAATCGCTTGCCGTGCAGGCGCTGATTCGCGCCAAAGGTCGCGGGACGGACAAACCCGTCCGCCAATTGATCCTAAAAGTCCATGCCTACACCCAATCGTTGCCGGCCCCGGATGCGTGGCTCGACGCACAGCAGGCGCGGTTTGAAATCAGCGAACCGGATGAATGGCGCGGCCTGTGGGTGGACGCCGTCGCAGCCTGGCGCGACGAATGGAAACCGCTGATTGCGGCCAGCGCGGACAAAACGGAGGCCTTGCAGCTGTCGCTGGCGGCGCTCGAACGACTTCCCGCCCGGCCCACGCCGGCCCAGTGCGCGGAGACGTTGTCCTTGCTGTCGGCGGCCGACGAGGATGCGCATTGGCCCCGCGGCACCAAAGGCCGGGTGCGGGATCCGCTCGAGACGTTTTTCGCGGCGGCGGAGTTTCTGGGGACCCTGGCCCCCGGCGACACCGAGGATCCGCTGAAACAGGATTGGGAGTGGGGGCGGGCGCAGATGCTGACCTTGATTGGTCTCGTGCGCGAGTTTACCACCGGGTTTGCCCGCAAGAAACGCGAATTGGGCGGGGTGGATTTTCCGGATCTGGAGCAAGGTGCACTGCGCCTGCTCCGCAACCCGGCCATTGCCGCCAGCTGGCGCGCGCGATTGCACCACATCTTCGTGGATGAATATCAGGACATCAATGCGGCGCAGGATGCCATCCTCACCAAACTGAGCCGCGAAGGAGCGGCGGCGAATCGGTTTCTCGTGGGCGATGTCAAGCAGAGCATTTATCGCTTCCGGCTGGCGAACCCGCACATTTTTGCCGGCTATTCCGAACGCTGGTCAAAACCCGGTCCGGACGGGAGCCGCGTGCCGCTCACGGAAAACTTCCGCAGTCGTGAAGGCCTGCTGCGCTTTGTGAACCACCTGTTCGCGGCCTTGATGCGGCAGGAAATTGGCGGCATCCCGTACGAACCGCTGGTGTTTGGCGCGGCCGGATCGCGCGCGGCTCTGGCCGCGAAAATGGACCCGACGCCCCGCGTGGAGTTTCATCTGATCGCGCGGGCCGGGGAGGAGAGGGCGGAGGAAGCCGAAGGCGAGACCACGACGCCGGACGGGATGGACGACCGTGCCGACCTGCTCGCGGTGGAACGGGAGGCGCGCCTGGTGGCGCAGCGGTTGCGTGCGTTGCACGACCAGGGCGAGCCGGTCTGGGACAAGGACACCGGAGAATTTCGGCCGGTGCAATGGCGCGACATGGCGGTCTTGTTGCGCTCCCCCACGGGCCGGGCGGAGGCGTTCGCCAAGGAGTTCAGCCGGGCCGGCGTGCCGTTGACCGCGGCGCGCGATGGCTTTTTCGCCAGCTTGGAAGTGTGCGATCTGCTGAACCTGCTCAAGCTGCTGGACAATCCCCGGCAAGATGTGCCGTTGGCCGCCGTGTTGCGTTCGCCGTTGGTCGGCCTTTCGCTGGCCGAGCTCGCCGAAATCCGGGCGGGGAGCGATGCCCGGATGTTCTGGACGGCGCTTCAACGGTGGCCGCGTGAACCTCGCTCGAACCCAACTCCAACTGGAGCGAAGGTGGCCGTTTTTCTTGATCAGTATGCCCGCTGGCGGGAGTTGGTGCGGCAGACGTCCTTGTCCCAGTGCCTGGAAACCGCCCTGGCGGAAACGCACTACGAAGCCATGTTGCTGGCGGGGGAACGCGGCCGGGAACGGACCGCCAATGTGCGGCGTCTGCTCGATCTCGCACGGCAGTTCGACCCCTATCAACGGCAGGGGTTGTATCGGTTCCTGCGCTTCGTACAGGCGCAAGCCGAGGCCGACCTGGATCTCCCGCCGGCCGCGCCACCCGCCGAAAACGCGGTGCCGCTGCTCAGTATCCATAAAAGCAAGGGACTGGAATTCCCGATCGTGGTGCTCGCGGGGATGGGGACGCGATTCAACGAACAGGATTTGGGCGGGGCCGTGCTTTTGGACGAGCGCCTGGGATTGTGCCCGAAGATTACGCCGCCGGAATTGGAAACGAGCTACCCCAGCCTGACCCATTGGCTCGCCCGGCAGCAGGAGCGAAAGGAATTGCGCGGCGAAGAACTGCGCCTGGCTTACGTCGCCCTGACCCGCGCCCGCGACCGGCTCATTCTCGTGGGTTCGACCCCGCGCAGCGTGGAGGCCGCCCGATGGACTCCGACGACACCTGAAACCATCAGCACCGCCGAGGTGGTGGAGGCGCGGAGTCATCTGGACTGGCTGCTCAGCTGGTTGTCGCGCGTCACCGCCGAGGGCGATTGGACGGATGATCGCAACGGCACGAACGCCTGGTTGCACTGGCAGATCCACGATCCAACCGCGGCCATTTTTGCCGGCCCCGCCGGAAACGAGCCCCGGCAATCGCATGCTGACAACCTCCCGCTACCGGCCGCCCCGGCCGGCGCCTGGAAACAACTGCATGCGCGCTTGAACTGGCCCTATCCATTTCCCGCGGCCACCACTGAAGCCGCCAAGACCTCTGTCACCGCCCTCCGGCGTCGGGCGAGCGCCGAGGATGCGCTGGCCACCGAGGATTGGAGCCGGGCCGCTTCGGTGTTCAAACCGGAACCAGCACGCGCTCCCCAAAGAAAACCGGCGGGGAACCTGACCGCTGCCGAGATCGGCCTGGCGCATCATCTGTTCCTCGAGCACCTCGCGCTGGAAAGGACCGACGACGAAACCGGGCTGCGGGCGGAGGCGCACCGGTTGCAGGCCGCCGGCGTTCTCGCTGCCGGGCAGATCGCGGCACTGGACTTCGGGGCGCTCGCAAAATTCTGGGGCTCGGAACTGGGACGCAGAATCTGCCGCCAGTCCCGGTATGTGCACCGGGAACTGGAATTCACCGCCCGGTTCGGGTTGGCGGAAATGCGGGCCATCGCTCGCGGCCCATTCGAATTGAATCCCGCCGGGTCACCGGACGAATTTGTCGTCGTGCAAGGCGTGGCGGATCTGGTCGTCGTGTCGCCGGAGGAAATCTGGCTCGTGGATTTCAAGACCGACGCCGTCCCCGCCGGGGAACTGGCCGTGAAGGTGCAACACTACGAACCGCAAGTGCACCTCTATGCCGTGGCGCTGGCCCGGATCTACCGACGGCCGGTCACGGAATGTCATCTCCATTTTTTCGCCGCCGCCAGGTCCGTGCGCGTCGAAATCCCGCGGGCGCTTATGCCGAGGTAGAATCGAGCGACAACTGGCTTTGCCCCTCCGCCGCCGGACTCGCCAACGCCTCCCCCCCTTTGCCCTCGCCCCCTTCCCCTTCTTCCTTGAGGCGCACCACCACCGGCCGGATCAATTTGCCCTGGAACGTAAAGCCCAGGGCGACGACTTCGGCGACCACGCCCGCCGCGTCCGGCGCTTTGCCCTCGACCAATTGATGCCTCTGGGCGTCGAACGGAACGCCGGGCGCGACCAGCAAGGGCACAAGTCCCACGCGCCGGGCGACGTCGTGGCAGGCGTTCTGGAACTGACCCAGCTGGAGCGTGAGCTTTTCCTGCCCGGATTGCACGGCGGCCCGGTTCAGCGCAAAGACGTGGTCGAGCATGTGAACCACCACGTGGAGCCAGTCAGCTTCGGCGCGCCGCAGTTTCTCCACTTCGAGCCGGAGCGTGGCTTTCTCGCCGTCGTTCGCTTTTTGCATGAACGCCGTAAAATCGCGGACCTCCCCCGCCATCCGCTCGGTGATGTCGCGCGCAAGGTTGGCCGTCTTGTCCGCCTGCGTCTGGGCGGTTTGCAGATCATCTTTCGCGCTGGTGATCTGGGCGACAAACCCCTCCAGGTCCTGGATCTTCTCGGTGGCGGAGCACAGGGTGCTGGTTTCAATGAGCTTGATCAGCGCGCCGTACTTGATCACCGCCCGGTACTCGAGCAGGTAAGGCAGAATCCCCAGCAACGCCCCGAGCGCGACACAGATGGCGATCGTGATGATTTGATCGAGCGGCAGGGGGAGGGTGCCCTGCCAGTTCACGAAGTAAGCCAGGCCCAGCATGAGCGCGTCGGCGAGAAAGAACGGCCACTTCGGGACTTTGAGCGCCTTGAGGTCCTGTGCATCTTGCATGACCCGAGATTAGCCGCGGCCCGCCCGTCGATCAAGCCATCGCCGGGAAAACCCTTGCACGGCAGCGCCGGGTCAATTAAAGTTTTTTCGCGTTCCGCGATGGGGCGCGATTTTCCCGCCCGATGTTGACCCCAACGGAGTGAAGATCGCAGCCGGGTTATTTGTGGGTTGGTAGCTCAGTTGGTAGAGCAGTGCCCTTTTAAGGCATTGGTCCAGGGTT
>CAZIJO010000086.1:0-21922 GCA_964539515.1 uncultured Bifidobacterium sp. | reverse complement strand
TTTTCAATTGTTTTTCAAACACCCGGAAATCCTTTTTGGCAACCGTTCTAGTTTGTGTTCCAACGAAGCACATTCCTAATACCAATCACCTTGCCATCCATCGTTCAAGTCTCGCCCCTCTGAAAACAAGCTGGCGGGTCCTCGTGGCAAGCGATTGGCTGCCGTCAAGGAAGCCCTGCGCGCCAGATGCCTTTGCCCCATCCCAGACCTCATTCGCACCTGCGAGTCCGTGGATAGATGAAGATCTTCTGGTCGCAACGTTGTCCGGTGACTGCAACCCGCAGCTGGAATCGCGCGTTCGGGTTAGGGTTATCTGGCACGGGGCACGAAGCAGTCCATCGCTGCGTTCACCCCACGGACCAAAGCATCAATACGCATGTTCAATGGATAATCCGAGGGAGCTTCGAGAGTGTAGGACAAACGCGTCTTGTGCGACAGCAGCCAAAAGGCCTCGGGCCACTGTGGGCGTGAACGCGGATCAAGGCTGGGTCGAATGATGCCGCCCCTGGCCTCGCGGCCCTCAATACTCGCAGAAAGATCGAGGGGACAAACCTCGGCTGCTGCGGTGACAATGGCTTCCGCGAGCGAGGGCTTCAGGTCTGGATTCAATTCATAGAGATAAAAGCCGTGGGCTTCCCAGTCTTCGTGCAAGCAGAGGCAGAGATCAAAATTTGGCTGTTTTTGAAGCCAGGCGACATGCGCGCGGATTTCCGTCGATTGCAAATCCAGATAATCACGATTCAAATCCAAACCCTTACCATTGTCCCGGCGATTCAAGGAAAAACCGCATGGGTTGAGACACGGATGCAAGTAGATTTCTGCATTTGCGGGCCAATGATTATCCTGCAACAACCGCACGACGGCCAGCGGACCCGCGGGTTCATCGCCATGGATACCGGCACTGATGTAAATGCGGGGACAAAGCATCGAAACAGGCGCAGCCAGCGGCAAACGCCGGAGCGCAATAAATCTGAAGTCCACGGTTTGATGAAAAACTTCCGAACGCCAGCCGTGATCGCGCGCAGCTACGTCAACCTCCTGCCAAAGCCGTTTCAGGTCAATGGTCTCGCCAAAATAGCCGCCGTGATTTTTGTTAAGTCGTTGCATGGTGGCTTGGTTGCCGCGCATAAAGAACGCTCCTCTTGGCTCGCCGTCAAGCGTGGCAATTGGCCAGTGGTCCAGGGCGTTTTCTGCTGGCGGCCACCGCGCGCCTCAGCTATCCCTCTCCGTGATGAAACCACGATTCGTCGCCTGCTTCTTCGCTTGCCTGCCATTCCTAGAAGTTTCGGCCCAAGTGCCCGAAAACCTGGTCGCGGAAGGCGTACCGCCGATTCCAAACAGTGTAAAAAGCGCTGTGGGGCGTTACCTCGAGTTTCGCTCCGCGGTCTTCAATGATTGGCACCCGAGGAAACGCGAATTGATCCTCACGACTCGATTTGCCGATGTGACCCAGCTGCACTTGGTTAGGTTTCCTGGCGGCGCCCGCCAGCAAATGACCTTTCTTCCGGAACCGATCTCGGGCGGGTCGTTCGATCCAAAGCAAGGCGCGTTTGTCGTGTTCAGTCAGGACCGTGGCGGTAGCGAGTTTTTCCAATTGCACCGCTACGATCTGGCAGACGGCCGCATCACGCTGCTTACGGATGGCAAATCGCGCAATACCAGCCCACGCTGGTCTAACTCCGGCGACTGGTTGGCTTATTCCTCCACGCGCCGCACCGGGCGTGATACGGATATTTACCTCATCAATCCCCGGCAGCCCGAAAGCGACCGGTTGGCACTTCAAGTCCAAGGCGGCGGTTGGGCGGCGCTGGACTGGTCACCGGATGACGAACTCCTGTTGCTGGGCGAATACCTCTCGATCAACGAAAGTCGGATTCACCTGTTCAACCGGATGTCAGGCGAGGTTCAAGCGCTAACTCCGGCTGGTCGCGGCAAAGTTGCTTGGACCGACGCGGCTTTCGCCAAGGATGGCAAATCCGTTTTCGTTATAACGGACAGTGATTCCGAGTTTTTGCGCTTGTGCCGGCTGGATCTGACGACCAAGAAGTTGACTCCGTATGGCGCCGATGCACGGGGCGATGTTGAAGCTTTCGAGTTGTCGGCCGACGGACGCAAGCTGGCCGTGGTGCGCAACCAGGAGGGCGTCAGCATTTTGCGCCTGCTGGACGCCCACTCGGGCAAAGAACTGTGCGCGCCTAAACTGCCCCTTGGAGTCATCGGCACCATGAAATGGCATGTCAACAACCGCGACCTGGCGTTCACCTTCAGTTCCGCCCGCTCACCAAGCGATGTCCATGTGCTCAACGCGAAGTCCGGAAAGATTGAGCGTTGGACTGAAAGCGAGACCGGCGGGCTGGCGCCAGCAAACTTCGTCGAGCCGGAGTTAATCCACGTCAAGAGTTTCGACGGCCTTCCGATTTCCGCGTTCCTCTACCGGCCCGAAGCCCGGAAGTTTCCCGGTCCGCGACCCGTCCTAGTCAACATCCATGGCGGGCCGGAAGCGCAATCGCGACCGATCTTCCAGGCGAGAAACAACTACTACCTCAACGAACTTGGCGTAGCAGTCATGTATCCCAACGTGCGGGGCTCGACCGGTTACGGCAAGACGTTTCTGACGTTGGATAACGGGTTTAAGCGTGAGGATTCCGTGAAAGACATTGCCGCGTTCCTCGACTGGATCGAACAGGATGCGGGTTTGGACAAGCAAAGGATCGCGGTCATTGGCGGCAGCTATGGCGGTTATATGGTCTTGGCAAGTTTGGTCCATCACGGTCGCCGGCTGCGTTGCGGGGTGGACGCGGTTGGCATCTCGAATTTTCTGACGTTTTTGAAAAACACGCAGGATTATCGCCGCGACCTGCGCCGCGTCGAATACGGAGACGAACGTGATCCCGCCATGGCTGAGTTCCTGGGCCGGATTTCCCCGGCAAATATGGCGCAAAGCATCCGGCCCCCGCTTTTTGTGATCCAAGGGTTGAACGACCCGCGGGTGCCCGCTTCCGAATCCGAGCAGATGGTGAAAGCCATCCGCGAAAACGGCGGCACGGCCTGGTACTTGATGGCGAAGGACGAAGGGCATGGCTTCCAGAAGAAGCGCAATGTGGATTTTATGTTCCAGAGCACCGCGCTGTTTTTCCAACAGCACCTGCTCAACTAACTGCGATGGGATCGGCTATTTGCTGGCCATCATTTCACCCGCGGGTTCGCAGGCACCGTGGGCACTTCCACCGGCTTCTGGGACCTGATCACTAAAGTCGTGGCGGTCCCAATTTGGGTCGAGACCGAGATCCTTGATCATTTGCAGGTCTTTTTCGACCGGCTGGTTCAAGGTAGTAAGATAATTGCCCACCATCAATGCGCTCGCCCCGGCCATGAAAATCATGCTTTGCGCATCGCGCAGATTCACTGTGCGCCCTCCGGCAATCATGATCTCCTGACGGGGCAGAATCAGGCGAAAGCACGCAATGGTCTTCAGGATCTCCATCACCGGCAATGGCTCGTTGTTTGCAAACGGCGTACCGGGAATCGGATTGAGAATGTTGATGGGAACGACGTTCGCCCCGATCGCCTTCAACTCGAACGCGAGGTCACAACGATCTGCGCGTGTCTCACCCATGCCGATAATGCCGCCGGAACAGATCTTGAGCCCGGCCTTTTTCAAATAGCCAATGGTCGCCAGGCGATCTTCAAAACTGTGCGTCGTGCAGGTTTGCGGAAAAAAACGCCGCGAGCTTTCGAGATTGTGGCCGTAGCACTCCAATCCGGCTGCTTTTAGGCGATCGGCGACCTTCTGGCTCCTAATTATGCCCAGCGAAGCATCGGGACGCGTCTTGCCACCCGCTTTTAGTTCACGGATGCGATCGCAGACTTCATCGAGCATCGGGCCTTCGTTCAAACCCTTCCAAGCCGCGACGAGGCCGACGGCGGTAACGTGGTTCTGGTTTGCCTCATTTGCCGCCTCGGCCACGGGGGCGGGATCAACGAATCCATACTTCGGGGCGCCGGTCTGATAATGGGAGGATTGCGCACAAAAACTACAATTCTCTGAGCAAGCACCCGCCTTGGCGTTGACAATGGAACAAAGATGGATCTTGTTACCCTTGTAGTGTTCACGGATACGGTTTGCCCACGCCAGCAGATCGAGAATGTCGGCCGACGCCTCCAGATTGATCAGCCAGAGCGCTTCGTCACGCGTTACCTGCCCGCCATCAAGGACCCGTTGGCCGAGCGCAGCAATGCGGCCGTGATTGGTCACGTCAACAGTTCGTACAGTCATGCTTGACAGAGTAGCGCTCACGACGGAAGACGCAAGAATCACTCACCGCCAAAGTCCGGTCGTTTGAAACGGTCTGGTTCCGCGAAACCCGACAATTCCAACCGCCAACCCGGGAAGGTTTGGCGCGGGGACCAATCAGATGGCATGAGCGAGACGTGCTCGCTGGTGATTTCGGTCGATGACCATCGGCAAAACGATGTCGAAATGCTGCTCGTCAAACCGCAGCACAATCTGCATGCCATTGAGCTTGCGGATGGCACAAAACTCGATGGCTCGTGAAGAACTGAGAAAATCCATCGCCTCAGAAGTGTCCCGTGTCGTGACACCTCCCTCTCTAAGGTAGAGTCCCGATGCTTTGTCCTGGAGCAAGACTTTCATTGATGCGGCTTTCTTTTTCGATTAACAGCACCCACCCGAAAGGCAACCGACCACTACCAATTGTGGTTCGGATCGGCTGGTGTCGCCCTAATAGTGCAAAACTGCGGGTGGCGCGCAACAACAAAATTTGGGTTTTTTCGCCGGTTTCAGCCGCCCATGACGGGCTTTTACTCCACAAATTCCAAGGACTGCCGGTGGGGGATTATCCCCGCTTGGAACGCACGGCCGAGGAATCTGCGGATTGATTCACGTCCGCGCTCGCCGTAGTCCAGCGTCCAGTGATTGACATACATCCCGACGAACTTGTCCGCGAGATCACGACCCATGTCGCGCGCGTATTGCAACGCGTGGTGCACGGCTTCGGCTCGATGGTCAAGGCTGAATTGGATGCTCCCCGTCAAGATTTCGGAAACTGCCTTGCGGGTGCTTGGATCGTGCCGTTTGTGGATTACATTCCCGCCCAACGGCAACGGCAGGCCCTCATTCTCCCGTCCCCACCACTGACCAAGGTCTTCGCACAAGACCAAACCCTCGTTTTGATAGGTCAACTGGCCTTCATGGATAATCAGGCCTACCTCGGCCCGACCCTCACAAACCGCCTGAAAAATCTGGTCAAATGGCACTATGACGTGGTTGATCTGTGCCGCCGTTTTTCCCAACCAGAGTTGCAGCGCAAGAAACGCACTCGTCAAGGTCCCGGGCACGGCAATTCGTTTTTGCCCGATTTCCGCGCGTGAAAACTTCCGCTTCGCCACGAGCATTGGGCCGTAGCCATCCCCCATGCTCGCCCCGCTCGGCAGGAGCGCGTACTGATCGCTCACATAGGCATAGGCATGAATACTGACTGCTGTAACATCAAGTTCGCCACGCAAGGCACGCTCATTGAGCGTCTGAATGTCCTGCAATATATGCTCGAATCGAAATCCCGGCGTGGGAATCAACTCCTTGGCCAAACCATAAAACATGAAGGCATCGTCCGGGTCGGGCGAATGCCCAAGCGTAAAAGTCTGAATCTGCATTTCCACCATACTTTGGTCAGGGGAAACGCCTGTCGACCAAAATCTTTGGCCGGCCATTTGCTAATTAAAAGGCTACGTGAACAGCTTTTCGAATGATTTCCAAGGTGAAATCGTGCGCCAACCACAGGGTTGGCGAGAGCTTTTCCATCCTTCGCTGCAACAATCGATCCCCAATCCGCCCGCGGTCACCAAAAGGCCTCCCGTCGCTACGCAGCCCGTACCTTCTTCCCCGTCAAAACGAGTGGCATCAAAAACCGCTCGTGCCAGCCCAAGGATGCGTCCGGGTTTTTCCAGCCTGCGAATGCGTCTGGTCGGAACGATCTTCATCGCTATCACGCCGCCGATGGCGTTCATGTATTATTTCCAACTGGAAGACTGGGCGGGCTTCCTCGTCGGGCTGATTGCGCTGGCGGCCGCCTGGTACGGCGGTGAACGGTTCATTATGCGTCAGCTGCGCATTTTGCTCAGCACAACGGAGCGACTGGCGAACGGCGACCTCAGCACCCGCACGGGGATCTGCGATGTCAAAGGCGAACTGGCGCAACTCGCGCGCACTTTCGACTCGATGGCGGAGTCGCTCCAACAGCGTGCACGGGAACGGGCAGAAACCGAAAAACTGCTGCTCAGTCGCGCGCAACAACAAACCGTCGTGGCCGCGCTCGGCCAGTTCGCGATGGCCAGCCAGGACTTCAATGGGCTGCTCACTCAGGCCTTGCAGTTCGCCTCCCAAATCCTGGAAACCCCCTTCGTCCATGTCCTCGAGTTACAGCCCGACCGACAATCGCTCTTGCTGCGGGCCGGGTTGGGCTGGAAAACGGGCCGGGTCGGTGTCGATGTCGTGGAAGCTTGCGGGCGCTCGCAAGCCGCCTTTGTCCTGACCAGCGGCGAACCGATCGTGATCACGGACATGCGCGAAGAAAGCCGTTTCATCGCCCCGCGGCTGCTGCTTGATCACAGCGTTGTGAGCGGAATCTGCGTTGTCATCACCACGCGCCAACAACCTTACGGTGTGCTGGGTGTCTACTCGCC
Source organism: uncultured Bifidobacterium sp. (assembly GCA_964539515.1). GTDB lineage: Bacteria > Verrucomicrobiota > Verrucomicrobiia > Limisphaerales > JADLHS01 > JADLHS01. The sequence continues at coordinate 15,220 of CAZIJO010000086.1, read as the reverse complement.
CAGACCACGGCATTATACCGAAGACGAAGTTCAATTCCTGCTTGCCATTGCTAACGCCCTCGGGACGGCGGCGGACCGGTTGCGGACCGAAGCTGAATTGCAGAAACTCGCTGCCTTTGCCCAGCTCAATCCCAATCCGGCGATGGAATTGACGCAGGATGGAACCATCACTTATTTCAACGACACCGCCCTGCGCCTGGCGCATTCGGTAGACCAGAATCACCCGCGCGGAATCCTGCCGCCAAACGTTGCCGAAATTGTGACCGCCTGCCTCGCGGAAGGGCATTCCAAGATGCACCATGAAACCAAGCTCAGCGGGCGGACGTTGGAGTGGTCATTTCACCCGGTACCTGCCAATGGCGTCGTGCACTGTTATGTGGACGACATCACGGAACGCTTAAGTCTCGAAAGCCAGTTGCGTCAGTCGCAAAAGATGGAATCCATTGGCCAGCTCGCCGCCGGCGTCGCCCATGACTTTAACAACATGCTTACGATCATCCAGGGACATATCGGCATGTTGATGGCCCGGCCCGGGATGGGCGCCCAGGCACTCGATTCAGCACAGGCGGTATTCTTCGCCGCCGAACGAGCCGCGAGCCTGACGCGCCAACTGCTCATGTTCAGTCGCAAAAACGTGATGCAAGTCAAATTGCTGGATCTGAGCGAAATCGTTCTGAACTTGAGCAAGATGTTTCGCCGTCTCCTTGGTGAAACCATCACGCTTGATTTCACTCCCCCGACTCGGCTCCCGTTTATTCGCGGCGACAGCGGGATGATTGAACAAGTCATCATGAATCTTTGCGTGAACGCTCGCGATGCGATGGATAAAGGTGGTACGCTCACCGTGAGCCTGAGCGGAATCGACATCGCGGCGGATTATGTCCAGATGCATCCGGAATCCCGCCCGGGCCCGCACGTTTGCTTGTGTGTGGCTGACACGGGTTGTGGCATGGACACTTATGTCATCGGTCGCATCTTTGAGCCATTCTTCACCACCAAGGAGGTTGGCAAAGGCACGGGCCTAGGCCTCGCAACGGTTTACGGCATCGTCAAACAACACGGCGGGTGGGTGGAGGTCAGCAGCAAACCGGGCTGCGGGACCACCTTCAATGTTTTCTTCCCGGCCAGCGCCGAAACTGCCAAACCGGCAAATGAAAATCCGGCCCCCAACGCGCCCGTCACCGGCGGCAAGGAGACCATCCTGGTCGTCGAGGATGAACCCGTGCTTCGCGAGATGGCCCAGCTCATCCTCGAAGAGTGTGGCTACAAGGTGTTTGTTGCCGCCAATGGCCGCGACGCAATGGAACTTTGGGAACGCCACCCGAACAGCGTTGACCTGCTCTTTACTGACATCGTGATGCCATCCGGGGTGTCCGGGGTGGAATTGGCCAGCAAACTACTTCGCCACCGCCCGCCGCTCCGCGTCGTCTTTGCCAGCGGCTACACCGTGGACGACATCAGCACGGATTTCCTAGAACGCCATAACGACGCCCGCTTTCTCCAAAAGCCCTATACCCGCGTGACCCTGGCGCGCGCGGTGCGCGAATCCCTGGACAACGACGTCAGCCGGCAGAAAACCGTCCACTCCGTCCTGACTTGACGGATCGGCGGTTCCGGGCAATGAGGCGCTTCATTCGGAATGAACCGGCGCTATTTCGAAGTCGCGCCCACAAGCGCCAAGACTTTTTTGACGACCTCACTGGTTTTTACCAGTGTCATGGCGCCGCGGCGCGGCTTGACTTCCACCTCACCGTTCGCCAGCGACTTTTCCCCAATGCTGACGCGGATCGGAAAGCCGACCAAGTCGGCGTCTTTAAACTTCACGCCCGGCCGTTCATCGCGATCGTCGAGGATGACTTCCACGCCCGCCGCGGTCAGTTCGGCATAAATCGATTCCGCGAGCTTCATCCCCGCGCTGTCCGGCAGGATGGTCAGCGGCGTAATGCAAACCTGGTATGGGGCCACTGCCAGCGGCCAGATGATACCATCCTTGTCGTTGCTCTGCTCGATGATGGCCTGCAAGGTGCGGGTCACTCCGATTCCGTAGCAGCCCATCACGCATGGCTTGCGGGAGCCGTCCTCGGCCAGAAAAGTGGCGTTCAGGGCCTCACTGTATTTGGTCCCGAGCTTGAAAACGTGACCAACCTCGATCGCCCGCCGGATTTTCAACTGCTTGCCGCATTTGGCGCAGGGCTCGCCCGCCGCCACGGTTCGCAAATCCCACCATTTTGTCACCTCGATATCGCGTTCAAGGGAGACATTGCGCAGATGAAATCCATCTTCATTCGCTCCCGTGGTCATCTCATTCGCCCCGGTCAGTCGAAGGTCGGCAAAGACGCGAATCCCTTTGACGCCCACCGCACCCAGGCTTCCGGGATGGGCGCCGAGCGCGGCAAAGATTTCCTCCGCCGTGGCCGCCCGGAAATTTGGCGTGCCAACGACCCCGGCAAGCTTGGCTTCGTTTAATTGGTCATCCCCCCGAATCAGGATGATGACCGGCTTGCTGTCGGCAGTATAAACGAGCGTCTTGATCTGCCGATTCGCGGGCACGTTGAACGGCGCTTTGGCCAGCGCTTCAATGGTAACCACCCCGGGGGTGGGGAACTTCTCCGGGGCGGCCCCTGTTTCTCGGGCCGCCGTTTTGGGAATGCCGCTGGTAGCCTTCTCGATGTTGGCCGCGTAGCCGCAACCTTCGCAGAAAACCACGTCGTTTTCGCCTGTATCGGCGGGCACCATGAATTCGTGCGAATGACTACCGCCGATCACCCCGGTATCGGCTTCGACAGGGAAGTTTTGCACGCCACAACGGTCGAAGATCCGTTGATAGGCGGCATACATCCTTTGATAGCTCGCCATCGCGCCATCATCCGTGGTGTCGAAGGAATACGCGTCCTTCATGATGAATTCCTTGGCCCGCATCAAGCCAAAGCGCGGGCGGATTTCATCGCGGAATTTTCCACTGACCTGATAAAAATTCTTGGGCAACTGGCGGTAGGAATTGATTTCGTTTGCCGCCAGGGTGGTGATGACTTCTTCGGCGGTTGCGCTCAAAACCCATTCGCGATTGCCATTGTCCTTCAGGCGAAACAGCACCGCGCGCGCGGTTTCATAGCGCCCGGTCTGCTGCCAGAGTTCAGCCGGCTGCAACGACGGCATCAGGACCTCCACCGCGCCCGCGCGATCCATCTCTTCGCGGATGATCTTCTCCACTTTGCGCAGCGCGCGAAGACCGACCGGGAGAAAAGTGTAAACGCCACCCGCCAGCTTCCGGATGAGGCCAGCACGCAGCAGTAGGCGGTGGGAAAGGATTTCCGCGTCAGCGGGCGCTTCGCGGAGGGTTGGAATCAGGGTTTTAGTCCACTTCATGTGGCGCGGAGGTTAGACCGGCAGCAGACCGTAAACGATGTTTTTTTGCACCCCAACCGCTGGCATCTACACCCGAAGACCAGGCAGGCCGGCTATTTGACGGTGTTGTTGAGCGGCGCGAGCCCGGAGATCCGCACTTCAAGGCGGTCCCCGGATTGAATGGGTCCGACTCCCGCGGGAGTGCCGGTTAGGATCACATCCCCCGGCAACAAGGTGATGTTGGCGGAAATAAAGCTCACCAGATCACAACAGTTGAAAATCATCTGTCGCGTGTTCGAATTTTGCCGGAGCTGGCCATTTTGGAACAGCTGAATGGTCAGATCGGCAGGATCCAGCTTCGTTTCAACATACGGCCCCAGCGGGGTGAACGTGTCAAACGACTTTGCCCGGCACCATTGACTTTCGGAGTTTTGAATCGTTCGATCGCTGATGTCCTGAGCGGCGGTATAGCCGAAAATATAACGGGCGGCGGCGGCGGCGGTAACGTTGCGGATTTTCCGACCGATAATAATGGCCAGTTCCGCCTCAAAATCCGTGCGATGCGCGGGATACGGCACTTCAATCTTGGCGCCATCTGGGATCAATGAGGTCGTGGCCTTGATCCAGATCAGCGGTTCTTTTGGCAGCGCTTTGTTTTGCTCGCGGGCGTGATCCGCATAGTTCAAACCGACCGCGATGATCTTGGACGGCAGGACCGGCGTGAGAATCCGAACCCCCTTGCGGGGAGTAGCCCGCTTGTCGAACGACGGGGAGCCGTAAACATCGCCGTGCAATCGGAACAACTCTCCATCCACCACCTTGGCGTGGAAGATGTCGTCGCCTTTCTGAAAACGCCCGATGGCAGCCATAAATGCGCGCGCAGGTTAACCAGCCGGCCTTCGCCGCCGCAAGGGCAAAGGCGGCAAGCTGTTCGACGCTGCTAGTACGGCAGCGGATACTTCGCGGTCAATTCCCGCACCCGCCGACGCACCTGGGCAATGGCGTCGAGGTTCTTGAGGTCCATCAACACTTCGCTGATCATGTCGGCAATCGCAGCCATTTCGGCCTCGGCCATGCCGCGCGTCGTGACGGCCGGGGTGCCAAGCCGGATGCCGCTGGCCAGGAACGGCGACCGCGTCTCAAAGGGGATGGTGTTTTTGTTCACCGTAATTCCGGCATCATCGAGCGCAATCTGGCAATCCTTGCCCGTCAGATTCCGCGCCCCGACATCCACCAACATGAGGTGATTGTCCGTGCCGTCGCTAACCAGCCGAAAGCCATTGCGTTTCATGCTATCCGCCAGCGCGCGGGCGTTGCGCACGATTTGCTCCTGATAGCTTTTGAACCGAGGTTGGAGCGCCTCGTGGAAACAGACCGCTTTGGCCGCGATCACATGCATGAGCGGTCCACCCTGGATCCCAGGAAAGGCCTGCGAATCAATTTCCTTGGCGTATTTCTCCCGGCAAAGAATCAGGCCGCCGCGTGGCCCGCGCAGCGTCTTGTGCGTGGTGGTCGTCACGAAATCCGCATGCTCCATGGGGCTGGGATGCAGGCCGGCGGCAACCAACCCGGCAATGTGCGCAATGTCGGCAAGCAACAGCGCCCCTACTTCGCGGGCGATTTCGCCCATCCGTTTGAAGTCAATCTGGCGCGGGTAGGCGCTGGCGCCCACCGTGATCATTTTGGGCTTTTGCTCGCGCGCCATCTTCGCCAGCTGATCGTAATCGATCCGTTCGTCTTCCTTGCGCACGCCGTAATGAACGATATCAAAAAACTTCCCGGAGAAATTTGCCTTGTGGCCGTGCGTAAGATGGCCGCCGTGGCTCAGGTCCATGGTGAGCATCCGGTCCCCCGGTTTCAGGAACGCAAAATAGACCGCCATGTTGGCGCCGCTGCCGGAATGCGGCTGAACGTTGGCGTGCTCCGCACCAAACAATTTCTTCGCGCGGTCGATGGCCAGCTGCTCGACGGTATCCACGTTTTCACAGCCGCCATACCAGCGTTTCTTCGGATAACCCTCGGCGTACTTGTTGGTCAACACCGAGCCTTGCGCTTCCATCACCGCGGGGCTGGTGAAGTTTTCGCTGGCAATGAGTTCGATGTTTTCCTGCTGGCGCAGGCGTTCGTGTTCCACGGCGTCCGCAATCGCGGCGTCCACATTTCGCAAACGGTATTCTTGTTGAATCATTTTGGGTTCCATCTTGTTCACGCGACGCTCGTGGCGTCCGCCTTCAAACTTGGTGTTGAGAAAAGCGTCGAGAATCCGCTTGGCCTCCTCGGTCGGGGTGAACTTCCCGGAAAGGCACAGGACATTGGCGTCGTTGTGCCGGCGCGTCAGGTCCGCGGCTTGCGGTTCGCAGACCATGGCGGCCCGGATGCCGGGCGTCTTGTTCGCCGTGATGCTCATCCCGATGCCGGTGGTACATACCAGCAGACCAAACTCGGCCTTTTGGGCCGCGACAGTCGCTGCGACCTGCTGCGCGTAATCGGGATAATCGGTGGACTCGAGAGAATGCGTGCCAAAGTCCATGAAGCTGATGCCGCGGGTCGACAGGTATTTCTTCAGGGATTCCTTCAGTTCGAAGCCGCCGTGATCCGCACCCATGGCCACCATCGCGGGCTTCGTGGAGCCGGAGGGTTTGCCGCCGACGGCATATTCATGCTGGGAAAGGAAACGCAACAGCGACGCAATGCCCTGCTCGATTTGATCGCGGCAATTGAGGTAGACTTCATAAGAGCCGCCAATCGGATCGCTGATATCCTTTTCGAAGGGGTCCAACGTGTCGTCAAACTCGCGGAGGAGGAACGTTTTCTCCGCCGCCGCCGGATACAGCAGCATCACGGTATCCACGTGACTGTGCGTCATCCCCAAGATGTAGTCCGCCTGCTTAACCAGGTCCGCCGTGAGCATCTGGCTGCGCTGCCGGGAAATGTCCACGCCGAGCTCCTTCATCGCCTGCACGGAATAAGCACTGGGAGGCTGCCCGTTAACCGCGCCCAAGCCGGCCGAGATCGCGCGATACTCCGTTCGCCCCTGCACCGCATGGCGGAATAATCCCTCCGCCATCGGACTACGGCAGATATTGCCGGTGCAGATGAATAGAAAGGTCTTCATTCAGTCGCGAACGGAAATTAGTTTGGTCCGGGAAAACGAATCGTCAACGGCGAAATGACGCCGGCATCGTTTTTCTCGCGCCGGCTGAAAAGGAACGCTGACCGCGTTCCACATCGGCGGAGACGCGGTGCCTGCTCTGGGTTTGCGTTACCTCCGGCCCAGCCAATTCCAGACGGAAAACAAGGCCGAGCCAGCGCCACCCAACCGGCCGAGCCAGCTCAACGCCGCCCCCGGCTGCCGCAAGACCTTGGTCGCAATGATGCCGCCTCCAATCCCCAGGATCGCCGTCAATAAAGGATGCTGGCTTACGAACTGGCTGGCCTCGGCCCGCCAAAACCCAGGCGAACGCAGCCGTTGCAGCTCAGCGACGATCACCCGCCGGCTTGTGTCACTTTGCAGCACCAGCCGTTCTTTCAGCGGGCGCAGCCTTTCTAGTTCTCCTTTTGCAAGCATGCGCGGTCCTTTTTGATTTGCTCCAAAGTGGCGGCAAACGACTGCCAGTCGCGGAGACGGTTGCGCAGGGTCCAGAACGTTGCGCCGGTCCCGGTGGCGTAACCCAGCGTCAGCAGCACCAGTACGATCACACGATGCTCCTGCCAAAACACCACCAGCAAAGTCAGCGTGAGCAACGCCACCGTCATCAGGCCGCAAATGAGACACGCCGCCATGAGCAGCAGCGCGTCCAGCACGCGAATGCGTTCCTCTTTCAGTTCGAGGAGGAACAACTCCAAACGGCTTTGCGCCAGATCGCCCAGCGACCGCAGGATCCGTTTCCCGGTGGCCAGCAGACCGGCCGGTTCGTGCTGGGAATCGTCCATGGATTACCGGCGTCCCACCAGCACCCCGATCAACAACCCGATTCCAAACGCGACTCCGATGGACTCATAGGGATGCTCGCGAATGGTCTTGTCCGCCACTTTGGCGCCCGCAATCGCTTTTTCCTCCACCCGCCGGCAAGTGGCTTTGGCGGAATCGAGGGCGGCGGATAATCGGGCCCGCAGTTCCCCGGCCTTTTCGCCCGCCTGTCCCGCCGTGGCTTGCATCAATGCTTCGGCATCGCGTGAAAGCGTCTTCAGATCGGTCATGATTTTTTCAACGTTCGCTTCGTTTGTCATAGAATCTCCTTTTAGTTTGAGCTTTGTCGGCGTCGGCCAACCGGTCATGGTTGAACCGCTAACTTCATCAGTTGCTTCGAGTATGCCGGAGGCCGTCGGGCAATTCAATCCCCTTCGAACTTAATCTTGGGCGCTTTCGGATCCTTCCCGGATCGGCTCGCGAACCAAAGGCACGACCGCCCGGTCAGGCGAGCAACCAAAAGCACACCACCGCCACTCCCGTGGGCAGCAGCGCCCCGAGGAAGAGTCCCAGCGGGCTGATGCCTTCGCCCGCAAACACCCGGGCACTTTGCAGAATCCCCACCCCCGCCGGATTCGGGGCATTGGCAATCACCGTCAGTCCCCCGCCCGTGACGGCGCCGGCCACCAACGCGTATTTGAGTTCGTCGGCGATGCCGTCCACCAACGAGCCGAGATAAGTGAGCGCTGCGTTGTCGGTGAGCGCGGTCAGGCCGGTGGCACCATAAAACAACGCGCTGCCATTTAGGCTCTGGATGAGCGGCTTTAGCCAGTAGGCCTGGAGCGAACCCAGGGTGACGAGCCCCGCCAGAAAAAAACCAACCAGCAATCCTTCGCGCAACTTGAGCGGGTCCTGGTGCGGCTGCGTGGCGGTCACCAGGCCGAGAAAAAGAATGAACATGCCGAAAAAAACATCGGGGTGATGGGCAAAGGCCACCACCAGGGCGAGGGTCAAGAGATGCGCAAGGGTGAGCCACACCGGAACGCCGGCGGTCGCATCGCGCACTGCGGACAAGCCAGACAGTTCCTTGCGAAATAGCAGCGCGATCGCAGCGGTTGAAACCGCGCACGCGGCCGCCGCCCGCCAGCCGAAATGGGTCAGCATGAATGTGGTGTCCCAATTCCATTTCCCGGCCACCATCAACACCGGCGGCGCCGCGAAATGCGTGAGCGTGCCGCCGATGGATACGTTTACAAACAGCAAACCGAGCGTCGCATAGGCAAGCTTCAGACTGATGCCGTGATCGAAATAGCGCCGTTTGAGCAACAAGGCCAGCAGGGTCATGGCCGCCGGTTCAGTAATAAAAGACCCGAGCAATGGCCCAAAAATCAGGGCGGCCAGGTAAAACGACAGTCCTTCCCGGAATGGCAGCCCCCGCGCCACCAGCGAGATCAGGGCTTCCGCCAGCTTGACGACCGGCCGGGTCGCCGCCACAACCATGATGACGAACACAAATTTGGGTTCGGTAAAATTGAGGCTGTCGATGTAGGCAATGGGATCATGAAACGATCGTTTTACGACCCCGATGCCGAGAAACAATGCCGCCGCCCACAGCCCAAACACGACCTCGGTTTCCGCGAGGAAGTGCAACAGATGCTCGCGCACCGATCCGGACGGACTTTGATGCGCCCAGTGGGCGAATTTCTTGACGCAAAAGGTGTGCAACACCGCAATGGCGAACAACACCGAGGCCAGGATTTCAATTGAACTTGGATTCATGATCGTCCATCCGTGGGATCATAGTGGCTGAACTTAAGGCGACCGTTCAAGCTCTCCTTCAGTGATCCCCGAAAAGCAACCGCGCCACGAAGATTGGGAAAGTCCTCATCGAGCATACAAATTACAAATGCTGCATGTGCTTTCCTTGGGCAGATGAAACCAGTAAGCGCGGTCTTCTTACAATGTTCGGCCGGCGCGGGAATGTGTCCGCAGGACCAGTCGCAGCAGTGGGAAATGCGGGAACTACCACGCCCGAGCAACAATCCCCCATTGGCGATCCAGACGGATGGTTGCGTTTTCCAATGCTGCGCATGGATGATTTTCCGCGCGGCTATCGCGACCGGATCGCGCGCGGCATGCCTTTCGCGCCGGCCCAGCAAAGTTAACTACATCGCCGTGGCATTGTCCGAAGACCTCCACGGCAACCTCAGAAACCTCCAACAACTGCGCGATCAGGCGCAACCGGAGCTCTGGGGAAGACCGTTTTGTGATTATTCGGTTACCGTGAGATCATCGAAAATCAATCGATTGTCGCCGGTGACCGGCTCCCGCTGGCTTTTCCCAGTCCACCAGGTCACAAACATGGCCCCGAGGTTGAGCGGCATCTCTTTCGCGCTGATGGGTTGGGCGGGCAGAACATTGGTGCCGACCATGGCGGACCATTGATTACCTGAAAAATCGAAGCGGACTTTGACGGCGTAAAGCCTCCCACGCGTGAACTCGCTGCCGGTGACGATGAGGCTGTTGTCTTCCCGCCGGCGGCGGATGCCACGCGTGTCGTTACAAAACAGCAAGCCCCCGAGCAGGCGGCCCTGGCGGTTCTGGAAAATCCACTCGAAATAGTTTTGCGCCCCATTGGTCGAGTCGGTGATAAGTTGGTTCCAGGAAATCTCAACAATTCCACTGGCGTCCTTCTTGTTCTGAAAAAGGATTGGAGGAGGTCTCGCGCTGGCAAACATCAAACCGCCGGTCGTGTTGGTAAAGCCCGCAACTCCCCCGATAAACGCCTGTTGCGACGAGCCGGGCAGCAGCCCGGCGACGACTCCCTGGCCGCCGGACGTCATTTGCCCGGGCCAGCCTCCGTGTGACCAGCCTTGCTGGCCGGTGAGAGTCCGGCCTGCACTGTAACCTTCCACCGCCTCGAAACCGATCTTGGCTGAGCTGGTTGTCGCCGGACTTGGGGATGCAGATTCGGCGGTGCCAGAGCCGCGCTTCGGCCTGAGTTGCACTGCCAGCAACACCGTTGCTAGAACCGCAAGCGTTCCGCCCGTCACCCAGGCCAAACGGGCGGGTTTTCCAGTCAAACGTGAGGCATTGGCAGATTCGGACTTCGCCCCGCCTGAAGCCCGCAATCGAGCCGCGAGCGCTTCCGTCGTCGCAGCGAGCGTCTCGACATCGGTCTTGACCTCGCTGGCATGCTGATAGCGCCGGTCAGGTTCCTTTTCCAGCGCACGAAGCACGATCTCATCCAACCGCACGTCCACTTGAACTTTTTGCGAGGGCGTCGAAAAACGCCCGATGGGGAGTTCGCCGGTCAGCATTTCATAAAAAACGACGCCGACCGAGTAAATGTCCGCGCGGTGATCCACCGCTAGCGGATTTTCAAGTTGTTCCGGCGCCATGTAATGCATCGTCCCCATCACGTCCTGGGCGCCCGTGAGCCGGCTGTCTTTCGATTCACGACCGGCAATCCGGGCCAGGCCGAAGTCCGCAATCTTTACCCGGCCTTTTTTGCTGATCAGGATGTTGCCCGGTTTGATATCCCGGTGAACCACGCCTTCCTCGTGGGCATATTGGAGCGCCTCGCAAATCTTGGGGATGAGCGTGAGTGCCTCTTCCGGCTGGAGCCGCTTCTGGGCCTGCTCCAATTGACGGAGATTCATCCCATCCACATACTCCATGACCAGGAAGTAAAAATCGCCCGCCTTCCCAAAATCATAGATGGCGACGATGTTGGGATGGTTTAATTTCGCCAGGGCCCGGGCTTCCCGCGAGAAGCGTTCGGAGAAAGCAGAATCCTGGCTGAGTAACGGGGATAAAATCTTCAGTGCAACAAACCGGTCGAGTTGCGGCTGGCGGGCTTTATAGACCATGCCCATGCCGCCCTCGCCCAGCAGTTCCAAAATTTCAAGTTGGGGGAAATTCTTTGCGATCTCCTCGGGCGTCGGGGCCGCAGCTGGCACGACCATTATGGTTTCCCGACGCGAATTGCCCTGGCCGGTCCCGGCCCCCGAAACACAATTTTGGCAAAGCCCATCTGCGGCATCCGCGCTTATCGGTGCTCTGCACTTCACGCACAGCCGGCTCGTATTCATATTGCGTTTGTCCAATTCATCTGTCAGAAGAGGAAAACTCGGCTTGTATTACCGGAAACCGGCCTGCGCTGCCAGTGAATTGCTCATGAACAAGGTCGGGCGGGCAGCCCCTTGCCCGCCACCTCGCTGGAAGGTACGACTTCGGATTTGATGCTGGCCGTCCGCAAGGACCGGCGCGCACGGAGTGACGCGCCCTATCATCACAGGCCTGACGTGCGAAACGGCGAGGCAACGCCGAAGGGATTCGACGGAGTGCGGCTCTGTGAGCCGCAGCACCTCGATTGAAGGAGTGTTTCAGGTAATTCCGACGGCGTTGAATTTGCGAAGCCGCTGCGGGTCACAGACCCGCGCTCCGGGGAAAAGCGGCGGTGTACGCGCACCAGTCCAGACGCTTCGCGAAGTTCGAGGACGCCGGGCCAGCGCGCCAGCGTGTGGTGGCCGTCCACAAGGACCGGTGACTTTAGCACCGCTTTCGAGAACAGAATCAACGCCAAGACACCAATGCGTGAAGAACATTATCCCGAAGGGATTATGTCATTCAGCCCAGCGTTGGTGCGCCCGCACCTACGCTGGGTGGCGAATCACAAATTGGAATCAACTCTGAAGGAGTTGCAGCCCGGCGCAGGAAACGGCGATGCAACCCCGTTGGGGTTGGAAAATATTTGGGGGCGGTTCACCCAGGGTAGCTCCTCGCCAGTCCGGCTCGGACCAACCCTGGGCTGAATGATGGAATCCCGTTGGGATTCTGTCGGAATGGGCGCGTCATGGAGTGCGGGGCAAGCGCCGCGCGACCCCGCTTTGGGTCCGGCGTGCATCAACGCGCGGCCGTTCGTACCCGGCGAAAGCGCCGTCGCCGCGATGCTTTGCCGGCGCAGTCCAAGAGCATTTGCGATGTTCGAGGACGCCGGGCCAGCGCGCCAGTCCCGCGACTGCGGGAGAGTGCGGTGGCATTAGCACCGATCTTCAAAGCCGGATCAATTCACATGAGGTGTTTTCAAGCTTCGAGAGCTTGTCGAGCAAGTCACGAGTGAGTGCATCCAACGTTTTCTGCGGTAAACCCCCTTCCACTGTCATCTGGACAGCATCCATTTCCTCCAAATAACGGACTGTAACGCCCTCCACTTTGATACGATGAACGTTGTATTCATCTTCTGACTTGGCCAGCTCTTCGTGAGGGATTGAAGGTTTGTATAATCGCTCAAACAGGTCTAAATCGGGAGATTTTCCCAACTCCTCGTGCAATGACGGAATCTCGAACTTCTGCTTCATACGAGCGAGTGCTCCGTCAGGTTTGCTCAATTCTGGAATTCGTTTTGCCCAGACAGCTTCTTGGTAATCAAAGAGATGATTCCGTTCCCCATCCTTGCGCCGGACTTCCCAGCGCGGCCAACGACGTTCGATCAATCGCTCCCAACGCCAGTCGCTCAAATGCAATTTCCAATCATTAATGTTCTCGACCAAGGATTTATCCGGATCGCCACGGTCCAACTTGCCACCTTGAATTAAAATCGAGCGAACATCATCGGCCAAGGTTGCCTTGTGACTGTGAATCCAACCCGGCGACGTTCCCGTGGTTTGCACAGTGGAAATTGCAAGCGTGTCCAAGTTGAGAGCCATCACTTGCGTTCGGCCCGGCGTGCGTTTGTCGGGATAACCAAGGTTGCCGATCAGAACGATGCAGTTGCTGACAACTGTCGCAGAGTGAAAATCTGTGGGCGGAAACACCTCACGTGGATAGCCGAAAATCTCCATGCGTCCATCGGGATGCTGGACCACAACATCGTTGTATATGTAAAAGTCCGGGTCGTAAGAATCTTCGTGTTCACCAGCTACGAACACCACCCGACCATCCGCAAGCCGATTGGAACTCTGACCGAAGCGGTCGAAACACCAACCCGGCCCGGCTTCAAACGGCGACGGACCTTTGAGTCGCTCATTCACCACGAAGGCATTGGCCCGCGACTTGATCAACCACTCCCATACCGGATTGTTCATTAGCTCCGGGTTGGAAGTGCCCAAGCGTGGGGCACGCCACTTCAAAAACAACTCAGGGGTAACGGCTGGATCAATTGTCAGAGGTTCTCCAGCCGCGTCGCCGAAATCTATTCTTGAATCAGCCAAGGCATTACCCTTTTGTTTGCAGCCTCCCACCAAAAGCAAAGCCAGCATCGCTACCACAGCGACCCGGCACATCGCAAAATAGGTTTCCACGAGGCGATGATAGCCAACCGACGCTGGAAACCAATCCTCACAACTTATCGTCTCCGCCCGCCAAACTTCGAGCGCGAGTGGGAGGACGGAATCTGCGGGCGCGATTGGCCGGCGCGGAAGTTTCCGCCGCCGGATTGCGGTCGCGCGGGTTGTGATTTGGCATCGTGGGACGGGCGGGACGGCAATGGCGGGCGCGACTGTGATTGTGACTTGAATTTCCCGAACTTCTGCTGCGGCGAGCCTTGCGGCTGGCGCTTGGAGCGCGAACGGTCCCGGTCCACAGAGCGTCGCCAACCCTGAGACTTCTGAAAGCGCGGACGATTGCCGCGTGGTTCCCCTGCTGCAACCGGGGACCGGTCGCGGTCCGAGCGGGCGAGGCGGAAGTCCACCTGTTTCTTGAAGCTGTCCACCTTGGCGATCTGCACCTCCATCTTGTCGCCCAGCCGGATCACCCGACGACTGCGCCGGCCGGTCAGCGTGCCGCGGGCTTCGTCGAACTGGTAGAAATCGTCGGTGACGCTGGAGAGATGGACCAATCCGCTCATCGCCAGGCCGGGCACGTCCACGAAGAAACCGAAGTTCCGCACGTCAATCACCAGTGCGGGATACACCGGCGGCTTCGCCATCTGCAACTGGGCCTTCAGGAACGCATACATCTTCACGTCCTTGCTGTCGCGCTCGGCGTCGGCAGAATTGCGTTCGGTGTCGGAGATGTGCTCGGCGGTTTCCTTGAGTGAATGCGTCGGGCCATGGCTCGCCTGGAACAGCGCGCGGTGAACGACGAGGTCGGCATACCGCCGGATCGGCGACGTGAAATGCGTGTATTTCGCCTTGGCCAGTCCATAATGCCCAAGCGGTTCGACGGCGTAACGGGCGCGCATGAGCGAGCGGAGAAAACCGATTTTCAGCGCCGCGCCGATGGGCAGGGTGTCGAGCTTCTGCAAGAGCCGCGAGACTTCCGGGCGTTTGGTCAGGTTGCCGCACGGGATGTGATGGCTGAGAACGTCTTCGCGATATTCGGTCAGCCGCCGTTCGTCCGGTTCTTCGTGAACGCGGTAGATCGCCTTTTGATTCTCGCCCATCAACCGCGCCGCCACGGCTTCATTGGCCAGGAGCATGTATTCCTCGATCAACTGATGCGAGACGTCGTTCTCGATCTTCTCGATGCGCATCACCCGGCCCTGGTCATCGAGCCGGATTTTGGTTTCCGGAAAATCCAGCGCCAGCGAGCCGTTCTTGAAACGCAGCCGGCGAATCTTCTGCGCGAGTTCATGCGCGTCGTGGAGCATCTGGACAATGGAAGCTGGAACTGGAGCGCCGGCCTCCGGCCCGGCGTGTTGTTGATCCCGAAAAGCTCTCGTGCCGGGTCGGGAGACCGGCGCTCCGGCTCGCTGCAAGATCGCGAACACTTCCTTGTAGGTGAAGCGGCGCTGCGAGTGGATGACCGCCGGGTAAAATTTCGTGCTCAAAACGCGGCCATCGTCCGCCACGAGGAACTCCACGCACTTGGTCAGACGGTCCACGTTGGGTTTGAGCGAGCAGAGTTCGTTGCTCAACGCTTCGGGCAGCATCGGGATGACGCGGTCCACAAGGTAGGTGGAGTTGCCGCGTTTGCGCGCCTCGACATCCAGCGCCGTGCCGGGTTTCACATAATGCGATA
>CAZIJO010000085.1:0-21975 GCA_964539515.1 uncultured Bifidobacterium sp. | reverse complement strand
CGCACCCAGCGCCTTTACTGGCTGCCGCCCGCGGGACTTGAGATCTCGAAGGCTGAAATCGTGTTAAGCATGTTCGACGCGCCGTTCATCGAACTCAAAGACGCACGGCACGTGATCCTTCAAGGGCTGACTTTGCATGAAGGTCGCGGCGACGGCATCCACGTTTCCGGCGGCGCGGATTGCCTGGTGGCGGGATGCATTGTGCGGCAGATGGGCGGCGATGCGGTGGTGGTTGAGGGCGGACGGCATCATGGCGTGTTCGGCTGTTTGCTGGAGACGCTCGGCTGCGGCGGCACACGCGTGGCCGGCGGCGACCGCAAGACGCTTGAGGCCGGTCGTCACTTCGTGGAGAACTGCGTCGTGCGTGACATCTCCCGGCTCAAACGCACTTACACGCCCGCCGTCCACCTGGACGGTTGCGGCAACCGGATTGCGCACAACCGGTTCGAGAACATGCCATCCTCGGCCATGCGCATCGAAGGCAACGATCACGTGATCGAGTTGAACCTGATTCGCGACGTGGTCAAGGAGTCGGATGACCAAGGCGGCGTGGACATGTTTGGCAATCCGCTCTATCGCGGCGTGGTCATCCGCTGGAATCGCTGGAGCGACATTCGCGGCGGCACGCACAACGGCGCGGCCGGCGTGCGGTTGGACGACATGATTTCGGGCGTGGTGGTTCATGGAAATATCTTCGAACGCTGCGGCGCGGTCATCTTCGGCGGCGTGCAGATTCATGGCGGCAAGGACAATCTGGTGGACAACAACCTGTTCCTCGACTGCTTTGCCGGCGTAAGCTTCTCGCGGTGGGGGGAGAAACGCTGGCTGGAAAACACCGCGAAATTTCTGGAGCAGGCTTCCGCCCAGCCCTACGCCGGGCGTTATCCGGAACTGGCGACCTTAAAGACCGGCGCGGACGTGAACGACCTGAGCCGCAACCTGTTTGTCCGGAGCGATCGGCCGTTCCTACGGGACGGCGGCGTGCCGCGCGCGGCGCTCAACGGCATGATGTCCGAGACCAACGCCCTAGGAACCATCGCCGCTGGTGAGGCTCTCCGGCTGAGCGTTCCTTGGCGCAGCCGGTTGTTCGAGCCAATTCCCGTGGCGGAAATCGGAACGTATGAACATTCATGGCGGGCAAAGTCCGAGTGAAGCAACCTGAACCAACCGGACTTCCCCACCCGCTCCGGGGAACGCGCCCGACTCACCGGCTACGCGCTGGCCGTACCGGCGATGTGGAAGGGCGGGGAAACGATCGGCCACCAGGGCAGGCCCATCATGCTGCGCGTGCAGATGAAGCAGGCGATGATATTTGGGGTTGAGGGTTATTGAGAGGGCGAACCGTGACCAACACCGACCACGACACGAGCGAACTCCAGCAATTCGGTTACCGGCAGCAGCTCCAGCGCAGCATGGGTGGCTTCTCCAGCTTCGCCGTGGCGTTCTCGCTCATCTCGGTTTTCACCGGCGTGTTTGCCAACTTCGGACCCGGGCTTCGCCAGGTGGGCGGGGCGCTGGTCTGGTCGTGGCTGGTGGTGCTTGCCGGCCAGATGCTCGTAGCGCTCGTGCTGGCGGAGCTTTCCACGCGCTTTCCGCTATCCGGCTACGGTTACCAGTGGACGAGCCGGTTGGTGAATCCCCATTTCGGATTCTTCGTCGGCTGGTTGTTGACGCTGCAATTCCTCACCGGGTTTCCCGGCGTCTGCGCCACGCTCGCCGCGCAAGTCGGCACCTGGCTGGGCGGAGGCTGGGCCGGTCCAGCCGGAATGCGGGCCCTCACGCTCGGCGTGATCGCGATCACAGCGTTGGTGCATCTGTTCGGCATCCGGCTGGCCTCGCACGTGAACAATGTCGGCGTTTGGACAGAACTACTCGGCGTGGCAGCGTTGAGCGTGGTGCTGATCGGAATTGCTTTGGCGCGCGATGCCTCCCCGGCGATGCTGGCCAACTCGACCAACGTCGCCACGGCCCAACCTGCTGGCCTCGGCGCATGGGCGCTCTCGTTGCTCGTGGGGGCGTGGTGCCTCACGGGCTTTGAGGCCGCGGCCGATCTCGCCGAAGAAACCCGCCAACCCCGGCGCGTCGTGCCGCGGGCGATTCTGCTTTCTTTGCTGAGTTCAGGCGTCGCGGGTTTTCTGCTGTTGGGCGGCGTGATGCTGGCCATCCCCGATCTCCCTGCGGCCCAGAAGGCAGACAATCCGTTGCTCCACACGTTGCAGGCCACCTTTGGCTCCATGGGCATGACGCCGGTGCTCGCAGTCGTCGGCATCTCGGTGTTTGCCTGCGGCCTGGCGAGCATGGCGGCGACGAGCCGGTTGCTCTTTGCGATGGCGCGCGACCGCATGTTGCCGGGCTCTCGCTGGCTGGCGTTCGTAGCGGAAGGCCACCGCACGCCGCGCAATGCCATTCTCTTCATTTGGGCCGTGTCGTCGGGCGTCGTGCTCGGCTTGCCGACGCTCGACATCATCACGCAAATCTCCGCAGTCGCGGGCTATCTCGGTTACGCGGGAATCATCATCGCCGTGCTGCGCTACCGGCCCACGACCGTCACGAACGGTTTTCGACTGGGCCCTGCGCGCCGCTGGATTGGCGGCGCTGCGCTGGTGTGGGTTTTGGGTCTGGTCGCGGCGCTCACCATTCCGCCCACGCCCTTGGCCGGAATCACGACGCAACACCTGCCCGCGCTCTCCACCGCGATTGCCATTGCCGCCGGGCTCGTGCTTTACTTTCTCGTGATTCGTCAGCGCTTGATGCGCGGTGAAGCCGGTCCACCAACAACTCCCAGCGAAGTCCGCCATGACTAAACCTCGACCCGACAACTGCGGCGGCAAGATCAGACCGATTCCGGTTGCCTTGCCGTCCGAGTACCCCGGCGCTGAATGGTATGGCGAGGAGGAGATCGAGGCTGTCACGCGCGTCATCCGCAACCGTTCGCCCTTTCGCTACTATGGCCCGAAGTGGGGTGGCGAAGTCGCCGGATTGGAGCTCGAGTTTGCCAGATTCCTGTCCAGCCAGCCGGGCGAACCGTGGCCCGGAGCAACCGACCTTCGCGTCACCGCCGTCAACTCGGGCACCGGCGCTCTCGAGGTGGCGCTGGACGCCATGGGCGTGGGCCCGGGCGATGAGGTGCTGGTGCCGGGATTCATGTGGATCTCCAGCATCTCGGCCATCGTGCGCAACCGTGCCATCCCGGTGCTCGTGGATTCGGACGACACGCTGAATATGGACCCGGCGAACATTCGCCAACGCGTCAATCCGCGCACCAAGGTGATCATGCCCGTGCCCATGCTGGGCGGGTGCGCGCGGATCGGCGCGATCATGGCGGAGGTGCGCGCCATCAATGCCGAGCGCGAGAAGCAAGGCCTCCCTCACATCTTGGTTTTGGAGGATTGCGCCCAGGCCCTCGGCGCCCACGCCCAGGGAGTGCCCGGCTCGCGTGTTCCGCTCGGTCCACCCGAAATTCACCGCGTCGGGACTTTCGGTGATGCCGCGATCTTCAGCCTGCAAATCAACAAGAACATCACGGCCGGGGAAGGCGGGTTGGTGGTGACGCGCGATCCCGGACTCGCGCGCCGCATCGAGGCGCTGCACAACACCGGTTACGCCCGCGATGGTGCACCGCCGAAGAATTGGTATGGCGATTCACCCATCGGCTGGGGCCATGGCCGGCGGATGACTGAACTCCAAGGCGCCGTGGCGCGCGTTCAACTCAAGCGGCTCGACGACATCCTTCGACGAATGAGGCGGAGCCATGATCGGATCGAGAGTCACCTCCGTTCGCTCGGCTTGACGCCCCGCGCCCGGGCCGAGGCGACCAACCCGGGCGACACCGGTTACTACTGCCTCTTCCGCCTGCCGCCCAGCCAACGGACCGATGCCGCACGGATCGCGCACGGTCGCGCCGTCGCCGCCGCGTTGGGCGAATTTGGCCTGCGTCCCTGGTTCCTGCACGACTTCGAGGTGCATGTTTACTACAACATCCAGCCGCTCGTTGAGAAATGGCCGTTGAACAACGGCGGCCCGTGGGCGAGCGGCGCAACGCAGGCGTCCGACCTGCACGCCTATCATCGCGGCACGCTGCCGCGCCTTGATGAATTGCTGGCCACCACCGTCGGCATCAACGTGCCCAGCCGCCTGTCGGAAGCCGACGAGGAATACATCCAATCCGCCCTCGGCTACGTGAACGCGGCCGTCATCCAGCAACAGCCATAGCAAACCATAACCATACCGTTCAAAGCTTTTATGATTGAAGGTCAAACCAACGTTCGTTCCTACCGTTTCGGAGCTGGTGCGATTGACGGCATCGGCAAAGAGCTTGGCCGCTTCATCGTCACTACCATGGCCGTGCCTTGGCGCCTGGCGCAGCATCGGCTCGGCGCACAGCCCGTGGCCGTGCTCCCCGTCGAGAACATGGAAATCGAAACTCTCGATCGTCAGGTCGCCACCGCGCCGGAATGTGACACCGTGCTCGCCATCGGCGGCGGTCAGGCGATGGATCTTGGCAAGTATCTCGCTTGGAAACGCGGCCTGCGCCTCGTCTCCGCCCCTACGATTCTGAGCGTGGACGCGTTCGTCACGCCCGCGGCCGGCATTCGCCGCGGTCACCGCGTGGAATACGTCGGCCAGACGACTCCGGATCCGCTGGTTATTGATTGCGACCTGATCCGCACCGCGCCGCCGGAGTTAAACATTGCGGGCGTGGGCGACTTGCTCTCGATCCACACGGCGTGTTTCGACTGGGAACTCGCGGTGCGCGCCCATCGCACCGAGTTCCCGTTCCGCGCCAGGGATGTCAATGCCGCGCGCGCGATCCTGACCGACACGATGGCGAAGGCGGACGCCATTCGCGCCTGCACGGACGACGGGTTGCGCGCGATTGTGGAAGGCTACATTTGCGTGAACACCATTTGTCTGCCGGCCGGGCATTACCGCGTCGAGGAAGGCAGCGAGCACTACCTGTTTTACGAACTAGAGGAGCGACTGAAGCGCTCCTTCATCCACGGGTGGATCGTCGGCTTGGGGGTGTATCTCCTGAGCCGGCTGCAAGAGAATCGCCATGCGGAGACGGTTGAATTCATGAACCGCGTCGGCCTGCGCTATCAACCGGGGGACTTGGAAATCCGGCGGCCAGATCTGGTGGCCGCCCTGGGAAATTTGCGGCGCTACGTTGAAGGTCGCCCCGACCTTTGGTACACGGTCATCAATGAGCGCCTCATTACGCCGGGATGGATTGCGGATGCCCTCGCGCCGTTGAAGTTCTGACCCACTGGGTCAGCGCAATTTTCCCTGTCCTCTTTTGCGCCAGCACTGAACCTCTCAGGCCGGCCTCACCAGTTACACCTCCGGCAGCGATGGCGATCAACTTGAGGAAAATAGCGGTCAGCAAAGCAGCGAACGAAGGGGCCGATTATTTCGTGTCGCGTTTTGATGACCGACGATCCATCAAATTCCCGGGATTACTGGGGCAAACCGCACTTTCGTCCATCCTGAATTTCTGATTGGATGCTTGGTTCGATGGACTTGCGCCATGCTTTACGACCAAGCCGTCCGCTGGTAGGGTCTGCCGCCAGTTGCAATCGTGGGGCAGCCCAAACCCAAGGTCGCGCATGATCCAAGTCGAAAACCTCACCAAGCTTTACGGCGAGTTTGTGGCGGTCAACGCGCTCTCGTTCTCCGTCCAGCCCGGCGAAGTTCTGGGTTTGGTCGGGCCCAACGGTGCGGGGAAGACCACGACCTTGCGCTGCCTCGCCGGCATCATTCCGCCCACGCGGGGCACGATTCGCGCCGGCGGTCACGACCTCGCCCGGGATCCAATCGCGGCCAAGCAACAGATCGCCTTTTTCACCGACGAACCGCGTCTGTTTGATTACCTCACCGTCTGGCAGCACTTGAATTTTGTGGCGCGTATTTATCAGGTGGCGAATTGGGAGCAAATCGCAACGCCGCTGCTGAACGAACTGGAAATCGCGGACAAACGCGACCAACTGCCGGGGGAGCTCTCCCGCGGCATGAAGCAGAAACTTGCGATCGCCTGCGGCCTCCTCCACTCACCCCGGGTGATTTACTTCGACGAACCGCTCACCGGCCTCGATCCACTGGGCATCCGGCGGATGAAGGACTCAATTCTCGAGCGGGCGCGCGGCGGGGCCGCCATCATTATCAGCTCCCATTTGCTGCATTTGCTGGAGGAAGTTTGTTCCCACTTTCTGATCTTGAAGGCCGGGCAGAAAGTCATTTATGGCACGCTGGCCGAGATTCGACAGCAGTTTTCCGAGCATGCCGGCGACGCGAACCTGGAGGCAGTGTTCTTCCGCGCCACCATTGAAACCAAAGGCGAACCACCGCGCCTTCCATGATCGCCGCGTTGCTTTATCTGCAATACCACTCGCTGCGCAACCGCCTCAGCGCGCGGCTCAAACGGCTCAAGCAACCCAAGTACCTTGCCGGGGCCATTGTGGGCGGACTGTACTTCTACTTTTATTTCTTCCGCTGGATGCTCGGCCAGGGGCGCGGCCGGATGGCCGCCGTGGAGGCGGCCACCGTTGACCCGCGGCTGTTCGAATCCCTGGGCGCGCTGATTCTGTTTGTGATCGTGCTGCTGGCGTGGGTAGTGCCCCACAAACGCGCGGCCTTGGTTTTCACGGAGGCGGAAGTGGCGTTCCTGTTTCCCGCGCCGGTCTCGCGGCGCGGGTTGATTCATTTCAAGCTGCTGCGGTCGCAGGCGGGCATTTTCTTTACGACGCTGCTCCTGGCGCTGCTCACGAATCGCTTGGGTTCCGGAGGCAAAATGGTCATTCACTTCCTGGGCTGGTGGCTGGTTTTGTCCCTGCTGAACCTGCATTTGCTTGGCTCATCTTTTGCGCTGACGGCGCTCCTGGACCGGGGCGTGACGCATTGGAAGCGCCGGCTCGCGATCCTGACGGTGGGACTGATCGGATTTGGCATCGTCGGCGTCTGGGCGGTTCGCACCCTGCCGCCGCTTGCGGCCGGCGACCTCGCCAATCTGGAGACCATGATGGACTATGCGCGGCAGGCGCTGGTGTCTGGTCCGCTGCCGTACTTGCTGTATCCGTTTCGCCTGGCCGTCCGCCCCTACCTGGCGACCGGCGCGTTGGATTTTCTTATCGCCCTGCTGCCGGTGTTGGTGCTGTTGGTGGCGCACTATTGGTGGGTTCTCCGCGCGGATGTGGCTTTTGAGGAGGCGTCCGTGGAGGCTTCCCAGCGGCTGGCGGAAAAAGTTGCCGCCCTGCGTGCCGGTCGGCTGGAATCCGGCGGCAAATACAAAAAGGCCAAACGCCCGCCGTTCCAACTCGCGCCGCTGGGGCTGCGACCCGTGGCGTTATTCTGGAAGAATCTGATCGGAGCGGGGCAGGCGTTCACGATGCGCATGGGGATCACGCTCGCGGCGATTGCGGTCGGCGTTTCGTTGAGCCTGCGCGGCGCGAACGCCGGCGGCAACTGGGTGCCGGTGGTGGGAGCGATCGCGGGCATGTTCGGCGGGATGTTGCTGCTAATGGGTCCCCAGATTGTCCGCCAGGATTTCCGTCATGACCTGCCGCAGGCGGACTTGCTGAAGCTATATCCGCTGCCGGGATGGCAGGTGGCCTTGGGAGAGATCTTGGCGCCCGCTGTCATCCTCACCGCCGGCCAGTGGTTGCTCCTGCTGGTCGCGGTGGGATGTCTCGGTCCGGCCGGCAATCAGGTCGCCGGCACGCTCACCTTGGTGATTGCCCTGGGCGCGGTCGTCGTCCTGCCGATGTTCAATCTGGTCTCCCTGGTGATTCCCAACGGGGCGGTGTTGCTGTTCCCCGGTTGGTTTCAAACCGGCCCGGACGCGCCGCAAGGCATTGAAGCCACCGGCCAACGGCTCATTTTTGCGCTGGGCCAGTTCCTTGCGCTCCTCCTTGCCGTGATCCCCGCCGCTGCCGTGTTCGCCGGGTTATTCTTTCTCGCAAAATTCGTGCTGGGTGTGGTGCTGGCCGTGGCGCTGGCGTCCGCCGCGGCGGCGCTGGTCATGGCCGTCGAAGCCGGCCTGGGGGTGCTGCTGCTCGGCTGGCTTTTTGAGCGCCTGGATATTTCAGCGGAGCAGACTTAGACCGGAAATTTCACATTACCCGCGAAATGCCGAGGGTGGTCGCCGACGTCAGAAAGCGGACCCAGACGCAACGCGCGTTCCATCCGCCTCCTCGCGTCGGCGGCTACGCCGATCGTTCACCTCGACCCGCAACCGTTCCTATTTCGCTGGCAGCTTTGCGGCCCACGCGCAACCCTTCTGGATCAACTGCGGCACCACCGAGTTCGTGAACGCCTTGACGTCGTGGCCGAGCGTCGTCAGAAAGACGCGGCCCCGGCCGTACTCCCGGACGAAGGCCATGGGGTGATTCTGCTTGTCCACCTTCGAGGTCGCGTCCGCCACGATGTGAATCGGCGCAGTGCCGGTGAGGCAGGTGTAAAGTTCGTCGTCCGTTTCAAAATCGCCCAACCCTTTGGTGACCGGGTGCGACTTGTCCACGATGCGCACGGTGAACGGGCCGCGCGCGTCGTGCTGCGGCTTGCCCGGGCCCGGGCCGTGCCAGACGCGGCCCACGATGTTCTGGAATTCCGGCCATTCGCCGTGCCAGGCGCCGCAGGCGAAGTGCACGCTGATCAATCCGCCGCCCTGCTCCACGTAGTGCCGCAGGTTTGCCCGCGCTGCGGCGCCCGGGCCGGGCACTTCCCAATTCTGGAAGTGCAGCAGCACCGCCGCGTAATTGGTAAGCGTGGCGGAATCCAGGAATTGCGGATCTTCCACCAGGCGCACGTCGAAGCGTTGATCTTCCTCCAGGATGCGCTTCAGCGCCGGACTGGTTTCGCGCCACTTGTGGCCGGGATAGTCAACGCCCGTCACGAGCAGGAGGCTGGGCTTGTCGGCGGCGGACGTGGCAAAAACCGCGAACACAATTGGGATAAGCGCGGCATAGATCTTGAGCTTCATTGAGTCAAAAATGTCTGCAAGTTCATCCTGCATTGTAGCCGCTGACGTGAGGCGGCGGGCCCTGTGAAACCCACCTCCTCACGTCGGCTACGGTTTTTTCAGATCAACTGTGTCCGCCCCGGAATGTAAACCGGATACGAGCCATCCGCACCCGGCATCACCGGTGGCGCCATGCCGTCGTGGCAATCCTCCGGCTTCGGCGCATAAGCGAAATCGGATCGGTTAATCTCCTCCCACGTCACTTCCTTGCCGGTGTAGCAGGAGATTTGACCCATGATCGTTGTCAACGTGCTGCGCGTCATGTAATCGCCGTTGTTGATCGGATTGCCGGAGCGGATGGCGGCGAACAGCCTGTCATGTTCGATCTGATACGGATCGCAATCCCCCTGCCAACGCCAGTTCTTCCCACCCCAGATGCGGCAGTTCAACAACGAAGCCTTGCCTTTCGAGCCGAGGATGATGCTCGACGATTCGTCGTAGCAGCCACTGGTGGTCCGGCAAAACGCATAGATCCGCACGCCGCTTTCGAGTTCGTAGATCACCGAGTGATGATCAAACACGTTGCCGTACTTGCCCTCCAACATGGTCGAGCGCCCCCCGAGCCCGTGGCATTTGACCGGCGTCTGCTCGTGCAAAACCCAGCGCGCGCGGTCCAGGTTGTGGACGAGCGATTGCGGCACGTCGTCCCCGGACAGCCAGGTGAAATGGTACTGCGTGCTGCACTGCCACTCGAGTTCCGTCAGGCCCGGCTTGCGGTCCGTGATGCCGTACGGGGCGCGCAGAAAATTCTCCTCAATGGCGATGACTTCGCCGATTTCACCGTCATGGATGCGCTTGACGGTCTCCGCGTAGCCCGCGTGATAACGGCTGTGGAGACCGGAGACGAGGCTGAGCTTTTTCTCGCGCGCCAGATCGCAGGCCTGCTGCAGTTGTTTGATGCCGTACGGATCGATGCCGTGTGGTTTCTCGACGAACACATGTTTGCCCGCCTCAATCGCGGCCTTCGTGTGCAACGGATGAAACTTCGCGGCATTGGCAATGAGCACCACATCCGCGGCCGCAATGACTTGTTTGTACCCGTCGAACCCGGTGAAGCAATGGTCGCTGGGCACCTGTACCTGGTCCGGTTTGGCCGTGCGGATGTGATTGAGTTTGTCCTGGATGCGGTCCAGGAAGATATCGCACATCGCGACCAGCCGCGCCCCCTTGTCGGCGGTGAGCGCCTGGATGATCGCGCCGGCATTGCGCCCCCCGCAGCCGATCATACCGACTTTGATGATGTCGCTGCCCGCGGCATGGACGGGTGTTACCGCCGCCAGGGTGCCTGCGGCCGTGGTCAGGGCGGCGGATATCGACGCCGATTGACCGCCGAAACCCAGGGTCGCGGCGGAGGCGGCGGTCGCCGAGGTTTTGAGGAAGGCGCGGCGGGTGATGTCGGTGAGTGGGTTCATGATGAAGTGCGGGTTGGTGGTTTGGTAATCGGCACGGAAACAAAGCTCAACCGTGCAAACCACTCAGGTTTGGTTGTAGTTGCTTTCCCTCCTTGATCAGCGCGGCAAGGGTGATTTCCCCCTGTTTGTAGCTCGCCTCGCGGCCAAGGATGGCCGTCAGGTTGGAACGCACGGACGGCGCGACGGTCGGGTTGTCGTGTTTACCGGACGTGATGAATTCGTGGAACTCGCGGATGTTGACCTTCGCGCCGCTTGTATAAAGTTCCGGTTCGTTGCCTTGGTAAACGTCCTTTCCGCGCAGCAATACGCCGCTGAAATAGTCCGTCTGGATGTAGCCGTCCGAGCCGTACACCCGCGCGGTGATTTCGTCTTTCATCTCGGGAATGGATTGGATGCAGGTGAACGAAAGCGGCACGTCGTCGGGAAAAGTATAGTTCACGGCGAAATGATCCCAGATGCTGCCCTTGGGGCGGAGCTTCTGGCCGCCGGCACCGATGGCGCGGATGGGGTCGGCGTCAATGATCCAGGTGGCAACGTCGAGCGAATGAATGCTCTGCTCGACGATGAAATCGCCACTGAGTGGCAGTACGTAATACCAGGACCGCAATTGGGCTTCCGGCGTGACCGGCGGAGCGCCGCGCCCGCCGCCGCGCCAGGGATAATGCGCCTCCCCCATGACGATCCGGCCGATGGCTCCGTTGCGGACCATTTGCATCGCTTTACGATAGTGCTCACTGGCGCGGGTCTGAAAATCCACGAGGAAGACCAGCTTCTTGGCCGTGGCGCGCCTGCCGGCATCGGCGATGGTCAGGCAGCCCGGCACATCCACCGCGACGGGCTTCGCGAGAAAGACGTGCTTGCCCGCATCCACTGCGTCCGCGGCCTGTTGCGGGTGGAAATAAGGCGGCGTTTCGATCACCACCGCGTCCACCTTGCTTTCCAGCAGCCGCTTGTAGCCGGCCAAACCCGTGTAGCGGCGCGTCGCCGCGATTTGAAATTTTTCACCGACGGCATCGGCGCGATCCTGGAAATAGTCCGCACAAGCGACGAATTGGTAGCGGCCCGTTTCGGCAAAGAGGTCGGCGATCCACTTGCCCCGACCGCCGCAGCCAATGAGGCCGAGTTCAATCTTGGAGTTCGCCTCCCCGCCGAAAACGAGCGACGGCTTGAGCATAGTGAGCAGGGTGGTGGCGGCGGCGCCCGTCAAAAATGCGCGGCGTGGGAGACGGGGGTTCATTGGGTTAGGCGTGGTTTGCGGCGCTTACCGCCGGGTGGGTCGCTTCGGTTTCACCGCCGATTTCATCCACTGGACGCTGGCCGCGATGTTGGCATCCGCCCCGTGACATTCGATGGAAACGACACCGTCCCACCGGGTCTGATTCAGATAATTCAGGCAACGCTGGATGTTCTCCGCATTCACACCGCCGCCCACGGGAACTTCCGAACAGCCGATGCCGGTTTCTTCCCCGCGCACCGCCGCCGCAAGGGCCGGGCTGACGTCCTTGATATGGCAATGCACGATGTATTTGCGCAGGGCCTTGAGGTAGTCCAGCGGGTTGTGGCCGGCGATGAACGTGTTGCCCGTGTCAAAATTGCACTGCAGATATTCGGACTCGAACTCCTTGAAGAGGCGCTGCATGAAATCAAGGTCGTTGGTGTAGGGACCATGCGGCTCGACGTTGATGACGACCTTGTAATCCTCGGCCCACGCGAGACACTGGCGGTAGTTGTCGCAGGTGACGCGGAAAACTTCCTTGCGCGTCATGCCGGGCGTCTCAAACGCACCATCCACCGTATCCACCATCGGGCAGCCCAGTTCGGCGGCGAAGCGGATGCTCTGCGTGACGTATTGCACGCCGTAGGCCGAACCGTTCGGGCCCATCATCGGATACGAGCCGTCAATCTGCGAAACGCGCAGCCCCAGCTGGTCGAGGAAGCGGCGGAGCGCGCGCGGATTGGATTGCAGCGAAACGCCGGGGTCGTAACCCAGGGCCGCGATGAAGTTCTGGCCGTGCACGGCGCAAAACTCGATGTGCTTCAAGCCGGTCGCGGCGATTTTGTTGCACGCCCCCTCAAAGCCAACGCTGAGGGGCCGCCAGTTGTCAGTATGGAGTCCTAGTTGAATCATAACGGTGGATTGTGGTGGTTGACGCGGATCGGTTCGCGTTGATGCGACGCGGTCTTTCTGAAGGAACTATGCACCCGAATACCCTGGATCTGGCTCATCTCATTTTGCTCAAGGGCGACCCTCTCTTGGCCGGCGGGCGTGCCGGTCGGCCCTGCCTTACGAGTTGAAGTCGGCCGGTTTGTCCACTAGCCTCTCAGGGTTATGACTTTGACTGAAAAAATCCTTGCCCGCGCGGCCGGCAAGGCCGCGGTGCAGGCGGGCGAAAATGTCTGGGTGCAGGCGGACGTGTTGATGACGCACGACGTTTGCGGCCCGGGGACGATTGGCGTGTTCAAGCGCGAGTTCGGCCAGACCGCCAGGGTTTGGGACAGGCAACGCGTCGTCATCATTCCCGACCACTACATTTTCACCGCTGACTCCAAGTCGAATCGCAACGTGGACATCCTCCGCGACTTCGTGAAGGAACAGGGCCTGCCTTATTTCTACGACGTGATAGACGACCCGAACGGCACCTGGCACTTCGACCCGACCAAGGGAATGCTCAAGCGGCAATACGGCTCCCAATACGCGGGGGTTTGCCACACCGCGCTACCGGCCAAAGGCCACACGCGCCCGGGCGAAATTCTCTTTGGCACGGACTCCCACACCTGCATGGCGGGCGCGTTCAACGAATTCGCCACCGGGATCGGCAACACCGACGCCGGTTTCGTCATGGGCACGGGCAAGCTGCTCCTCAAAGTTCCCGAGACCATGCACTTCCGCCTCGAAGGCAAACTCCAGCCCGGCGTGATGGCCAAGGACATCATCCTCCATTGCATCGGCGAGATCGGCTTCGACGGCGCGACGTATCGCGCGATGCAATTCGACGGCCCAGGGGTGGCGTCGCTTTCGATGGACGACCGGATGACCGTGGCCAACATGGCGATTGAGGCCGGGGGCAAGAACGCCATTTTCCCGTTCGACTCGCGCACCGCCGAGTACGTGGATGCCCGGGTGAAATTAAACGGCACGCACGCACACTACGAACCGGTGGACCTCGATCCGGACCAGAAGTTTGTTTACGAACTCGTCGTGGACTTGTCGAAGCTCGAACCGACGGTCGCGTGTCATCCCGACCCCGGCCAGCGCAAGAAAGCGAAGGAAATGAGCGATGTGAAGCTCGACCGCGCGTACGTCGGCTCCTGCACCGGCGGGAAGACGAGCGACTTTGTGGAATTCGCCCGCGTGTTGCGCGGCCGGAAGGTGACGATTGACACCTTCGGCGTGCCGGCAACACCCGACATCGTTCACGATTTGCAGAGCACCCGCTGGGGTGGCGAAACGATCTGGAACATCCTCGTCACGGCAGGGGTGCAGATGACCGAGAACGCCGGTTGCGCCGCATGCCTCGGCGGCCCCGTGGACACCTTTGGCCGCATCAACAACTCCGGCATCAAGTGCATCAGCGCCACGAACCGCAATTTCCCCGGCCGCATGGGCGACAAGGAGTCCCAAGTGTTCCTGGCTTCACCCGCCACGGTTGCCGCCAGCGCGATCACGGGTTGGGTCACGGATCCGCGGGAATATTTGAGTTGAGCAGGTTGGTTATTCCAGCCCCCGGCCTTTCTGGTTGAACCGGGCGAAGAGGAGGGCGGCTTCCGTGCGGGTATGCACGTTGAGTTTGGTGAAAATGCGATCGAGGTAGTTCCGGGCGGTTTTGGTCGTCAAGTCCAGCGCCGCCGCCACCTCCTTGTCGGTTTTCCCTTGGGCGACCTCCGCCAGCAGCCGCCTCTCGTGGGCCGCCAAGACATCCAGCGGGTTGGGGCCGCCGCCCGGCGAATTTTTTATGACTCCGCGCGCAATGACCGGATCAAAAACCGTACCGCCGTTCAAGATGGCATGGATGGTATCCACGATCCGCTGAGCGCCACTCTCTTTGAGCAAGTAGCCGTCGGCACCGGCTTCCATGGCGGCCAGCACCATCTGGTTGTCAGCAAACGAGGTGAGAAAAAGAATGCGGGCTTCCGGCAGAAACGCTTTGATCTGGCGGCACGCCTCGATGCCGTCGCCATCGGGCAGGCGGACATCCATCAAGATCACTTCCGGCCGGAGCCGCCGGGCGAACTCCACCGCGGATCGCATCGTGGCTGCCTCGCCGACGATTTGCACGCGCGGTTCCAATTCTGAAATCCGGTGCAGCCCGTCACGCACCACGGGATGGTCATCCACGAGCAATAACCCTATGCCAGCTTCAAGTTTCATGCGTCGGCAGGCGAATCGTCCGGCCCTTCCGCTCCCAAGGGCTCTGGCGGACGAAGCGGAACACGAATCGTGACGCGAGATCCTTTGCCCGGCGCCGAACGGATGTCCCAAGTCCCATTCATTTCCTTTGTGCGCGCCATCATGCTGGTCAGGCCAACACCCGCCCGGTCGTGCGTCTGCGGATCAAAGCCCGCCCCGTCATCCACGATTTCCAGAGTCACGTGATCCGGCTCCGAACGCAACGCAACCTCTACCCTGCGAGGTTTCGCGTGCCGGAGGCTGTTGCTCAAGGCTTCCCGGGCGATGTTGGCCAGATGCACCGCCTGGTCGCCGGTCAGGCGATTCGAAGCCTCGGCGTCACAGTGCAAGTCGACTTGGGCCGTCGTGCTTCCGCGGGCGCGTTCCACCAGAGCGCGCAGCACTGCGCTGAACGCAACCGGTTTCCCGGCGCCGGCTTCCGTCGAGATGAACTGACGGATTTCAGCGATGACAGCGTCCAGTTCGCTACGCACCCCTGACAACTCACGCCGGGCGCGGGCCGGTTCACCCTCTAGCTTCTCGATCGTGCGGCCCAGGCCGAGTTGGAGGGCGTAAAGCGACTGGATGGTGCCGTCATGCAAATCGCGGCTGAACCTCTCCCGCTCCTGTTGCGCGGCGGCCAGGGCATCGCGCGCCTCGCGAATCTGATCAATCAACCGTTCCTGCCGATTGCGGGCGCGCAGCAGGACCCCCACCAGTGCGGACGCCAGCAGTGTCAAGCCCGCACCGGCTGCCATGGCCACCTTTGCCAGCCGTCGCGGCGACTGGGCTTCAAATAGCGGAGTGGTGTAGAAGAAGATCGAGAATCTGGCGCCATACATTGGCCAACGCTCGCGGTGAGTCAGATACGCCGTGAACGTTTGATCGGCAGCGCGGGGAACGCCCTCCGAAATGTTCATCCAGGTTTCCGCTGTTTGGTTGGTGGCGGAAAAGATTTCAATGCCCACGTCTGCGGGCTTGCCGTCCCAGATGGACTGCGCCAGAACGCCGAAATCAACCGGAGCCACAATGATGGCAGACAAATGCATCCAGCGGGCGCAGCGATGGTAGTGCTCCAGCGGGGCCGGAACCGCCAAATATTCGGCTAGTTCCGACCGATAGATTGGCACGTAGAACGTCGTGCCGACGATGGGGTTGCGGTTGGTGTCCAGCATCACGGTTTGACGATCGCTCATGCCCAGGCGCGACCCGAGAATGGCCCCGGCGAGCCAAGCCTTGTTGGTGTGAGGCTTTTTGATGTCTCGATCCGAATAGGCGCAACAGAGGTCGTAATCGGGCAAGAACTGCTTTCCGTCCGTGAGGTTGCTGCCCAACGCCATGTGACATTCAATCGTCTGACGGTTCATGAGTTCGTTGAGTATTAGCCAGTCAGCCTCAGTCAAGCTTGCCGGCGGACTCGGCAGTGTTGCCTGAAGGTTCACTTCGTTGCGGTTGGTAGCCACGGCGATACCGAGAATCCAAGGACAGTTGATCGTCAGACCGTTTTCGTGGCACCAATACTGAAAGACCTTCTCGCGGTTTTCGCCGCTCAACATCAGATAATCCCGCAGGTTGTGAAGCAGCATCTCGGACTTCTCGAGACGGGAATCGAGCTGGCTTGTGATCTCCGCCACGCGCATGGCCAGCCGTTGCCGGTCCAGCTTGACCGCCTCGCGATGCAGTTCCCACCCCAGCACCGCAGTCAAGGCCAGTCCGACCGCAAGCGTCCACCACGCCGCGTGGCGGCGGCGGAAAATGTGTTGTACTCCAAAAGCCATCGCTTTGGTTCCAAGCGCCGGTCTGAAATCTCGCTTTCGTCACGGCAACAATTCTGGCGGAGTGCGCCCGGGTACGGGCGCACTCCGTTCTAAGACTTTTCAAACCGTCTCCAAGCGGCTGCCTGAACACTCATCGAATTCTCCGACAGACTTTATCGAGCCGATTCGCGGCAAGTCGAAATTATTCCGCGCTGGCAGGTAGGAGGCATTTACCTCTGTCACGGAGAGGTATTTATCCCACCAGACAGGAGGCTCCTACCTCTCTAGGCAAATCCTGCGATTTCATTCTCAATAACATCCTCAATTCGTCGTCGCCACAAGCGCTCAATTGGGCGCGGTGGCCGGCAGGCAGAATTACGTGAGGAATAAATCCATGAACAACGCCAAACGCTTTCAGATCAAGGCCCGCGCCACGCGCGGGGACTCCCAAGCCGGACACGCATACCTCTCCAACACCACTCTCAAGATTCCCAACCTGAACCAGCATCTCCCGCCATTCACGACCATGAAACTAATCACTCGATTTCGCCCGACCGCCGTCGCCGTGCTGTTAATGGTCCTCGCCCTCGCCGGACCGGTCTCGGCTGCCACGCTCACCTGGACCAATACTGCGGGAGGCGATTGGGCCAGCGCCACGAACTGGTCGCCCAACGCAATACCCGGATCGGGCGATACCGCGGTGATCAACGCCTCCGGCACTTACGCCGTTCGGGTTGATGGCAGCCGGACGGTCGGAACAGTAGTCATGGCCAACCCCAACGCCATCCTGCTTCTGAAAGGCAGTGGCAGCACTGGTCAGGCGTTGTTGACCGTGGCCAATGGGTTTGTGAACGAAGGCACCATTGAGCTGAGCAGCGAAGGCGGCGGCTTTGAGGCCCGGCTGACCGTGAGCAGCGGCACGTTGACCAACGCCACGGGCGGCGTCCTTCGCGCGGTCGAAGGCAACGGCGGCCCCCGCACCCTTACCGCCAACCTCGACAACCGCGGCACGCTCGAAGTCGCACGCGATTTGACGCTCAACGGCAATGTCGCCAACAGCGGCACGGTGAACCTCGCTGCGGGCAAGACCCTGACGGTCAGTCCCGCCGCCACCTGGACGCATCGGGCCAGCGCGATCACGGGCACCGGCACCCTCTCGCTGGCCAACAACAGCACGTTCGTGCTGGAGGAGGATTTCACCCCCGGCGGCTTCGTCTTGAATGCTCCGAACCTCACGGTCAACGGACCGGGTAAACTGTTGGGGCCAACTACAGGCGAGTTCCTGATCCGGAACTGGACGATCAATGCCGGGGTCGTCGTCACCGGCGATCTGCGCGTCGATGGCGTGGTGAGGTTCAACAGCGGGCTGGCCGTCTCCGCTGGAAAGACCCTGCGGGTGACAGGCAGCAGCCAAACCGGTCAATCCCTCCTGACGGTGTCCAACGGAGTGGTGAATCAGGGGATCATTGAACTGAGCAGCGAAGGCGGCGGCTTTGAGGCCCGGCTGACCGTGAGCAGCGGCACGTTGACCAACGCCACGGGCGGCGTCCTTCGCGCGGTCGAAGGCAACGGCGGCCCCCGCACCCTTACCGCCAACCTCGACAACCGCGGCACGCTCGAAGTCGCACGCGATTTGACGCTCAACGGCAATGTCGCCAACAGCGGCACGGTGAACCTCGCTGCGGGCAAGACCCTGACGGTCAGTCCCGCCGCCACCTGGACGCATCGGGCCAGCGCGATCACGGGCACCGGCACCCTCTCGCTGGCCAACAACAGCACGTTCGTGCTGGAGGAGGATTTCACCCCCGGCGGCTTCGTCTTGAATGCTCCGAACCTCACGGTCAACGGACCGGGTAAACTGTTGGGGCCAACTACAGGCGAGTTCCTGATCCGGAACTGGACGATCAATGCCGGGGTCGTCGTCACCGGCGATCTGCGCGTCGATGGCGTGGTGAGGTTCAACAGCGGGCTGGCCGTCTCCGCTGGAAAGACCCTGCGGGTGACAGGCAGCAGCCAAACCGGTCAATCCCTCCTGACGGTGTCCAACGGAGTGGTGAATCAGGGGATCATTGAACTGAGCAGCGAAGGCGGCGGCTTTGAGGCCCGGCTGACCGTGAGCAGCGGCACGTTGACCAACGCCACGGGCGGCGTCCTTCGCGCGGTCGAAGGCAACGGCGGCCCCCGCACCCTTACCGCCAACCTCGACAACCGCGGCACGCTGCTGGTTGAGTCCAACACCACGTTGAGCGCGAGCGGCACACTATTG
Organism: uncultured Bifidobacterium sp.; assembly: GCA_964539515.1. Taxonomy (GTDB): domain Bacteria; phylum Verrucomicrobiota; class Verrucomicrobiia; order Limisphaerales; family JADLHS01; genus JADLHS01. The sequence continues at coordinate 3,140 of CAZIJO010000085.1, read as the reverse complement.
AACGCGACCACAGGCATCCTGGCTGGGGCAGGCACATTCAATCTGGCCAGTGCGACCGTGACCAACTTAGGCACAGTCGCCCCCGGCGTCTCGCCCGGCATCCTGACCATCAGTGGCAACCTTCCGTGGAACTCCGGCGCACGGTTCGATGTGGAAATGAACGGTTTCACCGCAGGCACGAATTATGACCGGCTCGTCCTCTCCAGCCCGGTGAGTCTTAACGGAATCATTCGCGCCGAGTTGATCAACGGGTTCTTTCCGAAGAAGGATGATGCCTTCACCGTGCTCACCTATCCCTCGCGCACCGGCAGCTTCACCACGCTCGACAATCCGCTGCCGGATCGCATCGCCTGGGAAGTCCAATATGGTCCGACCAGTGCGCAACTTGTGGTGCTCAACACCGCGCCCACGCTGGCGGCCATCACCAATCAAACCGTGAACGAGCAGACGCAGCTCTCGGTCACCGCCAGCGCCACCGACCAGGACCTGCCCGCCCAGACCATGACCTACTCGCTCGACACCGCGCCCCCGGGCATGACGATCAACCCCGCCTCCGGCCAGATCACCTGGACGCCCACCGAAGCGCAGGGGCCGGACGAGTATGCCGTGACGGTGCGGGTGGTGGACAATGGTACGCCCGTCCTCGGCCACACGAACAGTTTCACCGTGACCGTGAAGGAAGTGAACGTCGCCCCGCAGTTCGCCCTGCCCGGCGCGCAGTCCGTCAATGAGCAAGTGGAACTCGGCTTCACCGTCAACGCCACCGATGCCGACCTGCCTGTCAACGCCCTGACTTATGAGATGCTTTCGGCCCCGCCCGGCGCCACCTTCAACGCCACCACGCGAGAGTTTCGGTGGACGCCCACCGAAGGCCAGAGGCCAGGAGATTTCACCGTCACGTTCCGCGTCACGGACAACAACCCGGACGCGGTGAACCTGCAGCAGTTGAGCGCCACCGGTAGCGTGAGTATTGCCGTGAATGAAATCAACCGCGTGCCTTTGCTGACGGTGCCCGGCAACCGGACGGTTGACGAAGGCACGTTATTCTCCGCCACCGCCACCGCCACCGATGCGGACCTGCCGGCCAACCTGCTCACCTTTTCGCTCGTGTCCCCGCCCACCGGCATGACGATCAATCCCGCGTCGGGAGCGATCTCCTGGACGCCAACGGAAGCGCAAGGGCCGTTCACCAACACGATCACCGTGGTCGTGACCGACACCAACCCGCCCGCCGCCAACGCGAAACAGTTGAGCGCGACGAACACGTTCCAGCTAACGGTCCATGAAGCCAATAATCCGCCCGCGCTGCCGGTGCAGACGAACCGCACGATCAGTGAACTGACGCTGCTCACCGTCACCAACACCGCAACCGACAGCGATCTGCCGACGAACGGCCTCAGTTACGCACTCACCGTGTTCCCGACCGGCGCGACGATTTCAACCAACGGCATCATCACGTGGACACCGACTGAGGGGCAGGGACCGGCCACGAACATCTTCACGACCGTCGTGACCGATACCAACCTGGCGGCCGTTGGCGCGCAGAATCTGACCGCGACGAACACATTCACAGTGTTCGTCAACGAAGTGAACACATCGCCCACGCTGCCGGTGCAAACCAATCGCACCATCACCGAACTGACGCTCCTCACCGTCAACAACGCGGCCAGCGACAGCGATTCGCCGGCGAACGGCCTCGGCTACACCCTCACCGCCTTCCCGCCCGGCGCGACGATCTCCAGCAGCGGCGTCATCACCTGGACGCCAACCGAGGCGCAGGGACCGTCCACGAACGTCTTCACGACGGTCGTAACCGATACCAATCTCGCAGCGGTCAACGCTCAGAATCTGACGGCGACGAACACGTTCACCGTCTTCGTCAATGAATCGAACGCCGCGCCGGTCCTGACCCTGCCACCAAGCGTGGCGATCAGTGAGTTGGTTCCGTATGCGAACAGCGTCGCAGCTACGGACGCGGATTTGCCAGCCAATCCGCTGGTCTTTGAACTGATTTCCGGACCGTCCGGTTTGAACATGTCGGCTGGCGGAGCGATCACGTGGACGCCGACGGAGGCGCAAGGCCCCGGGGTTCACCCGGTACAAGTCAAGGTTACGGACACTAACCCATTCGCCGCGAACGCCACGTCGTTGAGCGTCACCGGCAGTTTCACGCTCACCGTTAATGAGGTGAATCTCGCGCCGGTCCTGGCCATCGTACCCGATGCCACCGTCCATGCCGGCACGTCGTTCAGCACGACGTTGTCGGCCACTGATCCCGACTTGCCGGCCAACACGTTGTCCTACTCACTGATCAGCGGTCCGACCGGAGCGACCGTAAGTCCGGTCGGCGCGGTCCAGTGGACGGTGCCACTATCCGCGACGGGAACGAGTGCTGGCTTCACCGTGCGGGTGACGGACACTGGTGGGCCGGCTGCCAGTGCGGACCGGAGTTTTCAAGTGAGCGTGACCGGGGTACTGGAGATACTCAGTTCAGTGCGCAACGGCGAACAGTTGGAAATTATCTGGCGTGCGATACCGGGAGGTTCGTATCGTTTGCTCCAGTCGGGCAGTTTGCCTGCGGCCCAGTGGACAGCCGTCCCCGGCGTTGTTGAGGCTGCCGGGGTAACCGCAACCAAATCGATTGCCATCGAAGCGATGTCGGGTGGCAGTTTCTTCAAAGTTGAACTTATCGACGATTGAGGGACCTCGGCACTGCGTCCGCAATTACAGGGTCACCAACCACGGGTCGCAAACAGCCCGGATGTTGTGGGGGGGGCGGGCCCGCGAGGCGAAGCAATTCTCAACCGGAACCAGCAGCCGGCGTTGGGGCTGTATGCGTTGACAGGGTTGACGAACACGCTGGAGTTCACCACGAATCTAACCAGCCGGTTGCCTTGGCGGCCGGACCCGACCGTAACCATGACCAATCTGCAAAAAGTCATCGAACCGATTAGCCTCGCTACCCCCCCCCCGGCGATTCTACCGTAGTCTGTGCCCTTGATGAATTGCCATCGGCATCTCTCTCGGGTCGCCGGCTTTACGGCAGCATCCTCGTTCCCGCCTTGCTTCGGTCGGGAACGAAGTGAACTCGGGGCATGCAAAAGTTCCGGGTGATTCTTGCGCTGGCGGCGCTCGTGATC
>CAZIJO010000084.1:0-22853 GCA_964539515.1 uncultured Bifidobacterium sp. | reverse complement strand
TTTTGCCGCGGCCGGGTCGGCGAGGCGCGCGAGGTCCGCTTTGTCGGTGAACGCCAGCGTGTGCGCGTTGGCCCCGACCGTGAAGCGCAGCGTAGCGGTCTCCACCGTGAGCGCTGATTTGGTTTCCGGTCCGGCAGCAAAGACCTGGGCCGGAGTGAGCAGGGCGGCGGCTAACGCAAGATAACGAACGAATAATGCATGCATGGCGGGTCGGCCTCGCGACATGGATTCACCAGGCATTCCAGTAGCCGCCATCGGGCGAGGCCCAGTAGTTGGACATTTTGCTGATGTTCCTCCAACTCGCCGAACCGTCGAGCAGGAGACTGTTGCCCCCGACGGCGCCGACCGACTTGGAAATGGTCTTGGTGTTTACTGACAGGAACGGGAAGCCACCCTGTTTCGCCGCTCCGCCGCGACAATGCGGAGCAATGACCCAGCCCGGCGCGGCTTCGGTCCAGGTATTGAGATCAGCCGCCAGGCATAGATCGGGTTTGTCGGTGGTTTTCTGCGGGGAAACCCACTGGGGCCGCGGTTCACCCGACCAACCCGTCGCGGGCTTCTTGTGGCCGCCGTTGTAACTGTAACCAATCACCCAGCCATACGGGGCCTGGAAGTACTGAAATGTACCTTCCAGACTCGGACAGTTGACCATGTTCGTGGCGCTATACTGTTTGATGGCGTTAAACGTATTCGTGCTGATCCAGATCGTGTGGGTATAGCCGTCGTCGCGATTGCCCTGCGGGAGTTTTTCGTTCCAGTCGCCGGCATACATGTGGAGAGCCAATCCCAACTGGCGCAACGCGTTCACGCAGCCCGTGCGCCGGGCTTTTTCCTTGGCGGACGACAACGCAGGCAGAAGCATCGCCGCGAGGATCGCGATGATGGCGATCACAACGAGCAGCTCGATCAACGTAAAGGCGGCCCAGCGCCTCCAACCGGGACGCTCGGTGACGACCGCCGCAACCGGGTTCGGGGGCATAACTGTGTTGCCGGTTGACTTCGGGCAGGCCGGGCAGGGGGCGATCGACGGTTTCATGGCGCGAGCTGGGATTGAAGTGTTTGTGCCTCGAAAGCATTGCGCGGCAGACGGCATCGGACAAGCAGATTCGCCCACCGCCGGCGTGCACTGGTGCTTGGGGCAGGGGCAGCTTTCATTTCAGCACGACGGTCTCTGCCCGATACAGTTGCACCGGTCCGAGCAAGCCGGCCTCCACCAGCGGGTCCTCTTTTTTCCACAACCGCCAGCTCGTAAACGTGTAACGCCCCGTGGGGCTGGGGTTCGCTCCCGGCAACCATGGCGGCCAGGATTTAAGGGTGCCATCAGGTTTACGCTCGCTGTCCTCCAGCAATTGCTCGTCGCCGATCATCCGGTTGATCCACAAATTCACCACTTTAATTTCGAGCACATTGTCCCCTGGATGCAGCGCCTCGGTGACCTCAACGCGGAAGGGTGGTTTCCAGAGCGTGCCCAGCTCCTGGCCGTTGAGTTTCACCTCAGCCATGACTTCCACCCGTCCAAGGTCCAGGAGAATTTGCGGCCTGGCCCCTGAAGCTTGAGCCCGCTCTGGCTTCCAGGCAAACGTCTTGCGGTAGGTCGCGTGGCCGGAGAAATATTTTACGCCGGGATCATCGTGCGCGTTCCACGCCATCAATCGGTTGAATGAAACCTGATCGGGCGCGCCACGATTCGGCTGGAAATGGACCTGCCACGGGCCGCCTAGTTCGAAGGGTTTGGCCCCGGCCGCAACGTCGGCCCGACGAATTGTGCCGTCTGCGGTCTTCAGTTCGTAGTGGCCAGGCTGCCAGGCCCGCAGGCACAGGATTTCATCCCGGTCACCAACCAGTTCGAATTCCGGCGGCGCCCGTAGAGTCCGGTCATGCGCCGGCAAAAGATCCTGTCCATCTCGACTCACCGCCACGATGCGATTGGCCTGGGTCTGACCGGATGCTGGCGCCCGAAAGATGACGAACACGGATCCGGCGGGCTCCAGCCAAAGCGGCAACGTCGTCCGGCCGGCGCGTTCCTCGTATATCAACTGTTGCTGGATTTCGCCGGTGCGGGGATTCCACAGTTCCGGCACTTTGCCACTGACGCGAAAAGTGCCGGTGGCCGCGATCCAGTCGTTGGAACGGTTCGAAACAAAGTAAATGTCGGTGTCCGCTGCGCGTCGATGAATGTAGCGCAGATGCGGGTCGGCCTCGAAATCCGGTGGCACGCCCATTTGCCCAAGCACGTTGGTAATGGCCCCGAAGTCAGGGTACACGTAGGCCGGCGGGCGATTCTGTTCCGGCACGGGAAACGGTTCGAGGCCGAGGGAACCCACTTCCATTGCCGCCCCCCAGCCGGTCGTCGTCGCCTCGTCCCGCCAATGGTCCGGAGCCGTGACCGCGCTTTCCCATCGCGCGTCCGTATTTAGTTCCAGCGTCCCGCCATCGCGAAACCTCACGGACAAAGCGCCGATCAAGCTGGCCGGGTTCGGCTCTTCGTGCGCGTTGAAGGCCGCCACGGCGATCAGATTTGTCCCCGGCTTCAGCCAGCGCGCGATGTCAAAGCGAAACAACTTGCTGGCGTCCTCGCCGGCCCCCACGCGCTCCCCGTTGACCCACACTTCAAAACCGTTGTCCGCCGTCAGGGCCAGCTGCGCCGAGGCGACCTCTTTCGCGGCGTCCAACGCCACCACCCGCCGGAAGAATCGATTACCCGGTGGTACCGCTATGGCTGGATTTCCCTCTGCGTGCCAGATCCATTTGGCGTTTTTCACCGGACTGTCCTGCCCGATTTCGAGGGGCGGAGTCCGGAAGCGCTCGCTCCAGATGATGCGGCCCTTTCCGAAGCGATTACCCGTGGCTGAAGCTTCGCCCCAAAGCTCCCGCGCGAGTCGCTGAACTTCCGTGTCGCTGTCCGGGTAGGCTGCCAGGCCGGGCGCCCGCCTCGGTGGTGGTCCGATGACCGTCACCCCCGCCTCGATGAGTTCCTTGATTCGGCGCAGCAATGCCGGCGTCATCGTTTCCACTTGCGGCAACACCAAAACGCGATAGCTCATGCCGTCGGGCAAAACGAGTTTCCCGTCCTTGACCTGCATCCGGTCGAGCAGCACGTCCGGCGGACAGCCGTCGAAATTATATCGCGGCCGTTCGGGGAGGCGGCAGCGGCCGTCCGGCAGGGTCGGCGAGAATCGCATCGGTGAACCTTCGGGGACCAAAAAGCAGATGTCCGCCACGAACAATCCCTGCCGCAGCAAAAACTGGCAGCGCGCAAGATACTCGTGCCACGCCCCGGACTGCTCCCACCAGGTCTGCGTCCGTTCATAGTGCAGTCCCCACGGCCCCATGGACATGCCGGGCGACCGGTCGGGATTCGTCCATGGCTGCAGGGCGTAACGGTGAAAGACGAAGCGATTGATGCCCTCGCAAAAGGCCCAGTCGCCGAGCGCCTTGATCGAGGCCGGGTGATGTTGCCACTTCTCCTTGTCGTTGGCGGTGAATGCCTCCGCACCCAGGATGCGCTGGCCGTAAACGTGCGCCGCCGACGCCATCTCCGTGCAACTGTAGGTGGTGTTGAAACCCCACGACCAAAACTCCGCCATCGGTTCATCCGCCTGGCCGGCGTACGGCATGTCCGCACACGGATTTCCGTCGTAGGCTTCGATCGACAGCCGCAGGCCATGCTGGTGTGCGAGTTCGCGGAATCTTCCGGCGTAATTGATGATCAACAAATCGGATACCGTCATCCGGACATCCCAGAGAAACCGCTCGGCGAGTTCGAGACTGCCCACCACCCGCCCGGTCATCACCGGCAGAAACGGCAGCGGATCATAACCCCGCCGCCGCTGAAATTCCTCGCGGAACTTTGGTGTCCAGTTCTGCGAGCCCGTTTCCCAACTGTCAATGTGCGTTGCGACGAGCGTCTGGCCGGCGAGTGGTTTTGAGTCGGCGATGAGTTTACCCATCAAGCCGGCAAACATGGCCTCGGTGGCCGTCCGGTTGAGTTTGTCGGCTTCCAGGCCGCGGCCCGCTTCCGGTGCCGGATGATTGTTCTTGCCCGTCGGCGTGTGGCCCAGGCGCTGAATGGTCCAGTTCCCGGCGGGCACTTCCCAGCTCAGACGGCCCGCCTGGTCCATCTGGGCGGACAAGTTGAGGATCTGGCCCCGGGCCACGACGTGTTCCGGCGGCAACTCCGGCCATTGTGATTGTGATGGAACTTGCCGGGGCGCAAACGCAGCTTTGGCGGGCAACCCATCGATGCGGACGTCACGGGCTGGGGTCGGAAACGCCAGCACCGCGATGTCGCGGTAATAGTTGGCAAGGGTTTCGGGCTGCGCGAGGTTTGCCTCGAACTGGCGCGGCCCGACCACGTTCGTCTCCGTGGCCACGACTTTTTGCATGGCCAGATCGGGCGTGATCCACGGGCCGCCGCTGCCGCACCAGCCCGCGTCGTTGTTCATGTTCACTTCCAGCCCCAGCCGGTGCGCCTCGGCGCAAACGTGCTTGAACAGCTCGCGCCATTGCGGACCACCGAACGCCGCGTCGCCCTTGGGTGTGCCCTGGTCCACCTCCATGATGAGCACGCCGCCGATGCCGACGCGCTGCATGGCTTCGAGATCGGCGGTGATGCCATTGCTGGTGATGTTGCCGTTGAGCCAGAACCAATAGACCCAAGGCCGGGCAGCTGGTGGGGGCTTCTGGAAATCAAGGGCGAGTCGGTCCTCCGCGCCGGCGAGCGCCGTGAGCAACGGGCCACAACAAAGAAGCAGTCTCAACTTCTTCATAACGCGATTCTCTTCCTCCGGGCGGCGGAGCGAAAGGGATTTCTTATCTGTTTGGTCAGATTGACAACAACCCATGGCGGATGGCGCCGGGAACGATCAGCCCGATCCGCCCGCAAACCCACTGTTCCGTGCGACCCCTCGCGGGCTGGCTCGCGCAGGCATTTCGGGACCCCGCCCACGGGTGTGGAGATTGCGGCTGGACAGGTTTGGCCGGGCGGAGTATGAAGGATTTAATGATTTCCACGCTGCGACCTGGTTTGGCTTGGGGCGTGCGTCCGACCACTCCTGTCCTCCGTAGCAGAACGGCGCAGGAGGAACGTGGCTCGTCCCCGCGCTCGCTGGGAAACCCACGTTGGCAGCGGAGAACACACGCCGCTTTGGCGCTCAGGCAAAGCCATATGGTCTAGCGTATACTCCGTCGCCACCGCGAAATGCCTGTACGCGCACCCAAAACAGAAAAGAGACTGCTCGGGACTTGGCGGTCAGACGGTCCGCGTACTCGGCGGGAGTGGCACTTTCGCCCTGCCATCTCGCGTATGAAGCGCCACAAATTTCTCACCATCTTCGGGAAGCTCACCGTCACCTATACACCACGGTTTCGACGTTGGATCATGGATGATTACCGCAACCGACATCGCTACGAGGTGTTGGCCAGTGATTCGCGCTCCGTTGTTATTCGTTACGAGTGCCCCGTCACAGGGGAGTGGCTCATTGAACACGTCATTTTTGACGGCACTAACCGTTACTGGATTCCGCTTGGCAATAACCGAGAATGGTTTAGGCGACTCTGACGGGCGGACCAGCCACCAAAGGATGGGAAAGGATCGAAGCACGGTACGGGCGTGAGCAGGTTTGAAGGATTGGTCCCGCCGTGTGTCATTCCAATCCGTGCTTGAATCCGTCCCAATGGACGACCCCTTTTTGTCGGGGAAGACTTGCTGGGCCTGGGCGAGTTGCTTTTGGATGGAACGCTTCAGGTCGGTGACTGGATAGACGCGTTGCGGCGATTGCGAGCGGGCGCCGTCGAGTTGGCGGACGATCCGCAGGTGCTCAGCGTGCTGATCCATACCCAGCAGGAGACGATCGCACAGCGGTTTTGCCGCTTGCGACGCGCTCGGGGTTGTGGTGAGGTTGGTTCGGTTTTGGTCATGAACATTGCTGGGCATATCGGTTCGATGCTTGAAGGTTGGGTGCGACCGCGAATGCCACTTCGCACCCACTGCAAGTGGCCGCCCGTCGCGGCCATTGCCAACACTCGTGCCATCTTGGGTCGCTCGGTGCAATAGCACGCGCATGTCCAGTCGCACCTACATCTGCATCCCGTGCCGGACGTCTCGTCGAGCGGAGGCGGCCTATGGTTTAGAGAGCGCCCTGCGTTGTTCGCGTTGCGGAGGTCCTTTGTGGGAGCTTGAGTGGCGATGGCGCATTCCGAGGAAGAATGACGATAGGAGCTGGCGAGCATTGGAGGCGAAAGTTGCGCGCGAGGCGCGGGAGTGGCTACCACGACGGCAGAAACTTGCAGAGGGATGGATCGAGGAGATCGACCGTCAGATTCGCCACGTCGAGCGACAAGTCGCGTCGGACACTCGCGATCGTCGCCTAAGGCAGCTGAAGCACAGGCGCAGTGAAATCTTACAAAAGAGCACCGAGCAAAACGCTTCACCCAACAGCCGCCGCACCGTGCGGTTGCCATCGTCGTCGAAAATGCGGTCTCCCGATCCGCTGCGGGCGGCTCGTTCCGGCGTCTCGCGCCCAGCCCATGACTAACTTCGGATTACCAGTATTGGGTCTAGCCTGAACCATCATGACCTCAGTCTATCTAACCTTCCAGTCCATCCGTGATTTGAAACAATCATTCCAGGATCGGATCGGGCCACCCGAGCCTTGCACCTCTGCGCTTGGGCACATTACTGTTGGGTTCAGCTGGTTGGAACAATCTCTTGAGCGGCATATCGCGAAATTAGCGCAAGTTCAGCCCGCAATTGCCCCAGCACTCACTGCGGAGTTGTCGTACAAGACCAAAGTTTCTGTCCTCTCAAGTCTAGTTCGTGCTCAGCTGCCGCTTCGTGCCTTCAATACCGGGCGTGAAGGCGCAGAGGATGTATGGAACGACATCCTTAAGATGCTTTTTGCCTGTGAGGAACTTCGCAATCAGCTTCTCCATTCGCATTGGCGGCCTGCAGACGACCATCAGATGCGTCGGACTAAGACCACGTCCAAGGCAAAGTGTGGAGTTCGCATAGTGTCGCAGGACCTCACAGCTGACTACCTCTTGGATGTTTACGATTACATTCTGAATGTGGAAGCAGTTCTCGATGAGTTCCTGCTATGAAGGCTAACCGCCAAAGGATCGGAAAGGACTGAGGCGCGGAGATCGCGCTGGTTTGTTTGAGGGTGTGATCGCGCCGAACGTCCTTTCCATCCGTTGTTGAAACCGCCCCTTAAAGACCTGCGGTCCACGGGGCAGGCTCCCGTAAAAGCTGGTGCCCACGGGTCAGAGCCGGGAAAGTTTTGGAAGTCGTTATTTGCCGCGTAGAATCCCGCGCTCTGAAGGCGCAGGCGCCGCAACCCGATCTGGCATCATTGGATGCCCTGCGCTCTTGGTTTACGCGGCCTTGCCTTTTGCTTTTGGCCCGCCGACCTGACCGAACCCCACCCCGCGCGCATTCGCCGTGACGGGGGCCGCGCTCCGCTCCATACGGCGACCTCCCGGGTTGGGCGGCGCGTCTGTTTCGGGGCGACGCCCGCGGGTGCGGACGACGACGCCGCCGCCGGTCAGCGCGGCCGAGCAGATTGGGCCGGGCGCACTCTCCACTCAACTTTCAACTTTCAACCACGTTTCCCTCACGGTGGTTTTCGCGCCACGCTGGCGATCAGCACCATCACCTTGCCGCAGTCCGGACACTGCGGCGGCGGGACGGGTGATTGCGAATCAGCGCAGGTTTGGCCGGTGGGGAAGCCCATTCACCGGAGGTCGCCACAGGCTGCGAATAATTGGGGACATTCCGGGCCCGGTTTTTGATCAGCCGGGCTGTCGTAATTACGGTCCTTGCGCTTTGAGCAACCGTTGCTTCACGTCGTCCGGGAGGGGCGTCTGGTTGATCCACGCCTTGGCGCTGGTGGAATCGGTGCGCAACCACTGGCGCGCGATATTTTCCAGGGCGCTGTTGCGCGCTCTTTCATCGGTCAAAGCTTCCGCCCACGGCGCCGCCAGCTCGGGATATTGATAGGTGATGGAGTTGACGAAACTTTGAACCACGTTCTGTTTGCCACTGTCCTCGGGCAGGGCCGCCAGCCACTGACCCGCGCCGGCTGGATCGTTCCGGCCCCAGGTTTGAATGACACTGTTGATGGCGTCATCGCGGGTGTTACCGGCGGGAAATTTAGCTACCCAGGCGGCGGCCGCCTGCGGGTCGGCATACGCCCACTGCGAAGCCACCTGCTGGGCCGCGCGGTTCTGATTCTCGCCGGCGGGCAGGGCGGAAACGAAACTCGCGGCGTCCGCCGGTGAATTCTGGGCGAGACCGGAAACAACGCCGGACACGAAGGAATTGCGGGCTTCGCCGTCCGGGAATCTTTGCAGATACTCCTGGGCCGCCTTGGGATCATTGGCCGCCCATGAGCTGGCGACGCCGCCGAAGAAGTTATTCTGCGAGGTGCCGGCCGGGAGATGTTTCAGGGCGAAATCCAGGGCGGCTTGCGGATCGTTTTGCGCCCAAGATGAACTCAGGCTGCTCAGGGCATTCTGCCGGGCCTGGCCTTCGGGCAGCGTCTGAATCCACGCCGCGGCGCCGGTGACATCGTTCTCCGCCCATTGGCTGGCAATGTTGCGGATGAAATTGTCCCGCCCTTCACCCGGCGACATCTTGCTCGCGAATTCGGCGGCGGCCTTGGGATCATTTTGCGCGATCTGCCAGGAAATGCTCTGCAGGGCATTTTGTTTGGCCGAGCCTTCCGGCAAAGTTGCCACCCATTCCAAGGCGGTCTTTGTGTCGCCGTTGTTGGCAAAGCCGCTGGCGATCTGACTCAGAACATTCTGCAACGCGCTGCCGGCGGGCAACAGGGCGGCGAGCTGGGCGGCGGTCCGGGGTTCCTGGTAGGCCAGCGAATTGATGGCGTTTTGCAACATCTTGTCCCGTTCCGCGCCCGCCGGCAGGGTCTGCACATACTCCAGGGCGCCCTCGGAATCCTGCTGCATCCATTGATAAACCAGGTTGCCGACCACGTTGTTTCTGGCGTTGCTCAAGGGCATCGCCTGGGCCATGGCGAGAGCCGCTTTGGGATCATTCTGTGCCATGGCCTGGGCGACATTGCCCAGCGCCTGCTGTTTGCTCTGGCCTTCCGGCAGCTGCTGCACCCAGGCGAGGGCCGCGTCGGGATCGTTCTGCGCCCACGTGGAAACCACCGAGCCGACGGCGTTGCGCTTGGCCTGGCCGTTCGGCAACCCATTGACCCAGGCCATCGCGGCCTGGGCATCGGACTGCGCCCACTGACTGGCCACCTGGGTGATGAATTGGTTGCGGGTCTGGCCCATGGGCAGGTTGACCGCAAATTCGGCCGCCGCTTTGGGATCGTTTTGGGCCAGTTGCCACGAGATGCTTTGCAGCGCGTTTTGTTTGGATTGACCTTCGGGCAGGGTCGCGATCCAATCCAGGGCAGCCTGGGTTTCCCCGCTGTTGGCAAAGCCGTTGGCGATCTGGCTGAGGATGTGCATTTGCGCGTTGCCGGAAGGGAGTAACGCGGCCAGTTGCACGGCGGCGCTGGGATTTTGATAGGCAATCGTTCCGATGGCACTCTGCAACATTTTGTTTCGTTCGGCGCCGGCCGGCAACGTCTGGACATACGCCAGGGCCCCATCCGGATCCTGCTGCACCCAGCCGGAAACCACCGAATTGATGGCGTTGCGCTTGTCTCCTCCGTTCGGCAGGCCATTCGCCCAGGCGAGGGCGGCCTGCGGATCCTGCGAAGCCCAGGTCCCGGCAATGGCTTGAAACGCCTGGGAACGTTGCTGACCCGGCGGCAATTCGGCGGCCTTCGCCGCGGCTTCAGCGGGATTCTTGCCCGCCCAACTGCTGAATACGGCATACGTCCCGCCGCCCCAGCGGGGGTTGCGCCCGCCCTCCGTCGCCAATGCCAGCGCCGCCTGAGGATTCTGGGTAGCGAGCGCGGAGCTGACCTGAGCGATCAACTGGTCGCGCAGCGGTCCCGGGGGCAGTTGCCTGACCCAATTGGCCGCCGCTTGGGCATCCTGACCGGCCCAGCCCATCACAAACGCGCCCATGGCGGCTTCGCGTTCCATCTTTCTGGGGATCGACTGCACATACGCCAGGGCGCCCGGCCAATCCGTCTCGGCCCAGCGCGAAATGAGCTGATGGCGCAATGCCTGTCGGACATTCCAACTGGTGTGCTGGTCGATGAAAGCCAGCAATGGCGGCAGATCCGCGACGTCAACCGAATCCAGGACCTTCATGAATTCCCGATCCCCGAAATGACCGGTGTATGCATTCAGCCCGCGGATCTTTTCCTTGATCTGGGCCAGCGAGTATTTCCCGGTGGCCGCGCCCGCGGTTGGAGGCTTGGGCGGAGGATTGCCGACCGGGGGCAGCGCTGGGACTTCGGTGGACGCGGATTCTGTTGCAACGGTTTCGTTCGCTGGATGTGACCCGGCAGGCGTGGGGTGGCGCTGGCCCAGCCAGTAGCCGCCGCCGAGCATCGCCAGCGAAATCGCAACGGAAAGAAGCAGGCCCTTGTTCATGATTGTTGGAGTGTTCGGGACGCCGTGACATCGTGATGGACCGCAACGTGCAGTCCAGCCAAAAGTGGACGGCGAATTGAGCGGATGGGGGAAATTATCACTGGTGGCAAATCCACTTTGGGCCTTGGCTTGTAGGATGGAGCAGCACTCGTGTGGTATCCACTGGTTGGCCAAGGAAAGGGATTGCCGCGGTCCCGGAGTGTGATATACCGCGCCCATGAATGAACCCAAGATCGCCGCGAAATCGCCTTACGTGCAATCCACCCGGCCCGGGGCCTATTACTGGTGCCGCTGTGGCCATTCCAAGAGCCAGCCGTTTTGTGATGGCGCACACAAGGGCTCGCAATTCTCCCCCTTGAAGGTGGACATTGCGGAAGCCAAAACTGTGGCGTGGTGCGGTTGCAAGCATTCCAAGAATGGCGCCTTCTGCGATGGCAGCCATGCCAAGCTGGGTTAGTCACACGGAGCACGAGGGCAACCCCCGTGCAGGCGACTGCCCGGTACGGCGTTCGAAAATTCCAGTCGCGCCCACATCGGCATTCGTTTGGCCGTCGTCCGGCGGGCCGAAAAAAGAAACTTGCCGGCGGGATTTCGCCTTGGGCACATTTTGCCGGTGATCCCCGATTCGCCACCTTGTCAGCGGCCGAATTCTGAGGAGCGCGCACCGCTCATCGGCCGGCCGCAGCGCTCAGACTGGCGGACCCGATGGCGGCCCGCCCTGGCGTTGGTGCTGGGGACGGGGTTGGTTGCTTCGTGCAGTCTCCTGGGGGTCAAACATGAAGTGAAGCAGATTGCGGCGCACGGCGTGATTTCCGTGGAGGTGATTGCCGCCGAAACATCCGCCCCCACCTACGCGCTCGCCTGGACAACCACCGCCAAGGGCACGAACAATATGATCGGGTTCCAGCCGGTCGGCCCCGATGGTGTGGCGGTGTTCATGTTGCTGCAGAAACGGACCTACAACATCGGGGCCTTCACCGATCGCAATGCCAATGGCGCCTATGACGGCGGCGAGCCGGTTGCATTTGTCAAAAACTACCAGCCAACCCCGCTGGCCGACACGGGTGTCCGCGCCAAAGTCGTGCGGTTGGAATTGGCGGCTACCAACGGACTGCCACCCGGTCAGAGTGCCGTCCTGCCGCGCGAGAATCCGGAGCTCGGGGATGCCCTGCCAGTGGCGTTGGGGGAAATTGCAAACCTGGATGATCCCAAATTTTCCGCCGAAGTCGGTGTGTTGGGCATGTGGAAACCGTACGAGTTCATCCTGCAGCATGGTTTCGGGATCTATTTTCTTGAACCCTACGATCCGCGCCGGATGCCGGTGTTGTTCGTGTATGGCATTTCCGGCTCCCCGCAGGACTGGCGTTCCGCCATGGAGAAATTGGACCGGCGAAATTACCAGGCCTGGTTTGCCTATTATCCAAGCGGCAGCCGGTTGGACAAAGTGGCCAACGGACTGGCCGGCGCGATCCTGTTGCTCAAGCAGCGGCACGGCTTCGACCGCCTGGCCGTGGTGGCGCACAGCATGGGCGGACTGGCTTCGCGCGGGGCCATCCAGCGCGTGGTCAAACAGGTGGGAACGAATTTCATTCCCGAGTTTTTCACGGTCTCGACGCCCTGGGCCGGGCACGAAGCCGCCGCCAGCGCCGTCAAACACCTGAAGTATCCGGTGCCCTCCTGGCGGGACATGGCGCCGGGCAGCGATTATCTGCAGGAGATTCTGTCGCAGCCGTTGCCGCCTGGTACGCGGCACGATCTCATGTTCAGTTTCAAACATTCCGGCAGCATCGGCCTGCCGCCGGACAACGACGGCGTCGTGGGTGTGGCCAGCGAACTGTTCGAACCCGTCCAAACCCAGGCGGCCACCGTGTTCGGCCTGCCGCTCGGTCACATGGAAATTCCCAACTCCCCCATCACCTTGCGCCGGATCGAAGAACGGCTGGCCCGGTGACAACCCGTTGCGAAATCGCAGCGGGAATGCTCACGCGGAGGCTGTATGGATTCACGGCAGAATTTGGCCGCCAGCTTGGGCGACGATTATCGCTGTAAACCCGAGAGAGGTAGGGCCAGTCGCCGAACTATCCGGAGTTGAAATCAGCCCGAAAGCCCGCCGGATGCTCAGTCGTCGCCATGAAGCGCCTGCCGTGGCGGCGGCGGTTTCGAGCCGCGCTTTGAATCGGGAGACCGAACGGATTCCAGTTGACTTGCCTTTTCGGTCCGTCCAAAAACTACCGCGAAATTGATGAAAGATCTCATCCTGCCTTCCGACCCGTTTCGGGTAGTGTTCGCGCGCTTTGCGTTTGGCTTTGGCGGTTTGCCGCTACTGCTCCTGTTGTTGATTGGTTTCGCCGGTGCGCCGGCAAACGCGGCGGAGGAGCCCGGAGTAACGGAGCGCGCCAAGAACTCATTGAAAGAAGCGACGGTTGCGGTCGAGGGGGCCGCCAAAGACGTCAAGGAAACGGTGGAAGACGCCGGCCGCGCGGTGGGGAGGAGTTTTGAGGACCTCTGGCGGCGGGCGGACGAAACCCGGCTGAAAAATCGCACCCGCGACGAGATTGTGGCGTGGGCGATCATGGGGGTTTTGGTGGGCGCCGTGGCCGGAATGTTGACCACGCTCAAAACCTCGGGGCTCGGCAAACTGGGCCGGCTGTTGCTCGGTCTGACGGGGGCCTTCATCGGGGGGATGATTGTCCACATTGGGCGCATTGACTTCGGCTTGGGGCCGGTGCTCATCCGCTACGAAGAATTGCTCTTTTCGTTCGTCGGCGCCATCTGCCTGATCGTCGTGGCGCGTTTGTTTCGTTCGGGGGCCAAGAAAAAGCCGGCCCAGAAATAAATGCCGCGCGGTAGGCGGCGACTCGTTCCGCATTGCGACTGCCTTGTTCCTCAGCCCGCCCGCGGAGCCGCCGCGGCTGGTTTCGACATTGGATTGACGGGGAAGCCGTATTTGCCTCATCATTCCCCCGGCCCGGCAAGACACGGGGCAGAAATTGGGCGTCCAGTGCCGAATCACAGTGTGCCCACCTCGTGGTCAAAATGGCTTGGGACAACTTATTGCATCACCACGAACCGGCAGCCGATCAACCGCATGTTTAGATCAACTCGCGTTTTACCATCACGGAGCACGGCCCGCCCGTCCCGTCCTGTTTTTTTTCTGGCCACCGTATGGCTTTTGACCTCATTGGCGGCGGCCAGTTTGCTGGCAGCTGATCCAGGGGCGGCCAGCGGGGAACCGTTGCGCGTGGGGGTGTCGCCCGTATTTCCGCCCATGGTCTTCAAACAGGGCAACGAACTCGTCGGGGTGGAGGTGGATATGGCCCGGTTGCTGGGGCAGCACCTTGGACGCCCCGTCGTGTTTGTCGAAGTGCCGTGGAAAGACCAGATCGAAGCGCTGAATAACCGGCGGACCGACATCATCATGTCCTCGATGTCCATCACGGACGCGCGCCGGTTCGTCCTCAATTTTTCCCAACCCTATTTCGTAACGGGCCAGATGGCGTTGGTGCGCCGGGAGGACCGGAGCAAATACCTGATGGGTTTTCCCCTGGAACTGAAGGAGACGGTTGCGGTCATCCCGGGAACGACGGGCGAATTTTTGATCCAGCGGAATTATCCCAAGACCAAGCGGCTGAACTGCAAGGATGGGGCCGCCGGCGCGAAGGCGCTGCTCCGGAAGAAAGCGGATTTGTTCTTTGCCGACTCCACCCTGATCTGGTATCTGGCGGGCATGCACGCGGCGGATGGGTTGTCCGTCGCGCCCATGGCGATGACGGAGGAAAAACTGGCCTGGGCCGTGCGCAAACCCGACGACGCGCTACTGGCCGAGGTCAACCAGTTCATCACGCAGGCCCGGCGGGATGGAACTTTCTTGAAGGTATTTCAGCGCTGGACGTCGGTCGGTAATTGAACCGCCGACCGGCGGATTGTGAGCCGCTGCTGCCACCATAGAGTGAATCAGAACAAAATATGTCCGCCATCTGTGATCGGAAGATAAGAACTCAGGATCAGTCCTTGAAGTGCACCGAGCCCTGGCAAATTCGAGGGTGTAAGCAAACCATGGTGCTTGCCGGACTTGCCATCCTAGGCATCCTTTTTGTTTCCGGCTGCTCGACTGGCAAACCTGCCTCGGCCAGCTTTGCGTCCGTCGTCATTCCGAATCAGAGCCTCACGCAAATTCATGATACAACAGTGCTGGTGTTCGAGGAGGCGGGTTACCGGTCGATGCGCGCTCCGGACGGCTCGATGGTTTTCGAACGGGAAGGTTCGCGCGGGGATCAGATTGTTTACGGCGGAATCGGCGGCGCCGCTTACGGCGGCGGGGTCACCGTGCGGGTGAAGGCGGAAATAGTGGACCTGGTGGGCCAGGAGGCGCGGCGCTTGCAATGCACGGCTTACATCGTGAACAATGCAGGCGATGGCATCTTCGAGGACACGCAACGGCTGGCAAATATTCGTCGTGGTCCCTACCAAAAGCTTCTGGACGAGGTGGCCGCCAAATTGAAATGAGCGGCCGCGCGCTACGGCTCGGTTCCGCAAAATCCAGCACCCCAAGTTTATCTTTCGCGAAACTGAAAATATGATTATGAAACAATTCTGCCAATCCGTTCCGGCCCGTGCGGGCTTCACCAGCTTCCTGCTCGCCGCGCTGCTCGGTGCGGGCTGTGCCTCGCCGGGTCACGAAAAGGGAAACCAGACGGCGGCCCATATTCAAACGGCGGCCAATCACATTGCCGCCTTACCCAACGAAATTGACAAGACCTTGACCGCCTTGGGCAATCTGGTGAACCAGCCAGCGGCGGATTTGCGTCCGCAGTACAAGGAGTTTGTCTATAACCTCGCGGTCATGGAGGACGCCGGGAGGGAAATCGTGGATGCGCGCATTGCCTTGGGCCAGGAGGGCAAGGCTTATTTTGCCGAGTGGGACGCCCAGCTCGCCCAGATGAAGAACGAAGACATTCGGGCCCGCAGCCAGAGCCGCAAGAATGAAGTCGCGCAGCAGTTGCAAGCGGTCAAAAAGAGCTACGCCGAGGCGGAAGTGGTTTACCGGCCGTTCCTTTCCGGGCTGAAGGACGTGCAAAAGTATCTCTCGGTGGATCTGACTCCGGGAGGATTGACGGCCATCAAGCCCACGGTGACGCGAGCGGTGGCGGACGCCGGTCCGCTCAAGACATCGCTCGCCAAACTGGCAGGCGATTTTCGGGCGCTCGGAGTGGCCATGTCATCCGCCAACCCGGCGACTGCAAAATAGACCGGGTCAATGCCGGTGGCGCGACCGCCGGCAAACCCACAACTGGTAACCCAGCCATCTCAGATTATGAACTGTCCGGCTTGTAATGGGCCGCTGCGCGAAAAAGGCGCCGGTGGCATGACCTTGGATGTTTGTTACGGCGGCTGCGGCGGCATCTGGTTTGATGCCACGGAACTTGACCGCGTGGACGCCCGCGCGGCCACCACCCTGCACTCGGTGTGGCAGACACCGCCCCAGCAAGCGACCCCCTCCGGACCGCGCCGCTGCCCCCGCTGCCTCGACCAAATGCTCGACCGCCGCTGGTTTTCTCCCGCGGAAAAAGTCGAGATTGACCAGTGCCCGCAGTGCCGCGGCATCTGGCTGGACGCCGGTGAATTCACTCGCGTTTGTGAAGAGATCAAACTGGCCAAGATCCTGCCGCCCGGCTGGGCCATCGCCGTTGCGGAGGCGGCGGCCTTGGTGAAGCTGAGAATGTCCTGAGCCCGGAGCGAAGGCGCGGCTGGCGTTCCCTCCCGTAGCCCAAACTGCCCTGGGCGGATCGGACCCGTCATCGCCACCCACCCCGACGCCGGTGCGGCGGCATTTTGCGAGTAGCCACGAAGGGTTTTCCCCGCAATACTCCGGCCCGACATGAGCAATCGATCCACCTTGCCCGGCGTTGCCACACCTTGGTGGCGTGATTTGACGCCATATCATTGGTTTGTTTTCAGCATGGCGACCCTGGCCTGGCTGTTTGACTGTTTGGATCAGCAATTATTCCTGCTCGGTCGGGGCGGGGCCATGAAGGCGCTGCTGCCGCCCGGGTCGGACTTGAAGCTTTACGGCGGTTACGCCACGGCAATTTTCGTGGCGGGGTGGGCAACCGGCGGATTGATTTTCGGGGCTGTGGGGGACCGGATTGGGCGGGCGCGCACGCTGACGTTGACCGTTTTGCTTTATTCGGTCTGCACCGGACTGTCCGCGTTCTCGAAGGGGTGGGTGGATTTTGCAATCTACCGGTTCATCACGGGGCTGGGGGTTGGTGGCGTATTCGGTCTGGCGGTGGCGCTGGTGGCGGACGGTTTGCCGGAAGGCTCGCGCACCGGCGCCCTGGGCACCCTGCAGGCGCTGTCGGCGGTCGGCAATATCACCGCGGCGAGCATCGCCATTTTTCTTGGCGGCCTGGAGGGCAAATCCATTCCATCCGGCATGGCGTGGAAATACATGTTCATCATTGGCGCTTTGCCCGCCTTTCTATGCGTTTTCCTGCAAATGCGACTGAAAGAGCCGGAGAAGTGGGTGGCGGCGCGGGCCGCGGGCAAATTGACGGGCGCGAAGTTTGGGTCGTACGTCTCGCTGTTTGGGGAGGTGCGGTGGCGCCAGTCGGCCCTGATCGGCATGTTGCTGTGCGTTGCGGGCGTGGTCGGCTTGTGGGGCATCGGTTTCTTCAGTCCGGAGCTCGTCGGCGATGTCATCGAGCGCTCGCTCAAGCAGGCGGGGGTGGCGCCGGAAAAATTCGCAGCGGAAAAGACCAAATGGATTGGCGTAAACATGATGGTGCAGAACATCGGCGCCTTCTTCGGGATGCTGCTGTTCACGCGCGCCGCCCAGCGCTGGGGGCGCAAGCCGGCTTTCGCGGTTGGCTATGTCGCCGCCTTCCTTTCCACGATCGGTTACTTCCAGCTGTTCAACAGCCGGAGCGACATCTGGATGAGTGCCGTGATGGGCGCTTGTCAGCTGGGCTTGTTCGCCGGCTTTGCGATCTATCTGCCGGAATTGTTTCCGATTCGCCTGCGGAGCACGGGGACGAGCTTCTGTTACAACGTCGGCCGGTTCATCGCGGCGAGCGGGCCGTTCACGCTGGGTCATTTGCAGGCCGCTCTCGCGGCGGGCGCGACCACCCCCGACGCCAAACTTGCCGCGTTTCGTACCGCCGCTTCCTACATGAGCGGGATTTTTCTGCTCGGGGTGGCCGCGCTGTTTTTCCTGCCGGAAACCAAAGGCCGTCCCTTGCCGGAGGATTGAATGAACCGTTGCGCCTGGCCCAAGACGGAGCTCGACCTGGCCTACCACGACGCCGAGTGGGGCGTGCCGGTGCATGACGATCGGCACCTGTTTGAAATGCTCATCCTGGAAGGCGCGCAGGCCGGCTTGAGTTGGTCCACCATTCTGAAAAAGCGCGACGGTTACCGGCGCGCGTTCGACAACTTCGATGCCCGCAAAATTGCGAAGTACGATGCGCGGAAGGTGCAGGCGCTGCTCGCGGACCCCGGCATTGTACGCAACCGGCTGAAGATTGCGGCGACCATCCAGAACGCGAAAGCCCTGCACACCGTGCAACAGGAGTTTGGCAGCTTCGACGCCTACCTCTGGCCGTTCGTCGGTGGCAAGCCGATGCAAAACGGGCGTCGTTCGCTCAAGGATATTCCGTCGCGCACCCCGGAGTCCGACGCCCTGAGCCGGGATTTATTGCGGCGCGGATTCAAATTCGTCGGCTCGACGATTTGCTACGCTTTCATGCAGGCGGTGGGAATGGTCAACGATCACGCAGTAGATTGTTTTCGGTTTAAACAGTGTGGAGCGCCGGCCTCGAAACCAGCGCGGTGAATGATCCGAGGCCGGTCTGGAGCAGGGAATACCTTCAAACATTGGCAGAGGAGTAAACGGCAAAGGAATGCGCCAATGGGCCAGTCTGGTTGCGAGTTTGATACCGGCGCCGAAGATTCCTCTGCCTTGCCACATCGGCGACGCCGCGATGGGCCGTGGCGACCTCCGTCAAATGCGCAGGAAAATCTTTCGCTTGTAGAGAAAATGCACCAGCCAGAGGGCCAGCAGCAAGCCGACGATCGCTATCATCAGGTCGCCAAAACCGGTCGCCACCTGGGTGTCGAAAAACGCCTTGATGTCCCCGCCCACGAAGCGCCCGGCGAGTTTGCCGAAGCCGCCCAGGATATTTCTGGCGAGATAGATGGTGATCGAGTTCATGCCGATCCAGACAAACGGCTGACACCACCATTGTTTTTTCCAGACGTCCACTACGAGGTAGAATACGCCCATCAGCATGGCGCTGTAGCCGCCGGCAACGAGCACGTAGGAGGAAGTCCAGATCTTCTTGATGACCGGGAATTGAAAATTCCAGAGCCAGCCCACGGCCACGGCCAGGGCGCCGGTGCCGATCAGCCAGCCAACCTTCCGGCCGTCGGCGATCGTTTTGTTCCGGAGGAGCAGGCCGGCAAACACCCCGAGCAGGCAGGTGGCAATGGCCGGGAGCGTGCTGAGATATCCCTCGGGATCGAAAAAGGTGTCGTGCTTGCGTCCCGGCAGGTACTGGAAATCAAAGTGATCGGCCACATTGAGGCCTTTCCCATATTTCCCCGTGACCCGATTGGTGGTGGCGTAAAACAAATTCTCGGTGGCCTGCCACGCCGGGCTCTTTCGCACGCCGGAGGGGTTGGGGGAGGCAGGGTTGCGAAAATAATCGGCAGTCGGGATGTCGCCCGCCGCTTGCGCGGCCTGGGCCACCGCGTCGCGGGTGAGTTGAAAGTCGCGGATCGGGATGAACGTCATCAGCGCCCAATAGCTCACGAGCAATCCGGCGCAGATCGCGACCAGCGTCCGCGGTTTGAAGAGGCAGAACAGTAATCCGCCGAAGAGATACGCCAGCGCGATGCGGTTCAACACGCCCATTAATCGCAGTTCGGGCCAGGGCCCGCTGAAGCCACCGGAGTAGAACAAGCCGACCAGATACAGCAGAACCCCGCGGCGAATGACGCGCTGAATCGCAACGCTCCGACCCGCTTCGGCGATGGTCTTACTGAGGGAAAATACAATCGAAGCGCCGACCATGAAAACGAAGAGCGGGAAGATCAGGTCGTAGAAGCGAAAGCCTTCCCAGTCGGCATGCTCCAGCTGGTGGGCGAAAAATTTCGTCGGGCCCGTCTGGGTCATGCGATTCAACGCGGACACCAGCGCATCCGCCCCGATGATCCAGAACATATCGAAGCCGCGCAAGGCGTCCAGGGACATGAGGCGTTGGGAAGCTGGTGGCGGCGTTATTGAATTGCTCATGGGCATGAAGTTCTGCCCCCGTGTGTAGGGCAAAGGCCGGAACGGTTCAAGCCGAAAGCAGCCAGCGATACCGGTGGGCAGTGCCAGACGAGCTTTCGTGGGAATCCACCAGCTTCCGCGCTGGTCGCCGATCTGAAGTGGTCCAACCTCCAGGAGTCTGGTGTCCATGCGGGCCTGCAGTGAGTGCGGGCACTCGGTGGATGCTGCCTTTTACGCCGGCGCGCACAAAAAATCGTTTCGACGGTGGCGGGCGAACTGACTAACTTGGCCGCCGCATGTCCGCCGAAGCGCAACTCACCCCGATGATGGCGCAGTATCGCCGCATCAAAGGCGAACTACCCAAGGACGCGCTGCTGCTGTTCCGCCTCGGCGATTTTTATGAGATGTTCTTCGATGATGCGAAGGACGGCGCCCAGTTGCTGAACCTGGCACTGACCGCGCGGAATGGCATCCCGATGTGCGGCCTGCCGTTTCACGCAGCGAACAATTACATTTCCCGCATTCTCAAGGCCGGCCGCAAGGTCGCGATTTGCGAGCAAACCGAAGAGCCCCGGCCGGGCAAACTGGTCAACCGCGAGGTCACCCAAATTCTCTCGCCTGGCACGCACTTTGACGAACGGATGCTCGTGGCGGAGCGCAACAACTTTCTCGCGACGGTGTATCCGTCCGGAAAGACCTATGGCCTGGCGCTGGTGGATTTGACCACGGGCGATTTCAAAACCACGGAGATTGACGGGGACGGCGCCCTCATCACGGAGCTGGACCGCTTGCGCCCGGCGGAGATCATCTACCCGGCCGAAGCGACGGGCGTGCGCGATTTGCTGGGCGGGACGTTCCCGATCCTCAACGGCCATGAAGCCTGGACCTTTGCCCTGGAGACGGCGCTTTACACGGTTCGCGAGCATTTCAAGGTTGCGTCGCTCGACGGCTTTGGGTTGAAGGACCGTCCGGCGGCCATCGGGGCGGCCGGGGCCGCCTTACATTACCTCACGCAACATCTCCGGCGCAACGTCGCAAGTCTCACCCGGCTGTCGTTTTACGAGTGCCGCGATTTTCTCGTGCTGGATGGCACGACCTTGCGGCATCTGGAAATTATCGAGCCGATGCACCGGGATGCACCGCGGACGGCTTCGCTATACGGGGCTTTGAACCGGACCGTCACCCCCATGGGTGCGCGGCGGCTGCGCGACTGGCTGTCGCAACCGCTCGCGGCCGTCGAACCGATTTGCCGGCGGCAGGCAGCCGTGCAGGCGTTTGTGGAAAACACCGTGGGCTTGGATGCCTTTCGAGCCCAGCTGGCCAGCGTGCGGGATTTGGAGCGCACAATTGGGCGGTTGAGTTCCGGCGCCGGTAATGCCCGCGATTTGGTGGCCCTGCGCCAGGCGCTCGAGCAGATTCCCGTGGTGAAGGGCATTCTTCACGAGTTGGTGGCGAAGCGTTGCACCGCGTCCCTCATTGAGAGTGAAGCAGGGGACGCGCTGCAACACGCCCCGACCTTGATTGAAGAGTTGAATTCCCAACTCACGGAAGCGCCCGATCTCGTGGAGTTGATCGCCCGGGCGATTGTGGACGAACCACCGCTGGCCGTGAAGGAAGGGAGCCTGATTCGCGACGGCTTTGATCCAAACCTCGACGAACTCCGCAACGCCCAGCGCGGGGGCAAGGATTGGATCGCCCGGTTGCAGACGGATGAAATTGCCGCCACCGGGATCACGTCGCTCAAGGTGCGGTTCAACTCCGTCTTCGGGTATTACATTGAGGTCACGAAGTCGAACCTCGATAAAGTTCCGCCGCATTACACTCGCAAGCAGACCGTGGCCAATGGCGAGCGATTCATCACGCCCGAGTTAAAGGCCATGGAAGGGAAGATTCTCGGCGCGGAAGAACGCGGCGTGAAGCTGGAATACGAACTGTTTCAGCGGGTGCGGGAGGAAGTGCTCGGGCAATTGGCCCGCTTGCAGCAGACCGCCGCGGCGCTCGCCCAACTCGATGTGCTCGCCGCTTTTGCCGCCATGGCCCGGCTCTACAATTATTGCCGCCCGCTGGTCCGCGACGACGGGGTGCTGCGGATTCGTGATGGCCGGCATCCGGTGTTGGAGCAGACGCTGGTGGATGAACGTTTCGTGCCGAATGATACCGGCTTGGGGGTAGCCGCGGGCATCCTGCCTGCCGTAGAGCCGGGCTACCAGGCTGGTGGAAATAACGCGGGTGATTCCGCGCGTGGTGAATCTTCCAACCCGGCTATGGAGGGGCGCGCAGTTCCGGGTGGCAAGATGCCCGCCGCTACATTTCCCCAAATCGCCCTCATCACGGGGCCGAATATGGCGGGCAAATCCACCTACATCCGGCAGGTCGCATTGCTCACGTTGCTGGCACACACGGGCAGTTTTGTTCCGGCCGCCGAAGCGCGCATTGATCTGGTGGACCGCATTTTCACCCGTATTGGTGCGAGTGACGACCTTGCCCGTGGGCAGAGCACCTTCATGGTCGAGATGACCGAGACCGCGAATATTCTCAACAACGCCACGCCGCGCAGCCTGATCGTGCTTGACGAAATCGGCCGGGGCACGAGCACGTTCGACGGCTTGAGCCTGGCGTGGAGCATCGTCGAGCACCTGCACAACGCCGTCGGCGCGAAGACGCTTTTCGCCACCCACTATCACGAGCTGACCGAACTGGCCCAGCGCCTGCCGCGCTTGAGGAACTACAACGTCGCCGTGCGCGAGTGGCACGATGCGATTGTGTTCCTGCGCAAGATCGTCGAGGGCGGCACGGACAAAAGCTACGGCATCCATGTCGCGCGGCTGGCGGGCGTGCCCAGGGAAGTGCTGGAGCGCGCGAAACAGATTCTGGTGAACCTGGAAGAATCCGAACTAACCCCGGAAGGCAACGTGCGCCAACCCCGCCGCCAGCCGGAGCGCGACAAGCTCAAACAACTTGCCCCGCCACCGCAGTTGGATTTGTTTGGCTGAACGCGTCCCCTAGCAGCCTGTCGGACTTAGCTCAAGGCAGTGGAGACATCTGTGGTGGTGGC
>CAZIJO010000083.1:0-22909 GCA_964539515.1 uncultured Bifidobacterium sp. | reverse complement strand
CTTCGATGGTTCGAATCCATCACCTACCACCATTCTAAAACCACCTTAGAATTCAGCTAACCCATGAGCGGATCCCAGCAAATCGTGGGCGGCGGCCGCTGGAAGGAAACCTGGTCCAAGCGGGTCAAAGTCAAGACGTGAGCCGGCTTCGTTTCAACGATGGCACTCGCCGGCGTTGCGCTGACCGCGAGCAAGCCGGGCTCATTGAGGCAGCCAATGCTGCCAACGATCCCACCGCCGACCCCACTGGTGACCTGGTGGCGTCCACGAGCAGGATCCGACGCTCACGTTGGTCAATTGAGGCTTGCCCGGACCACGGCGATGAGTAGGGTCCCGGCATCGCGCAGGAACAATTGAAATCCACACCGCTGTCAATCCACGTGCCAACGAAGCCATCCGGGAAGGCTCATCCCGGCAACTCGGGGCGCGGCTTTACCCTGATCGAATTGCTGGTGGTGATCGCCATTGTCGCGATTCTGGCGGCCTTGCTGCTGCCGACCTTGAGCGGATCGAAAGCCCGGGCCGAGGGGCTCACTTGCACCAGCAACCTCAAACAACTTTCGCTGGCCTGGCAGCTCTACGCTGACGATCACGAGGGTGTGCTTGTCAATAATCATGGCGTGCCGGAAACGCTGACCCGCCGCCAGACGTGGGCCAACAATGTGCAGGATTGGGTGGATGGCGATGACAACACCAATCGGATTTACCTCGCGGAATCGAAACTCGGACCCTATGCCAACCGGGCCACGTTGATTTACAAATGTCCCTCCGATCGCGAGCCAGCCCTGAACGGCCAACGCATCCGGACGATGGCGATGAATGCGCTGGTGGGCAATCCAGGCGAACTCACCAACCGTTTCAATCCCGACTATGTGCAGTTCTTCAAGTCGGTTGAAATACCAAATCCCGCGGGCATTTTCGTTTTTCTGGACGAGCATTGCGATACCCTCAACGACGGCTTTTTCGTGAACCGCCTCGACGAGCTGGCGTGGGGCAACCTGCCCGGCTCCTATCACAATGGCGCAGGCAACCTGTCCTTTGCCGATGGGCACGTGGAATCGCATCGTTGGACGGTCGCGCAGACCATCCAACCGCCCCACAAGAACGTAGTGCGCGGCAACAAAATCCAAGCCTCACCCGCAACTGATTTCGATTGGCTCAAGGCCCGGACCAGTGTCCGGAAACCTTGAATAACGAGCTGGGAGCTAAGATCGTCCGGACAAGGGGAAGGAAACAACCCAATTTCCGCTTCCAGAATTGGTGAGCGCAGGAAGATCCCACCCGCTAACTTCTTCGTCGCCAAAGCACGGCCATTCCCGCGACAATCAGGAGCCCGGGCGTCGAAGGTTCGGGGATGGTGCTCGTTATCCAGGGTACGAAGGCAGAGACGCGCCCATAGCCGCTGACGTCGCCATAATCGGCATTCGCATTGCCATCGGTGGCGGCCACAAAAGAGATCACCCCGGCGAGGTAAGATTGGAAGCCGTCATGGAGAAAGACGCCCCCACCACTATCACCCGGCGCCACACAGCCCTCGAGCGCGAGGGGCACAGCCGCCCCAAAGGCATTGTCCGCAATCGTGTGCGGATTATCGAAATCGCTGCCCAGCAACCGGGAGGGACTACCAAAATCGCCATCCACGACATTTTGAAATGCCCGCTTCTGACTATCGAGTGTTTGCCAGCCAGTCAGCCCGGTACCGGTGAAGCCGTAGCCGACGAACGTGGCGGTTTGTCCGATTTCCAGTGAACCCGGGTAAAGTGCCGCCGGGGCTACGCCAGCGACCGGAGTCTCCAGGCGTACCAAGGCGATATCGTAACCGTTGAACGCATCACCATTCCACGAGGGGTGGATTACGAGCTGGGCCGATGAGTAAGCGCTTCCACTGATGGTGAAAGTCCCGGAGCTGGCGGCCGTCAAATTGTGAGCGGCCGTGAGCACCCAATCGGCAGCAATAAGGGTGGCACTGCCGTTATAGCCCCAACTGTTGACAAATGATCCCACCGGAGCGTAATCGAGTAGATTCGCGAGGTCCAAATAACTACTGCCCGGCTGATCGTCACGGATTGTCGCCCCCCAAGTCGCGGTTTGCAGAAAAGTCGCCAGGGCGAGGATCCCCCCCAGCCGCACGATTTCCCCCCGGCACAGTTTCATTGGGTTATTCGTCCCCGAACCACCAGCGCTTGTCAAGGCGCGAGGCGCGAGGATTCGGGTGGACATTCACGGGTGAAAACTTGACGGGGACTTTTTGAAAAATTAACCTGACTGGTGGTTGGTGGCTATAGCTCAATGGTAGAGTCCAAGCTTGTGGAGCTTGTTGTTGCGGGTTCGAGTCCCGTTGGCCACCCCATTTTCCAAAAAACCTTGAGTAGTGCTGCCGAGCTGGAAAAACTGCGGTGCGTGGAACATTGAAGGGTGCCTCGCCGGCAGTTCCTGAACTGCTGTCATGTCCACCGTCCCCTTGCTCCAACTCAAGGCCGTCACCAAATCCTTTGGCGCGGTGCGGGCCCTCAAGGCGGTCTCGTTTGATTTATTGGCAGGGGAAGTTCACGCCTTGCTCGGCGAGAATGGCGCAGGCAAATCCACGCTCATCAAGGTCATCACCGGCGCGCACCAACCCGACGGGGGCTCGATCGCCATCGATGGCGAACCGGTTTCCCACCTGAGCCCGGCATCCGCGCATCAGCTTGGGATCGCCTGCATTTACCAGCAGCCGGCCCTGTTTCCCGATTTGACCGTGGCGGAAAATCTGGGGCTCCGCCTGGAACCCACGGCCGCCATCCGTCGGGTAAACTGGCCGGAACGCCAGGCGCGCTGCACCCGATTACTGGAACGCATCGGCGCGGAGATTTCGCCCGACGCCGCGGTGCGCACGCTCTCCATGCCGGAGCAGCAACTCGTGGAAATCGCATGCGCCCTGGGCGCCGGCGCCCGCATCGTCATCATGGATGAACCGACGGCTTCGCTCACGCAAAAGGAACAGCATTTGTTGTTCACGGTGATCCAGGACCTGCGATCCAACGGCGTGGGCATCATTTATATCTCCCATCGGCTGGAGGAAATCTTCCACCTGGCCGACCGGGTAACGGTGTTGCGGGATGGGGAGAGCGTCGGCACGCGGGACGTCCGGAGGCACGACAGCAACCCGCAGCCACGACCACTTGCTGGTGGCGCGCGACCAGCCATCGCCCCGTCCCCGGATCGCGGTTCGGGTCGCCCACCGTCAGGGATCACCGAGGCGGAGTTGATTCAGCTCATGGTGGGACGCGCAGTCTCGGCGATTTATCCGCCCGCGGAAGGTGCGCCGGGCGAAGTTGTGCTTTCGCTCAAAAACCTCGGCTGTACGGCCAGTGGCGTTCGTGATATCACCCTCGAAGTTCGCGCGGGCGAAATCGTTGGCCTGGCCGGCCTCGTCGGGGCGGGTCGCACGGAACTCGCACGGGTGCTTTTTGGCCTCACACCGGCCGACTCTGGTGTCATCCTTTTCAACGGAAAACCCATCCGCGTTTCCTCGCCGCCGGAGGCCGTCGCCCAAGGCATCGCCTATGTGCCGGAGGATCGCCGCCGCCACGGGGTCATTCTCGAAATGCCCGTTGCCCACAACATGACCATGGCAATCCACCGGTGGATTTTTCCCGGCGCATGGCTGCGCCACCGGGCCGAGCAGCAACTTGCCCGGGATTTCATCCGTGACCTGGACATAAAAACCTACGGTCCGGAAGCCCCGGGCAATTCGTTGAGCGGTGGCAATCAGCAAAAAGTGTCGCTCGCCCGGTGGTTGGCGGCAAAACCGAAGCTCCTCATTCTTGATGAACCAACCCAGGGCGTGGACGTGGGCGCAAAAAGCGAAATCCACAAGATCATCCGCCAGCTGGCGCGGGATGGCCTGGCCGTGTTGATGATTTCCAGTGACTTGCCGGAAGTGGTGGGCATGAGCGACCGCATCGCGGTCTTGCGGGGCGGCACGATTACCGCAATGTTGCCCGGTCAAAGCGACGCGCACGAGGTCATGGCCGCGGCGTTGGGCCAGAAAGGAGACAGAACGTGAATCAGTCTCTTCGCAGCATCATCGGGCTGCTTGCTCTCTTTGCCCGGCTCGGATGCCTTGCGCAGCAGGCGGCTGAGGTGGAATTCTTTGACGTCTTTACCGCCCGCAAGGACGGTTACAAATCCATCCGCATTCCGTCCGTCGTGGTGACCAAGAATGGCACGGTGCTGGCCTTCGCCGAAGGTCGGGGCGCCGACGCGGATCAAGCCGGCAACAGCATCATCCTCAAGCGCAGTAGCGACGACGGGCGGACGTGGCGGCCGATCCAATTGATCGCCGATGACGGGAACAATTCGCTCAACAACCCCACCGCGGTCGTGGAACAGGATTCCGGGCGCGTGTTTCTGATGTATCAGCGCATCCCGGCCCACATGAAGGAGCGCGACAAAAGTGTGGAGCCCGGTTATGAAGGCACGAACGTTTACCGTAATTTCGTCACCTGGTCCGATGATGAGGGTGCGACCTGGACCAAGCCCGCCGACATCACGCGCACAACCAAGCGGCCCACCCGGGCGACGACCATTGCCAGCGGTCCGGGCATTGGCATCCAACTGACCCGTGGCCCGTATAAGGGTCGCCTGATCATACCTTTCAACGAAGGTCCGTACCATCAATGGAACAACTACGCGGTGTTCAGCGATGACCGGGGCAAAACTTGGAAGTGGGGTCAGGACGTGCCGGGCGCCTTCGTTGCCGATCCGAAGCTCGGCCAGCGCAGCCAGATCAACGAAGTTCAAATGGTTGAACTCAGTGATGGTTCGGTGCGGCTGAACAGCCGGCAGTTCGCCGGCGCCAAAGTGCGGAAGACGGCCATCAGTCTTGATGGCGGGGAAACCTGGTCGCCGGTCGCGGACGTGCCGGCCCTGCGCGATCCCAGCTGCAACGCCAGCATCCTCCGTTATTCGTTCGCCGACGCCCAAGGACGGGGCCGCATCCTTTACAGCGGGCCCGACAGCACCCAGCGTAATAATGGGACCATTCACCTCAGCTTGGACGATGGCGCTACCTGGCCGGTGAAGCGGGTCCTTCAGGCGGGCGGTTTTGCCTATAGCGTGCTCACTCGTTTGCCGGACGGCACGGTGGGGTGTCTTTTTGAACCTGCCGATGCACAGCGGATCATCTTCGCCCGCTTCCCGCTCGCCTGGATCGAGGCGCAAGCGCCGGCCAACCCGGAATCGAAACCGTGAACCGCCAGGCCGCCGCACATTGAAAAAGAACTTCCGAGAATGGTCGGTCGCCTTCGGCTTGGGTGGATTGCTGCTTTTTCTCGCCGTCGCCGCGCCCGCGTTCTTCCAGCCGCAGCCGCTGGTGTCGTTGCTCACCCGCGAAGCGCCGACTTTGGTGGTCGCCTGCGGAATGGCATTGGTCATCATTTCCCGGCAAATTGATATTTCCGTGGGTTCCCAATTTGCCGTGTGCAGTGTCGGCGCCGGTTTGCTCGCGGCGACGAAATGGCCGCTGCCAATCGTGCTCCCGGTGTCCATCGCCCTCGGCGCGCTGTTGGGCGCGGTCAATGGAGCGCTCGTCGCAGGACTGCGGCTGCCGTCCATTGTTGTCACGCTCGCGACCATGGTCACCGGGCGTAAAGCGCTCGACTGGCTGCGGCAGGGGGAGTTCGTGAACCTGCCCGACGGCGTCCAGTGGTTTGGACTTGGCCAGGCTGCCGGCCAATGGACGCTCATCCTCATCGCGCTGGTGCTGCTTGGCGGGCTGGCGTTGGCCACCCGGCATCTCGCCGCGGGGCGGTTCATTTACGCGGTCGGCTCGGACGCGGAGGCGGCGCGGCTGGCCGGCCTCCGGCCGCAGCTCACGACATTCTGTGTGTTTGTTTTCATGGGGGCGCTGGTCGGCCTCGCAGCCATGATGAATGTCGTGCAATCGCCCCAGGTGGATCCGAAATCCGGTTCCGGCCTGGAACTCAAGGTCATCGCCGCGGCGGTCGTGGGCGGCGTGGCGGTGTCCGGCGGCCGGGGCAAACTGTGGGGGGTGTTCGTCGGCTTGCTGTTGCTCGCGTGCATCAGCCCGGCGCTCACCCATTTGCATGTCGAGGCGTATTGGGAAAAGGCCATTCAAGGCACGATCATCCTGCTCGCCGTCGTGGCGGATGGGTTGCGCAGCCGGAAACATTCAAACCGCGGATGAACTCAGGTAATCACGGACTCAAACAGCTGTGGCTGCGGCACGAGATGATCTTGCTGCTCGTGGTGGCGTTGGAATGGTTCTACTTCAACGCCGTCGGTCCGCGGTTCGGTTCGCGGGACAATGCCTATGATATCGTTCGTCACTCGGTTGAGATCGGGCTGCTGGCCTTGGCGATGACGCCCATCATCCTGACGGGTGGCATTGATTTGTCAGTTGGGTCGTTGCTCGGCTTGTGTGCGATCCTCTTCGGTAAACTCTGGCGCGACGCGGGACTGTCGCCGTTCATGGCGGGCGTTGGCACGCTCGGGATTGGCGCCCTGGCAGGGGGGCTCAACGCCGCGCTCATCACCGGGCTGCGTTTGCCGCCTTTGATTGTGACGTTGGGTACCTACTCGCTTTTCCGCGGTCTCGCTGAGGCCATCACGCGCGGCGTCGATACGTTCACGAATTTTCCAGGATCATTTCTTTTCCTTGGCCAGGAACGCTGGCTGGGGGTGCCGGCGCAAGCCCCCGTGTTCCTCCTCGCGGCCATTTTCATTTGGCTGCTCGTGCATCGAACGACGTTCGGGCGTTCGTTTCGCGCCATCGGCTTTGCGCCCGAAGGCGCCCGGTACGCAGGCATTCCCGTGGAACGCCGCCTCGCACTGGCCTACGTGCTGGCCGGTGTGGTCGCGGCGGCAGCGGCCATCATTTATACCGCGCGGCTGGGCCAGGCCAAGGCGGACGCCGGCATGGGCTATGAGCTGTTCGCGATCACCGCCGTGGTCCTGGGCGGAACGAGTATTTTTGGCGGCTCTGGCTCGGTCCATGGCACCCTGCTCGGCGTGGCGGCCATCGCCGTGCTGAACAACGGTCTCGTTCATGCCCGCCAGCCCCGCGAAATGGCGGGGATGCTGACGGGCCTGTTGTTGATTCTGGCGCTCGCCGGCTCGGCGCTGCCGAAATTGCTGGCCTCGTTCCGCTCGACCCGGCAAAATTCGCCGGCAAACAAATCGCAATCCGGTTCCGCATGAATAAAATTCTCGTTCTTTTCCTGGCCATCGCGCTGGCCGGCCTGGGAGGTTGCAGCAAATCCGCTGAATCGTCCGGCACAGACGGGGCGGCTGCGGGGGGCGGAAAGAAACTGACCATCGCCCTCCTGCCCAAGAGCAAGGGCAACGCGTATTTCATTTCCTGCAAGAAGGGTGCGGAAAAGGCCGCGCGGGAACTCGGGGTGGAATTGCTGTTCGACGGTCCGACCGACCCCGATCCCGCAAAGCAAAACGAAATTGTGGAGAACTGGATTACCCTCGGTGTCGATGCCATCGCCGCGGCCTGCGAAAACAAGGAAGGCATCTCGACCGCTTTGCGAAAGGCGCGCAGCAAAGGTATCAAGGTCATCACGTACGACGCCGATGCCCAGGCTGATGCACGGGAGTTTTTCGTGAACCAAGCCACGCCGGAAGGCATTGGCAATGCCCTCATGGATGAGGCGGCGCGACTCTGCGGCGCTGAAGGCGAGTTCGCAATCATTACGGCGAGCCTGACGGCGGCCAACATGATTGAATGGCAGAAATACATCGAAGCGCGCCGCGCCACCAAGTATCCGAACATGAAAATGGTGGCGTTGCGTCCCTGCGACGACCTCAAAGACAAGGCGCAAAGTGAAGCCACCGCGCTTCTGGGGGCCAACGCGAATCTCAAGCTCATGATGGCGATTTGCTCGCCCGCCGTGCCCGGTGCCGCGGAGGCCGTGAAACAGGCGGGCAAAGCCGGCAAGGTGAAGGTCATCGGGCTCGGCCTGCCTAATGAGAACAAGCGCTACGTGCATGAAGGGGTGACCGATTCGGTGATTCTATGGAACACGGAACAACTTGGCTACCTGACGGTGCTCGTGGCCAAGGCGGTGGTGCAGGGTGAACTAAAAGCCGGGGCGCAAAGCGTCGACGCCGGCGCGCAAGGCAACTTCGAGATCTCGGGCGACAATATTCTGCTGGGCAAGCCATTCATCTTCAACAAGGCGAACATCGACCAATTTGATTTCTGACGGAGCATTCCGTCCCGTCCGCCACGATTGTGTCCGCCGGTCGGGGTGTCAACCCGGAGGGGATATTCGAAGATTGGCGGTTTCTTTTTGGCTGGTTTCAGGATAAAATCATGGCAGTTGCGCGCGTGGTGGAATGGCAGACACGCCAGACTTAGGATCTGGTTCCGAAAGGATTGGAGGTTCAAGTCCTCTCGCGCGCACCACCATTTTTCGAGGGAGCAGTAGGGAGAGCTGGATGTTGGTCAACATGGGTCAATGCTTGCGTGACTCCAGAATTGTGGCTGTGCCGATTTTGCCCAATTTGGAGTTGCGTCGCCGCCGTGGCCGCCTAAGCTTCGTGCCAAGCTGTCACGTCGGGACAACCGCCAAAACACATGATCCGGTCGCTCGCCTTCACCACGCAAGGTCGCCTGCACACGCGGGACATCGAGATGTTCCTGATGCCGACGCTCTTGAGCGACACGAATCTGTTTCTCTGGATTGACCTCGAAAAGCCCACCCCGGAGGAAACCAAGTTCATCCTGGAAGACCTCTTTCACTTTCATCCGCTTTCGATCGAGGACTGTGTGGGGGTCAGCCCGTCACCCAAAGTTGAGGAATACCTGCCCAAGGAGGAGGACCGATTCGCCCCGTACCTCTTCATGGTGATTCACGCGGTGGATTACAGCCGCAAGGACGGCGCGTTTGGCACGAGCGAACTGAATTTCTTTCTGGGGAAGAATTTCCTCGTCACGTACCACGCCGCCCCTTTGCGCAGTGTCGCAATGACCGAGGAACGCGCCTGCAAAGGCACGATCCACATTGCCCGCGCGCCCGACCGCGTCGCGCACAACCTGCTGGATGCCATTGTGGACAACTACAAGC
Source organism: uncultured Bifidobacterium sp. (assembly GCA_964539515.1). Classification (GTDB taxonomy): domain Bacteria; phylum Verrucomicrobiota; class Verrucomicrobiia; order Limisphaerales; family JADLHS01; genus JADLHS01. The sequence goes on along the minus strand of CAZIJO010000083.1, from coordinate 13,829 downwards.
CGGCGCTGGAGGAGTTGTCGCTGGAAATCGCGGAACTGGAGCAGGAGGCGTTGCAAAGTCCCTCGCACAAGACGCTCAACAAGATTCTCCAGGTCAAGAAAGAGGTGCTGCATTTGCGCCAGATCATCGGCCCCCAAAGAGAGGTGCTGGCGCGCTTCGCCCGTGGCGAATTCAAGCTGATCCGGGCGCATCTCGTGCCCTACTACCGGAATGTATATGACGCGCTGTATCACATTTCCGAACTGGCCCAAAACTACACCGACTCGCTGACCGGCATTCTCCAGGTTTATTTGAACATGTCGTCGAACCAGACCGGCGAAGTGGTCAAACTCCTGACCCTGATCACGGTCATTACGACGCCACTGATGATGATCGGGACGTGGTATGGGATGAATTTCGGCGAACAGATGCAGGAGATGAGGTGGCCCCATGCGTATCAGGTGGCCATTGCCGTGACCGTGGTTTCCACGGTGGCCACCTACTGGTATTTCAAGAAGAAGAAATGGTTCTGATCCGATGCCGCCGCCCAAATCCAGCTTTCTCGACAAGGTGCTTGGCCGCATCGGGCGGCTCGATGCCGAAGGTTTGCAGACCGTGGTGCAACGGCTCGCCCGCGAGCGGAGCTTTCTCGAAACGCTCTTCAACACGATTGAGGACGGCGTGCTGGTGGTGGACGAAACCGGGCGCATTCTCTACCTCAACCAGGCAGTGACCCGGTTGCTCGGTTTGCAACCCAACACGGAAGGCCGGCAGCTGACGGAAATCCTGCCCGAAGTGGACTGGAAAAAAATCTCCCACCTCGATGTCAACGGCGGGCCGCATGTTGTCCGGCACGAGTTCGAGGTCGAGTATCCGCGGCCGCGCTTTCTCCGGCTTTATGCGGCGCCGCTGGATGGCGAGCAAACCGGCAGCTCCGGAATGGCGCTGATTTTGCACGACGCCACGGAAGCACGGCAGAAGAACTTCGAGGCGATTGAGAGCGAACGCGTGCAGGCGCTCACGCTGCTCGCCGCCAGCGTCGCCCATGAGATTGGCAATCCGCTCAATGCGCTGCACATTCATCTGCAGCTCATGGAACGGGAGGTGAAAAAGCTCAAACCCGGCCCCGCGCCCGGCGGGATGGCCGCCCGCCCGCGGCCACCAGCCGCGGCCCGGGACGTGGAAACCGCGGACGCGGCGAACAAGCTGGAGCAATACCTTTCGGTCGCGAAGGGCGAGATCAACCGCCTCGATTACATTGTCACGCAGTTCCTCCAGGCCATCCGGCCGGCGCCATTGCAGGTCAAGCTTACGACCCTCAATGAAGTCGTCCAGAAAACGCTCGAACTCCTGCGCCCGGAACTCGACAACCGCGGGATCGTGGTCCGGACCAAACTGGCGCGCCAACTGTCAGCGACCCCGATCGATCCGACCCAGACTCAGCAGGCGCTCTTGAACCTGGTGAAAAACGCCATGCAGGCGATGTCCAAGGGCGGCACGCTGACCGTGCAAACGGGCGAAACCCCGGAGGCCGTCTGGGTCAGCGTGGGCGACACGGGGGGCGGCATTCCGCAGGAGCAACTCAACCGGATCTTCGAGCCCTTTTACACCACCAAGAAGAAAGGCAGCGGTCTCGGTCTGATGATCGTGCAGCGCATTGTACGGGCGCACAATGGCCGCATTGAATTGGAAAGCCACATCGGCCGGGGCACCACGTTCCGCCTGTGGCTGCCGTTGCATGAGCGAAAGCCCCGATTATTGGAGGCCCCCCTGCATGGTTAAACCGATGTTGCTCATTGTTGATGACGAAAAACCCACCCGCGAAGGGCTGCGGGCGGCGTTGGAAGAGCGCTTTGACGTCTACCTGGCCGAAGACGCAAAAGTCGCGATGGAATTGCTCGAACGCGAGAGCTTTGATGTCATGCTCACCGATTTCCAGATGCCGGCCGAGGACGGCATGAAGCTCATCGGGCGCGCGAAGTCGCTGGCAAAACCGCCAATCTGCATTCTCATGACGGCTTACGGCTCCGAGGAGCTCGCCGTGGACGCGATGAAGCGCGGGGCGGATGATTACATCGCCAAAGGCCGGCTGCAGATTGACGAGCTCGAAATGCGGATCGCCCGGGCGGTACGATCGCAAAAGCTGGAGGTTGAAAATGTAGTGTTGCGGCAGCAGCTCGAGGAAAAATTTGGCATGGAGAACATCGTGGGCGAATCGCCGGCGATGAAGGAGATTTTCGAGGTGGTCCGCCAGGTCGCGCCGACCCGGGCCACGGTCCTCTTGCTGGGTGAAAGCGGCACCGGCAAAGAACTGGTTGCCCGGGCGGTTCATCAGCTCAGCCCCCGCGCCCGACAACCGTTTGTGACGGTGCACTGCGCTGCCCTGGCGGCGACATTGCTGGAGAGTGAGCTGTTTGGCCACGAGAAAGGCGCATTCACCGGCGCTCATGAGCGGCGCATCGGGCGGTTCGAGCAGGCCCAGGGGGGAACTTTATTCCTGGATGAGATCGGGGAAATCGACGCCACGATCCAGATCAAGCTGCTGCGGTTTCTGGGGGAGCGCACATTCGAGCGCGTCGGGTCAAACAAGACACTGACCGCCGACGTGCGGTTGGTTACCGCAACGAACAAGAATCTGGAGGCCCTGGTGCAGGCCGGCACTTTCCGCGAGGACTTGTTTTTCCGCTTGCGTGTGGTGGAGATCAACCTGCCGCCATTGCGCGAGCGGGTGGGAGATATCCCACTGCTCGCGCAGGAGTTCTTGCGGGAATTCGCCGAAGAGAACCACAAGCCGGTGAAGGATTTTACCGCGGACGCCCTCGAGTTGCTGCTGAACCATCGCTGGCCCGGCAATGTGCGCGAGCTGCGCACGGCCATCGAAAGCGCCGTGGTGTTGTGTCGCGGCGAGCGAATCTCCGCCCGTGACCTGCCGCGCACCTTGCGCGCGGATGCCGGGGCGGCCGCCGATGCCGGCCGGGAACTGGTCAAGAACGATCTGACGGTGAAGGAAGCCGAGAAGCAGTTGATTGTCCGGGCGTTGAAAGAGACCAAAGGGAATCGCACGCGGGCAGCCAAGAAAATCGGCATGGCGCGGCGAACCTTTCATCGAAAACTTCACACGTATCATCTGGAGGGCTTTTGAGCATGGCGTCCGTGCAAGATTTGGTTAACCGGTTTGAGACCATGTGGAACGGGCGGGGATGGCGCATTGGTCTCGGCGGACTGCTCGTGTTGATCCTTGTAGTCGTTTACAACTGGCGTTCGTTCCATAACCTGAATAATCCCGAGGCAATGGACGCCGCACAATTGGGGCGCAATCTTGCCGAAGGCCGGGGCTATACCACGCAATTCATCCGGCCATTCAGTATTTACCTGGTCAAGCAGCGCAATCAGGATGCGGAGGGAACCGTCCTGGCGGCGAAGGCGGCGGACCCCGGGCAGATCAAAGGCCCGCATCCCGATCTGGCGAATCCACCCGTGTATCCCGTCCTGCTGGCCGGGCTCATGAAAGTGTTGCCATTCCGTTATCCCGTGAACGTCAAGGATGCCTTCTGGAGTATTCCGGCGCGCCAACCCACCGCCGAAACGCCACGCCAGTTCGTACGGTATCAGCCGGATTTCCTCATCGCCCTGTTCAATCAGGCCTTGTTGGTGGCAAGCGTGTTGATGACCTTTTTCCTCGCCCGGCGGCTGTTTGACAACCAGGTGGCGTGGATGGCCGCCATCCTGATGCTTGGCTGCGAGTTGCTTTGGCGTTTCAGTGTTTCTGGTTTGTCCACACAACTGCTGTTGCTGATCTTCATGGCTTTGACCTGGTGTTTGGTCTGGCTCGAAAGCGAGGAACGCGAGCCCATTTGGAGCCATCGGGCACAACTCTGGCTGGCCGGGGCGACCGGACTGCTGCTGGGTTTGGGAACCTTGACGCGGTACGCGTTCGGCTGGTTGACCGTCCCGGTGCTGGTCTATCTCGGCATTTTTTGCGTGCTGCGGCGGATGCAAGTGCTGATGATCACGCTGGGGGTGTTCCTCGTTGTGGTGTCGCCGTGGGTGGCGCGCAATCTAGTCGTCAGTCGGACGCCCTTCGGCACGGCCGGTTATGCGTTGTTGGAGACCACCTATCTCTTCCCGGACAACAAGCTTCAGCGGTCGCTGTCGCCAAGCTTCAAGGCGGTTGGCCCGAAGCCGTTTATCGTCAAGCTTGCGACCAACGCGCGAGAGATTCTGCAAAACGACCTGCCCAAACTCGGTGGCAGTTGGGTATCGGCCTTGTTTCTCACGGGTCTGCTGCTCAGCTACCGCAGTCTGGCACTAAGGCGGTTGCGCTATTTTCTGCTCGCCAGCTTGCTGTGCTTGGTTGTCGTGCAATCATTGGGGAGCACCCAGATCGCCCGGGATGTTTCGGTGATCAATGGGGAGAATCTGCTCGTGCTCACCGTGCCCCTCGTGTTCCTTTTCGGCGCCGGACTGTTCTTTCAGTTGCTCGACCAGATGGTGCTCCCGCTGCGCGAACTGCGTTACCTCGTCATCGGCGTTTTTGGTTTTCTGGCCTGTCTGCCCATGGCCTTTGTCTTTCTGCCTCCCAAACCCTCACCACTCGCATATCCCCCGTATTATCCGCCCGCCATCCAGCAGGTTTGCGCCTGGATGAAGGAGAGCGAACTCATGATGAGCGACATCCCGTGGGCGCTGGCTTGGTATGGCGACCGTCAGAGCGTCTGGTTGACGCAGGACGCGCACGCGGACTTCTTCGCGGTCCACGACTTCCTCAAACCCGTGCGGGCCATTTACCTCACCCCGCAAACCATGGACAACCGCTTTCTCTCACAATGGGTGCGCGCGGGCGAACACAGTTGGGCAATATTCATTCTGGAAAGCGTATTGCGCGGCCGCATCCCGGACACATTCCCCTTGCGCAAAGCCCCGCAGGGCTTCTTCCCGGAACAGATCTTCCTGACGGACTACGAGCGATGGCCGACCACGGGCGATGGCAAACCAAAAGCGAGTGGTCCGATTTCGCCGCCCCCGGACGAGCCCCCCGAAAAGGAGAGAGCCCCGGCCCCGTCGGGGAGCGGGGAAAAGAAGTAGCCCGGACCGCATGCGCTCCCCGTTTGAGCCGGAGGGCCACCGCTCCCGGCGCGATTGCATTTGCCGCCTGCTGCGGCATATCCTCGCGCCATGAATCAGAAGCCTGAAAAAACGATGGTGGATCCGGAGTTGCACCGGCGGGTGCAGGAACTCATCGCCTTCAAAGGTGGCGGCGCCAATGAAGACGCCGTCGCGGATATCATCGAAAACGCCCTGAAGATTCTCACGGACGTGCAGGATACCGGCGACGTGCGGGTCATCCAGACCGCCATCCGGGAACTCCGTTACGCCTACCGCCTTTTTGCCCCGTATTCACAGACCCGCAAAGTCACCATCTTCGGCTCGGCCCGCACCGCGCCCAACAAACAGGAGTATCAGCAGGCCGTCGAATTCGGGCAAAAAATCGTGAAGGCCGGCTTCATGGTCATCACCGGCGCCGGCCCCGGCATCATGCAGGCCGGCCATGAAGGCGCCGGACCGGAGAACAGCTTTGGCGCGAATATCCGCCTGCCGTGGGAACAGAGCGCCAATCCGGTCATCCGCGAAGACAAAAAGCTCATCACTTTCAAATATTTTTTCACCCGCAAACTCATTTTCATCCGGCATTCCGATGCGATCGTGCTCTTCCCCGGCGGCTTTGGAACGATGGACGAAGGGTACGAGGCGATCACGCTGATGCAGACCGGCAAGAGCCAGCTCATGCCCTTGGTGCTCGTGGACAAACCCGGCGGCACTTATTGGAAAACCTGGGACAAGCAGGTGCGCGAACATCTGCTGCGCGACCAGTTGATCTCGCCGGACGACCTCAACCTGTATCGAATTACGGACAACGCCGATGAAGCGGTGAAACTGGTCACCCGCTTCTACCGCAATTTCCACTCCACGCGCTTCGTGAAGGAACTGTTCATCATTCGGCTCAAACACGCGCCGACGGAAACCGCCATCGAGGCGCTGAACGAAGACTTTGCCGATATCATTGTCGGCCCGCCGATCAAGTGCATCGAGCCGACGCCGGAAGAAAGGGAGGACAACGATCACCTTGATCTCCCGCGCATCGCATTCGGGTTCAACCGGCGGGATTATGGCCGGTTGCGCCAGTTGATTGATGTGTTGAACAGTTTGTGAATCACGAGGAGTCACCAGCGTCACGGAGTTCTCCTAAACCCCGCCGGTCCCCCGGCTTGGCGAGTCGACTCACGCCTGAATCCCTGCCCGTCCTGGCAACCGTCGGTTGGCGCTCCAGATAAACGCTGACCGGGTGACATTCCCGCGGCACGCTGTGGGCAAATGCGGGCACGGGCGATTGAGCTTGTGGGCGGACAGCAACCGCAACGGAAGCCAGTTGCGCTACGATACCACCGTTAAGCACAACGCGGAGCTTTACTGTGGCCATCGCAGCCAGCTGTAAAGATACCGCGTCGAGATGGTTTGGGTTGGATTCAGCATCGTCAGCCGCTTGTCAGAGGCCTTCGTATAGCGTACTGCCCCTCCGCCGAGAACTGAGCGCGGCCGGAAGGATCAAGCGGTTGATTGCCATCGCCTTTGGCGTTTCGCCCCCCTTTTGGTTCACGGGCTGGTAGCGCTCAGCGTTCTACCCATTTTTCGATGTCAAAAGCGGGAAAAACCGTCGCCATAATTTACAAGGCAGTTCACTGTTCGTAAGTCATTGTATCAAAGAATATAGCGCAATAAATTCGGTTTCCAACTCTTGCTGGATCCAAGCGAACGTCGGCGCAGCTTACAGTTTCTTCTGAATCGCCAAAGTTGGATCGAAAAAAACAAATTCCAGATAAAAATACTCCAGATCACAAAGCAAAGAAATACAGTAGTTTGTAAATATTTTGAGAGGACTCAACTCGATGGTCACCCGTATCATGCATGACTTTTGCTAAAAACAGGACAATCACTGACCAGTCGGTGGGCACAAACGATTTAGAACAATAATAATAATCAGGAAAAATACGGATGAAAAAATTCACAAAACTTGCAATAGCCGTGGCGTTGGCCACGGGAATAACGTTTGGAGTGCAGGCGCTGGAGATCACGCCTGACACTCTGCCGCAGATTACAGGTAACCAAACCAGCCAAAACGAGATCAACGGCGTAATCGATGATTACATTGGCACGCCGCTAAAAGATTACCTGATGTACAAACAGGATGTGGGCGGCGGTGAGAGCGGTCCTTTGGCGGGCAGCTACCAGACCACATTCAATAATTCGCCGCTGGATCCGTCGGACGCCTTGATTCAATATGTTGGCGGACTCAATGTCGGCCCGACTGCGTGGCTTCTGGTCAAAGATGGAAATCAAAGCCCGGCTTGGTATCTGTTCAACCTGACCACATTGGGTTGGAATGGTACTGATGACCTTAAGCTCACCGGGTTTTGGCCGGCTCAAGGAGCAATTTCGCATGTGACCTTGTACGGCACTGCGGTACCGGACGGTGGCACGACGATGGCACTGCTCGGTTTGGGTATTGGCGCCGTTGGCTACTTGCGCCGAAAGCTCGCTTGATTCGTCCGTAGGAAGTCTAAACGAATTTGCAAACCCTCCGCTCGATGAGCGGAGGGTATTTTGTGTACCTCGCTATCAAAAGCAAATGCACCACAGGCTGATCCTGCGGGATCCGAGCCACGAAATGGCGGTGAGGTCAGCAGGAGCTGACGGCTCTCACTGCCGCCGCCCGGCGGTTCCGTTGGCTCTACCATTGCACTCGATCACCCTCAGCCCGCCTTCAGCTGGCCCGGCTAATTCGCTTCGCCGCCAAGTGTCCGGCGCCATTTAGGGTAATCCGTCGCAATCAATTTGCCAGGCCAGTTGCCATACCAGGCCGTGCCAGTGCGCCGCTCGCGTTCAATGTCAGCCAGCGCATATTTTTTGACCCCATCGCGACCAGCAAAGATGGGCCGGTCCGTTCCAATCTCATAATGCCGCGCCCACAGGGGCGGCGCCGTCGGGTCGTTCACTACGACCTTGTCGAAGTCCGCCGTGTGACGCAGGAACTCCGCGGGCGGGGCCTTGATGTTCTCGACGCGGATGCCGGACAATTTCACTTTCGTCAACCAGGCCACCGCGGCGTCGATCGCCTGAACTGCGTTGGTGTTGGGGTTTTCCAAGCGCATCAGGAAGCGGACGATTTCCGTCGTGTCCTGTGGGCAGATCGAAGCCAGTTCAAAAGTCCGCGCCGGCCGCGGTTCGTAGGTTTTTTCATCATGCTGCTGACACCAGCCGGTCAACCTGCCATCCACCCGGATCTGGCATTGCAAAATGCACGCGACTCCCTGCTCCACCGCTGCCCGCGCCCGCTCACGCCGGCTGGCATCGAGCCAAGTGAAATGGGGCGCCCCGTCCGCCGCGTCCTTGAGCACATTCAGGCAGCCGATCATTGCCCCGTCGTTGAAGGTGATGTGCGCGTGGTAATCCGTTGGCTTCGGGTACCTTTGCGGAAAACCGCCGTTGGGATACTGCGCCGACAACATGAAATCCAAGCCGCGCCGGCAGGCGTCGCGCCAGGCCGGTTCGTCCGTTTGGGCGACGGCTTGGGCCAGGTAGGCGGCCTGGGAATGCACGTTGCCGTTGTCGAATGAAGTATCCGTTTGGCTGCGCGTAGCGAGGACCTTGGCTTTCTGGTCCTCGGTGAGGACGGCGGTCATGTCGTAATCTTTGGGCCAGCCGCCATTGGCGCGCTGAAAAAGCAGAATGTTCGTTACGATCTGGCCTACCTGCGCGGGTGCATACGACGGCTGGTTTGGCTCCACTTTGATGAACCGGCTATCGTCTCGAATGTTCCGCCAGTGATGGGCGCTGCTGAAAAAGCCCGAAATTTCAATCGGGGTAATCTGCCTCCCGGCGGTCTTTGCCTGCCGGGGTGAATCCGCGGCCGCGGCGATGCCGGCGGCAGCCCACACGAGCGTCACGGCGAGGTACGGAAGCCAACCGAGCTTCATGCGGGCATGGAAACAGGTCCCGCGCCTCGGCGCAATCCTGCGCCCGCAACCCGGTGCGCTCCGGGCCGATTCCGCCCCAGTCTGGCCTGGCGCGGCTACGGCCTCAATTCCTTCGCCATGATGAAGTCGTCCATGACGAAGCCCGCGCCGAAATCCGTGACCACAGATTCGGCCACGGTGAAACCATTGCGTTGATAAGCGGCGACCGCTTTGGTGTTGCGTTTATTCACGGCGAGCACCAAGCGCCGGGCGCCGAGCTGTCTCACGTCCCGCTCGCAATGTTGCAACAACAAACTCCCGAGACCGCGCCCGTGCATTTCGGGCAGCAGATAACATTTGTGCAGTTTCATCACGCCGGGCTCCGGGGTGGGGCCGTACGACGCGAAGCCAACGAAGCGGTCGTCCACGAGCAAGCGCACGAAGCGGATGCCCTTTGCCTGGATTTCCTCGCGCAGCGTGGCGGGCGAATACATCCGCGCCAGCATGTACTCGATCTGCGCGGGCGAGATGATGCCGGGGTAATGTTGCCGCCAGATGACGCCGGCCAGCTCCGCCAGGGCGGGGAGGTGCTCCTCCGTGGCGGGCAAAACCCGCGCATGATCTCTGGCAACGCGCTTCATCACATCATTGGACCGATCGCCTCCGGCTTTCCAGCCACGGGCCGCGGTGCATCCGACATTCCCGTCTCATCAGGGGCGGATTCCCTGCTGGCTTGTGAAATTATCATCCCCGAGGGTTTATTTTACGTCCGTGCGGGCAGCCACCTGCAACGCGTGGCGTAGTTGCGTGGCCAACCAGCGCAGTTCATTCTCCTCGCGCCCCGCCAACAAGCCAACTTTCTTGCCGGCGTGGGGGTGAATCTGGAGTTCGAGCACCGGCCGATCATTCACCTCCATGCCGCTGGCATCCGCGCGGATGGCGGCGATCTGGCTCTGTGGCCACTCCCAGGCTTTCGTGCCGAACGGACCTTTGGTCACGAGATTCAACTGTTTGCCGACGACGGTGAATGAGGCCGTGCGTTTGCCCATGTTCAGCGCAGCCGCCAGAATCCCGATGCCGATGAGCCAGAAGAGCAGGAGAAACGCGCCGAGGCCCACCCAACCCCAACTTGGGGTTCGAACTCCGGTTTTTAGCACCAAGGTGGTGAAGACCACCATGAATCCGCACCAGAGGATGCCAAAGAAAAACAAACCGCTGGAGCCGCGCCACAGGCCGGCCGGGGGGATCGTGTAACACAGCCGGCCGGGGTTCTGCTCCACCTGCACGCGACTGCCGGCCGGTTGTTCCAACACGTCGGCATCGGTGGTTCGCGCTGGCGAAGTTTCCACCTCTTCCACGGTGACCGGATCAATTCCGGAGCCAACGCCCCCGACATACCGCGTCAGTTCCTGCGCACAAGCCAGCACCCACGCGCGCGGGTATCCCAGCAACACGACCTTTTTGGTGCCATCCGTGTATTCCACTGCCATCCCGGAAAACTTCTCGATCGGCTGCGGTGCCGCCCCGCTGCTTTTGGACGTGGCCAAGGCCACTTGCAATTTGCGGATGGGTTTGCGCGGCAACCGCCGGGTCCACCAGAACGGCCCGAGCCGTTCGGTGGCGATGAGCTGCCCATCGCGCCACTCCAGCCGGCAGCGGCCAAACAAGATCCCCAGGCCAATCGCCAGCGGCAAGGCGCCGGCGAAGACAAACAGCAGCGGGAACAAGCCGAAGATGACGTTGCCCACGTCCGGTCCCTGCTGGTGCCATTGACGAATGGCGCCCCATGCCATGCGGCCGGGCGCCCACATGAACAGTCCGCTGAAGCCAAGCAGAAAGACGCCCACGAGCTTTCCCCACCCCAGCGGACGCACTGGGAAACTGTAGCGCGGATTTCCGGCGACATATTCCCGGTGCACCTCAAGCTGCCAGTTGGCGTTCATGGGGTTGGATTTGGTATGGTTACTCGCCGGTGTTGCGCGGTGCTGCTCCGAGTTTAACTGCGTCCCCGAAACGAATCCATCAACTTCAGGATCCCCTCGCGGATTTCGAACAACTCCTGGCGGGCCTCCGCCAGCATGGCCTCCGGCAGTAAATGCTTCGGCGCGACGGCTTCCAGTCCCGCCTGCGATTTGTGCAAATGATCCAGCGCGCGTTTGAGATAGGCAACGGTGAAGGCGTTGTCCCGATAACCACGCCCCTGGGCGAGCCCATTGAGTGCACCGGCCAGCTTCACGCCGGCGGTCTGAACTTCAAAGAGAAACGCCTGTAAATCTTTATCCTCGGTTCTTTCCAGGCCGAGTTGGTCCGCCTGCTGCGCGAACTTGATCGCGCTTTCGAAGCAGCGATGCTGGAGCGGATGGCGCAGGTCGCCAGCTTCGGTGCGCATCCAGTCGAGCCCCTCGCGGTGCGGGTCGGGTTCGGGCGGTGGTTCGTTTGCCGCCGACTCCGTGATGCGGTTCATCTCCTCGACCGACATCCTTCCTCCATCATCCTTCTCGTCCTCGTCCTCGTCACCCCAACCCATTTCCTGCGCGATCTTCTCCTCCGCCTCTTCCGAGCCGCCATATTTATCCAGCAGTTCCATGTATTTGTCCGTACGCGCATCGGACTCCTTCATCAGTTGCTCGTAATCGTGCTCATCCCACTCCGCCTCGGGGTCTTTCTGACCTCGCTGTTGCTGTTCGACCGCCCCGGTAAGCTTTTGCATGAAAGCATTCATGCCGGCGGCGGCCTGCTGCGCGCGCTCGGCGTCCTCGGTCGGCGTCAGCCGCCATTCGGGCGGGGAAATCGTCAATTCATAATCCGCGCTTTCGATGACCACGCGTCCGTTCGCCTCGCTGAACCATTCGAGGTACAGGCTGTTGGCCATGTGTTCCGGCGGTTTCTCCTGCCGGCGGATCATCGCGAGCGCCTCTTCCACCGGCACGTCAAAGACCCGCACCTTTCGCGACGCCGTCAGATCCCCGATGCTTCCACGTTGCTGCGGATGCAACGAGGCGAGATGCGGATGCGGGATGAGTTCGAGCGGGTTGGTGAAGGTGAGCAGACAACCGGCGAGATCCGGATGCGCGTTGCCCTGGAGTTCGAGCCGCACCGGTTCGGCGCGGCCGGCGACCCAGATTTGGCCGCGGACGATTCCCTTCACGCGATTGTCGATCTCGCCCCGCACCACGCTGTCGTGAATTCGAAAGGCCATGCGGAATGCTTACCACGACCCGAGGCGCCAGGACGAAACTTTTCTTCGGCGGACGGCGCAATGAGTCACGGCGGGAAACAGGCCCGGTTGGGTTAACATTGAGTTTCACACCGGGCTTGGGCAACAATGCCGGCATGTCGCTTCCTGCCTCATTGTTCTCCCGGCGCGAATTCGTTTCCACTCTTGCCCAGGCCGGCATCGCGGTATCGTTCGCCGGCCACGCCCTGGCGCAACCTGCGGCCGGCGCCCGGCCCGATCCCGTGATCCAGTTCCCCGGCCAATGGTCGTTCATGTTGCCGCGGGCCAGCATCATTCTCGTGAGCGACCAGCAGCTCGATGAACTCACCGATCCCGACAAGGAAATTGATCTCAGCCTCAGCAGCACCCCGAACAAGACGACGCTGCGCAAGTTGTGCGAACAGCACCAGGCCGGCGGCGTGAAGACGTTGATCGTCGCCTTCGACGAGTTCTGGAGCGCGTACCGCCCCGGCCAGGGTGGCAAGCCGCGGGTGTTCACTCCCGATGTGCCGGAGTACCTCGAACGCATCAAGAAGATCAGCGATTTCGCGGGTCAGTACGGTATCGGCCTTGAACTGAGCCTGCTCAGCCCGCTTGAACTGGGCCGCGCCTACCAGCAAAAGACCGGCGAGTCGGGTCGTTGGGTGCAGTATCGCGAAGGCTGGCGCGACCCCAGGACCGGGGAGTTCACCGTTCAACTCTGGGAACAACGCAAGTGGACGAACAACAAGGGCACGATTCTCCTCACGCGCACCGGAGTGCGGCTCTTTGCGTATCGGGAACGCCGCATCGGCAACACGGATTTCTACGCCGTGGACCCGAAGTCCATCGTCGAACTAAAAACGCCGCCGCAGATTTCCGTGAGCGAATCCCCCGCCGGCAGTTCCCCGGCGCACCGACTCACCGTCCACGGCCGCGGCGAAACCGAAACGGCCGATCTCGACCGCGTCCTGGTCGTAGTTTCCTATCAGACGCCGGAGATGGATTATTTCAGCCCGAAGGCGCTGCCGTATCTCAAGGAGTTGGTGCAGGACTATCACACGGCGGGCGTCCGCCTCAATGGTCTCTACAGCGATGAGATTCATATCCAGGGCGACTGGAATTACTTCGGCCACCACGACGAGGGCGAGTTCACGCTGCGCTACCTCAGCCCGCATTTCGCGCAAAAATTCGCCGGGCTTTACGGGAGCGAGTTCGCCGACTTCGAGAAATACCTCGTCTATTTCTGCCGAGGTCAGCATGGCTTTCTGCCGAACCTCGACGCGCGCGCGCCCGCCCAGCACGTTCTCGGCAACACCCCCGATGAGGTCCAGCGCACCTGGCTCTTGCGCCGCCGCTACTACGATCTCCTGGAAAAGACGGTCACCGACCTGTTCGTGGAGGCGAAGCACTACGCGGAGAAGCTTTATGGCCATGAACTCGAAGCCCGGGCGCATGCCACCTGGGCGCAAAGCCCGACGATCGACCACTGGCGCTCCGGCGGCAGCCCGCACGCGCCGCGGCAGTACGATTACACGCCCAACTTTGTTTGGTCGAACACCGTCCAGCAGGCTGCCTGCGCGTGCGATGATTATTTTCGTTGGGGTGAATTCCTGACCGGCGGCGGCACCGACCATGCCGAG
>CAZIJO010000082.1:11692-22959 GCA_964539515.1 uncultured Bifidobacterium sp. | reverse complement strand
AACGCGACTACGTGCGTGGCTGGCTTGCCACGGGCTAGCAAGCGGCAGTTTCACAGTTTTAAAAATCGGATGAGAAGAGACGGTAGAAAGCTATCCTGAGTTGAGAGTCTCGGCGCGGGATGAGAAATTCGAATAACGAGCTACGACTGAAGTCACGAATTGCTTTTTGGCACAGTTTGACCCAGTTGAGGTTCGCTTTCGTTCGCTTTGGTGCGGGGATGCCGCCAAACACAACTTTTGGATTGCGCTATCATGCAGGTAAATAGGAAGATGAGATGAGCGATGAATCAGGATTCGAATCCCTTCGCTCGCTCCATTTTTTTGCCCTGCCATTTTCCCGGTTTCAAAGCCTTCCCTAGCGGCGCTTTTGTCCGGATCCGTCGCCATCCAAAAGTCCCTGATTTTAAGTTTAACAGTTGGCACTGGCCACTCTTGCCGTTCTTTCCCGGAGCTTCGCGGTTCCGGAGTGCGTCACGGGTGGCACTTTGCCCGGATGGGACGGCTTTAGAACGCCACTTGTGGCGCTTAAAATAGCTCATTGCAATGCGCCACAAATGACGCTTTGTGTTGACTTTTTCCACTTAATACGTCATTTGTGGCGTGTATGAAGCTCGACTCAAAGATGACGGATGAAGCACTGCTGAAGCTGGTCGGGGAACGCCTGGCCGGTCTCCGGCTGGCGCGTAACCTGACGCAGCATCAACTGGCGGATCAGGCGGGACTCGGTCTGCGGACAGTGCAACGGCTGGAGCTGGGCGCGGCGGCGACGCAGCTGTCGGGATTCATCCGGGTGTGCCGGGTGCTCGGGCTCGTGGATAATCTCGAGACGTTCATCCCCGAGCCGGCGGCGAGTCCGATGGCGCAGTTGAAGCAACAGGGCCGGAGGCGGCAGCGGGCAACGGGACAGCAGGCGGCGGCGGGGAAGCCGAAAAAATGGACGTGGGGTGAAGCGCCGTGATCGCGAAGGTCCAGCTCTGGGGGCGCACCATCGGCGCGGTATCGCTCGACGCGAGGCGCGAGGTGGCGGCATTTCAATACGACGCCGAGTTTGCGCGCAGCGGGATCGAGCTGTCGCCGCTGATGATGCCGTTGAGCAACCGGGTATATGAATTTCCCGCGCTGCCGCGGATTACCTATCATGGACTGCCGGGATTGCTGGCGGATTCGTTGCCGGACAAATTCGGCAACGCGCTGATTGACGCGTGGCTGGCGACGCAGGGCCGGACGCCGGAGAGTTTCAATGCGGTGGAGCGACTTTGCTACACCGGCAAGCGCGGGATGGGGGCGCTGGAGTTCGCCCCGGTGCTGGGGCCAAAGCCGCGCACGGCGACGAAGATCGAGATTGATGCGCTGGTGCGGCTGGCGGGCGAGGTGCTGACGCATCGCCGCGATTTGCGGGGACATTTCCACGAGGCGGGCAAGGAGAAGGCGCTGCGCGATCTCCTGCGCGTGGGCACGTCCGCCGGCGGCGCGCGGGCCAAGGCGGTGATCGCGTGGAATCGCGCGACGAACGAAGTGCGCTCCGGGCAGATCGCGGCGGGCGAGGGTTTTGAATACTGGCTGCTGAAATTCGACGGCGTGGCGGGCAACAAGGACAAGGAACTCGAAGACCCCAAGGGCTACGGCGCGATCGAGTATGCCTATTCCCTGATGGCCAGGGCGGCGGGGATCTTCATGACCGAGTGCCGGCTGCTGGAGGAGAACGGGCGGCGGCATTTCATGACCAAACGATTCGACCGGCAGGCGGGCGGGGCGAAGCTGCACATGCAGTCGCTCGGCGCGCTGGCGCATCTTGATTTCAACCAGGCCGGCGCCCACTCATACGAGCAGGCGTTGCTGACCCTCCGCCAATTGAAGCTGCCGATGGCGGCCGTGGAGGAGCTGTTTCGCCGGATGGTTTTCAACATCGTGGCGCGGAATCAGGACGACCACGTGAAGAACATCGCCTTCCTGATGAACCAGCAAGGCGAGTGGTCGCTCGCGCCGGCCTTCGACGTGACCTACAGCTACAATCCATCCGGCTCCTGGACGGCGACGCACCAGATGACGCTGAACGGAAAACGGGACGCCTTCAACCGGGGCGACTTCGTGGCCGGCGCGCAGGTGGCGCTGATGAAGCGGGGCCGCGCCGCAACGATCATCGAGGAAGTGCAGGCGGCGGTGAAGCGCTGGCCCGAATTTGCCGCCGAAGCACGGGTCTCGGATGAATGGCGCGACCAGATTGCAAAGACGCATCGCCTGACCTTTCCGGAAAAATGAGCCTCGGCGAATCCTACGTCGACGACACCGCGCTCGAATCTTGGCGACTTGGCCGGTCATCTGTTGTGCGTGCCCATTCATTGGAGCCTGTCTGAACTTTGACAAGGCGCCACAGCAGCTTTGGCGGGGAGTGGTTGGCGGATTGGAACGCCGGTCTCCGCCCCGCCTCGAGGCAAGATCGCCGCGAACATTGGCGGCATCCCTCCTCAATTGCGCCGGAAAAGCTTTTATCGGCGCGGCTTCGTTGTCAGCATGCCAATCAATGTTCAGACCAACCTTTGGTTTAATGGCCCTCTGCATTGGGATGGTGAATTTGGGAGGGATTGTGCGCGCCGCCGAGCCGGCTTCCTTCCCCGGACCGAAGACGCAATGGCATGGTTATGATCGCTTCGATTTTACCATTGATGGCCGATCGGTAGGCGTGGTGGTGCCCAAGGAAATTCGCGCGGGCCGTCCGTGGCTGTTGAATAATTGGTACGGCGAACCGTGGGCGGGCACCGCCGAGGCCCTCCTGGCCAGGGGCCTGTTTTATGTCTGCATGGACGTCAATGACATGCTCGGCAGCCCCCAGTCGGTCAAACACTGGAATGCCTTGTACGCGGAGATGACCACCAAATACGGGCTGGCAAAAAAGGTGGCCTTGCAGGGGATCAGCCGGGGCGGGCTGACGGTTTACAACTGGGCCGCGGTCAATCCGGAAAAGGTAGCGTGCATTTATGCGGACGCCCCGGTGTGCGATTTCAAGAGCTGGCCGGGGGGCGGGAAACGAACCGATGCGCCGGGCACCGGTTCCTGGCGGCCGGACTACTGGAAACGAATTCTCGAACAATACGGCCTGACCGAAGCCGAGGCCCGGGCGTACAAACACAACCCGATCGACAGTTTGGAGCCGCTGGCCAGGGCGGGCGTCCCCTTGTTGCACGTTCACGGGGATCAAGACCCGGTGGTGCCATTCGCCGAGAACACGCAAATTGTCGCCGAGCGTTACAAGCAACTGGGGGGCGACATCACCGTGATCCTCAAGCAGGGCGTCGGACACGAGCATGGGCTGCCGGACCCGACGCCCATCCTGGATTTCATCGTCAATCATTCGGGCGGCGAGGCATCAATCCCCGATTACCCGGGCCTGGAGAAGCTCCCCCTTCTTCCCGCGGAACCATCCCGGCCGCCGGACTATGACTGGCTGGTCACGCCGGCGAGACAGCGGGCCGGAGTTTTTCGCACGAGCGATGGCAGGGAGATCGTGATGAACAACGGGCTGATCAGCCGCACGTGGCGGCTGGCGCCCAATGCCGCCACGGTCGCCTTTGACAATCTCATGACGGATCAATCCATTATTCGCGGAGTGAAGCCGGAGGCCATGCTCGAACTGGATAATGTGAAAGTGGCCGTGGGCGGGTTGACCGGCCAGCCAAACTACGCATATCTCCGGACCGAATGGCTGGCGGCGATGCGCAGTCCGACCAATGCCTTTCAATTCGCCGGCTTCACGGTGGGCCCTACCCAAAAGCGCCTGGAGTGGAAACGCAAGCGTTACGCGGGTGACCAGCCCTGGCCGCCACCGGGAGTTGCGCTCACGCTGAACTTCAACGCCGGATCGCAGACGGGGCCCACCTCCTCGAACCGGCCGGGAGCGGGGAGCCACCTCACGGTCGCGGTGCACTACGAAATGTACGACGGCATTCCGTTGCTGGCGAAGTGGTTTACGCTGAGCAACGGCGGTCCGGAAACGGTCACCCTCAACACCTTCATCAGTGAGATTCTGGCGGTGGTCGAGCACGAATCCGTGGTGGATAAGCGCGAGCGCTGGGAGTATCCCAATATTCACGTGCAGAGCGATTATTCCTTCCGCGGCATGGATGCTCAAACGGCCAATCAGACCACCCATTGGGTGATTGACCCGCAATACCACACCCAGGTCAGCGCCTCGAGCACGACGCCGAACCAACTCGAGTCGCGGCCCCCCATCGGCCCCGGGGTGCGGCTTGAACCCGGCAAAACTTTTGAATCCTATCGGACCTTCGAGTTAATCCATGACAGCACGGAACGGGAAAGAAAAGGGCTGGCCATCCGCCAGATGTACCGCCGGATCGCCCCGTGGACCACGGAGAACCCGATCATGATGCATGTGCGTAGTTCCGAACCGGCGGCGATCCGCCTGGCGATCGATCAGTGTGCCGAGGTCGGCTTTGAGATGGTAATCATTTCGTTTTGGAGCGGCTTTGACATGGAGAACGAGGACCCGGCTTATCTGGCCACCTTCAAGGGACTGGCGGATTACGCGCACGGCAAAGGGGTGGAGCTGGGCGCTTATTCCTTGCTGGCCAGCCGGAGTGCGGGACCGCAGAACGACATCATTGATTCCAAGACCGGCAAGCCGGGTGGCGTCTTTGGCATTTCGCCCTGCATCGGCAGTGTCTGGGGGCAGGACTATTTCCGAAAACTTTACGCATTTTATGAAAAGACCGGCCTCGATCTCCTGGAACACGATGGCTCGTATCCCGGCGATATCTGCGCTTCCACCAATCACCCCGGCCACCGGGGGCTGGAGGATTCACAATGGACCCAGTGGCAGACGATCACCACGTATTACGAATGGTGCCGCGCCCGGGGGATTTACCTCAACGTGCCCGATCTCTATTACCTGAATGGCTCGAGCAAATGCGGCATGGGCTATCGGGAGAGCAACTGGTCGCTGCCCCGCGCCCAGCAATTGATCCACGCCCGCCAGAACATCTTCGACGGCACCTGGGAGAAGACTCCCAGCATGGGATGGATGTTGGTGCCGCTGGTGGAATATGGCGGTGGCGGGCCGGCGGCCACCATTGAACCATTGGCGGAGCATCTGGATCATTACGAACTGACGCTGGCCAACAACTTTGGCGCGGGCGTCCAGGCCTGCTACCGGGGACCACGACTCTTCGACACGCCGGAAACCAAACAGGTGGTCAAAAAGTGGGCCGACTTCTACAAGCAGCATCGCGCCATCCTCGACTCGGACATCATCCACGCCCGCCGGCCGGATGCCCGGGACATTGATTTCTATCTCCATGTTAATCCGCAACTGAAGGAGAAAGCGATGATCATGGTCTTCAATCCCCTCGATCGCCCTGCGAGCAAGCAGCTGAAAGTTCCCTTGTACTACAGCGGGCTAACCGGGAAGGCGATGATTGGCGAGCGCGACGGCAAGGCCAGGGAATATCAACTGAATCGAGATTACTCGGTAAATCTGCCGGTCACCCTCGGGCCGCAAAGTGTCACCTGGTTTGTAGTTGAATGAGGGCTGACGGCCGGCTGCGAGAAGCAATGTCTCGAAAAAGTAAATGCGCGGCGAGCGCTCAAGGAGATTGGCCTATCCGCAAGCGGATTCTGCTCAAGGAGCAATCCCAGCCCCGGCACAAAGATCTCAACGCCGGTATTTGGATACGAGCTGTTCGTCGCGCACAAGAATTTTGACTGGTTTTGATGGCGATGCCAACCGGAAGTTATTCACCGCTGTTCACCGATTTCGGTGGGCCGAAATCGTTCGTTGATTCAAGCGCCCGGCTTCCCTTCGAGTTGGTGCCGCTTGCGCGGGGTAACAAGCAGTGCCGATCCGAGCCAACGCGTGCGGAAGTCGGCATTCAGAGTAAGCACTCGGCGCACGCAAGGAGCAAATTCGCGCGGCCACAAATCTGGTCCGTCCTCCGCCTTTGCACGCTCTGGGAAGCGGACGTCAAACGCCGGCTGCCTTCCCGTTTCCCCGCCAAAGCAATATGGGGCTGCTGGGGGTAGAGGCCAAAGCTCCTTGGCATGCCAGTTTCGGCATCGCCGTATGGGCGGATTCGAATGTCAGAGGCGAACGAGTACGCAGCAGGTCTTTGCTTTTTGACTTCCGCCGCGAACCCGCGGAATTGCTTCAATCCTGAATGACGATGTTGCTGCCGGAGCCGCCGTCCAGCACATCAATGCCCGGGCCGCCAATCAACACGTCGTCCCCATCGCCGCCGAGCAACAAGTCTGCACCCCCGCTGCCGATCAGCACGTCGTCATCTATCCCGCCGTCGGCAGTGAGGGCGATGAAGCCCGCGGCGAGCGCGGAGGCGTCCAACGTATCGTCCCCCGCAAATGTGTTGATGCTCAGGCGGTCGTTGGCGGCTTCGCTGCCGCTGATGTTCACCATGGCGGCCAGCCCGGCGACCGTGACCACGCCGCCGCTTTGCGAGACGACGACCACATCGTCGGCGCCCGTGCCGCCGACGATGACGCTGTCCGGTTGGGCGTCGCCAACGCCACCCGTGGCCGCGAGATTGAGATTCACCGCGGTGACATCAGTCCCCGAGAGATCATTGACGACGATGATATCCGCGCCGCCGAGGGCTTCAAAGCGCACGGTCTCCACGTCGTTGCAATCCATGAGCACGCTCGCAATATTTCGGAAAAAGCGGAGGCGGCCGCCATTGGCGGAAATATCAATGTTTTCCGCCACGTTGGCGCCGTTGAATTGCAGCGTGTCCGTGCCGGCCTGGCCTTCAAACGTGTCATTGTCGTCGCCCGGATTCCAAACGACGGTGTCGTTGCCGGCGCCGGCCAGAATGGTGTCGTTGCCATCGCCGCCGGTGATCAAATCATCGCCTTCACTGCCGATGATGGTATCCACGCCGAGCCCGCCGTTGATGGTAGTCTTGATGACTCCGGGGATCAGACTTGAGCCATTGACCACATCGTCGCCGCCGAGGGCGTTGAGGGTGAGCGTGTCATTGGCGGCTTCCATCCCGAGAATGGTCAACGCGGCGGACAATCCGGTCGTCACCACTTTTGAGGCCGAGCCGCTGACTGCGATGACATCATTCGTTTGCGTGCCGCTGAGAGTGACGTTGTCAGCTTGCCCATCGCCTGTGCCCGAGCCCGCCGGGAGTCCCAGATCAATCAACAAATCCTTCACATCCGTCGTGGTGAGTTCGCCGATGCTGAAATTGTCCACGCCGCCGAGCGTGTTGACCTGAAGGTTCTCCACGTCATCGCAATCCAGGGTGACATTGGCGACATCGCGGAAGAAGCGCAGCCGCCCGCCGTTCGCGGCCGCATCCAGGTTTTCGCTGGCATTTGAGCCGTTGAACAGAAGCGTGTCCGTGCCCGCCTGGCCTTCGATGGTGTCGTTGCCATCGCCTGGATCCCACTGGAACACGTCGGCGTCGGCACCCATGAGGGCGACGTCGTTGCCGTTGTCGCCAAAAATGAAGTCGTCGCCATCGCTCCCCAGAAGGACGTCAGCGCCCTGCGAACCCAGGAGCGAGTCGTTGCCGGCGCCGCCGTCCAGCGTCAGCTTGATGACGCCGGCCGGCAGGGTGGTTGCCGTCACGACATCCGCGCCGCCCAGCGCATTGAGGACGAGCGAATCGTTGGCGCCCTCGGAGTTGGTGACGTTTACCTGGACCGGCAACCCGATCACGGAGGCCGAGGTTCCCGCGCCGACGACATCGATGATATCCCCACCGTTGCTGCCGTTGACGATGATGGAGTCCGCCGCGGCATCGCCACTGGTGCCGCCCAGCGTGCCGGCCAGGTTGACATTGACGTTGGTCAACTCCGTGCCGCTCAGGTCATTGACGGTGAAGATGTCCGTTCCGCCCAGCGCGTTGAGGTCGAGGGTCTCGATATCGTCGAGGTCCAGAATGATGTTGGCCACGTTGCGGGTGAAGCGAACGCGTGCGCCGTTGGCTGCGGCGTCAAAGATTTCACCGATATTGCTGCCGTTGAACACCAACCGGTCGGTACCGGCCTGGCCTTCAATCGTGTCATTGCCATCGCCGGGATCCCACTGGAAAACATCGTCGCCCGCCCCCAGCAGGGCCACATCGTTGCCTTGCTGACCGTCAATGAAGTCGTTGTTGTCGCCGCCCAACAGCAGATCGGCGCCGTTGCTGCCCAGCAAAGTGTCGTCACCGGCCCCGCCATCCGCCGTGATCTGAATCAAAGCGGCCAGATTGCCGGTGCAAGCGAGCGTGTCGTTTCCGCCGTTTGCATTGAGAACGAGGTTTTCGCAGGTGCCAAGGTCGAGGAAGAATGGGGCGGGGTTGATGCGATCGAAGCGGACGCGGGTCCCATTTGCCGTGATGGTGAAATCTTCCGCGCCGTTCCCGCCGTTGACCTCCGTGGTATCAAGCCCGTCGCCGCCCTCGACGATATCGGTATCATCGCCGGGATTCCAGATGAAGCGGTCGTCGCCGAGCCCCAGTTGGGCGATGTCATCGCCGTCGCCACCGGTTGCGGTGTCGTTGTCGTCGCCGCCGAGCAAGCTGTCCGCACCGCCCTTCCCGAGGAGGGTATCTGAGCCCGAGCCGCCATTCAGCACGTCCGCGCCCGATCCACCGGTCAGCGTGTCGTTGCCGGCCTCGCCGAACAAATTGGCCTTGGGCAATGCGCCATTGGTTTCATCCAGTCCAAGCTGATCATGACCACCCCGCCCGAAGATTTGGATGAGAATAGTGTTGGCAACCGTGGGCGCGCCGCCCGTGATGGTGATCGCGCCGTTGTTGA
This sequence comes from uncultured Bifidobacterium sp., assembly GCA_964539515.1. Lineage (GTDB taxonomy): Bacteria > Verrucomicrobiota > Verrucomicrobiia > Limisphaerales > JADLHS01 > JADLHS01. The sequence continues at coordinate 14,181 of CAZIJO010000082.1, read as the reverse complement.
TCCGCAGGTTGCCGGCAGCATCCCGGCTTACGATCACGATGTTATCCAGGTCATTCGCCACGATGGTCAGGACCCCAGTGAGCGGCTCGAAGGTGGCGGACCATGGCTCCTCCGGAATCAGGCGTTTGACGCGGAAAAAGCCAGAGTTTTGGGCGGCAATCGGATTCGTGACCAAGAGCAAACCACCATTGCCGTTGAGCACCGGACTGGAATTGGTCCACGTCGTCAGATCGGCGCTGGCTTCCACCTGATACGCCACTGCATTCGACCCAAACCAACCCAGCACAAGGTCTTGGTTCGTACGGGTAATGGTGACCCCGAGGTTGGGGTCAATTTCACCCTTGGCCGATGGCGGCTGGAGCCCACCCGAAAAGCCCAGCAACCCGGCGATGGCAAGGACCCGCCCAATCCAGCGGCCGAAAGCACTGTTCATGGAAATCATGAGCATCGTTTTACTTACGCGGGTGCTTTTTGGCAATGGAACTTTCGGCCCAATCCGGAACTGGATGTCAGCCGTTGTGGCCAGCCTCGCATCTCCGCTGATTTCCAAACCGCAAGTCGTGTTTTCCCTATCAACGCCGATGAAGGAGGATTAGCGTTGCATACTTTCGCGACGCGAAATCCAGCTGAGGATCAGGAATTCTCAGTTCTGGTCGTGGTGGTTCAACTCCGCCTTCGGGTCGCGGTCCTTGCGGACGACTGCCGGGGTTTCGATCGTTGACAGGGAAGTCCCGGATCTTAACCGGCGATCATCGGTGCGAATACGCCAGCAGCTCGAGCAGCCAACGCAAAGGCGCGAGGTCGGGCGCAGAGCCAATGCAGGTTGCCCACTGCCGCGAGCATCCATTACTTGCTGCCAATCGCGAGGAGCTTGCCGCGCGTGCGGAAGAACAGAGTGCCGTCGGCAATTGCTGGCGCGGCCATGGCGATGTCACCAAGGTCGTTGGTGGCGATCGTGGAGAATCGTTCGCTTACCGGCACGACCAGCACCTTGCCGGTCTCGCCCGGGAAATAAAGATGTCGCCCATCGGAAACAGGCGAGGCGGTGTAGCCTTGCGCCGGGCCACCGAGCCGCTCGCTGTAGAGGATCCGGCCGGTTGGGCCATCAAAGCAGGTCACGACCCCGTTGTCCGTGCAGCCATAGACCCGGTTGCTGACGGCGATGGGCGTCTGCATGTAGCAGCCCTGACGGGGATGCACCCAGGCAATGGCCGCATTCGTGCCCCCGGGCGTCGGCGCCGTGATGTCGCCGGTGGCATCCGGGCGGATGGCCCGCATGGGCCGCAGATTCCCGTGCGCACTCGTGAGATAGATCAATCCATGGGCGAAAATGGGCGTGGGCACGGGAATGTCGCCACCGCCCTTGAGCCGCCACAACTCCCGGCCATCGGCGAAATCATAGCCGCCCGATTGACGCCAGCCATTCACCACGATTTGTTTGCGATTGCCAGATTCGACGATTGCCGGACAACCCCAGGTCGGGACGTCGTGGCGCGCCGTGCGCCAGAGTTCTTTGCCGGTGTCCAGCTCGAAAGCGGCGAGGAAGGAGTTCGTTTGCACGTCGCAGAGAACAATCACCTTGCCATCGTAAATGACCGGGGAACTGGCGAAGCCCCATTGCGCGCTGGGCACCACATAGTAACCGGCGTCCATGAGGCCGAGGTCGGCCTTCCAGCGGAGCTTGCCGTTGGTGTCGAAGCAGAACAGACCTTCGGAGCCGAAGATGGCGACCAGACGGCGACCGTCGGTGGCCGGGGTGGAATTGCAGTGAGTGGATTTCGGATGCCGCTTGACCCGCGGCACCGCTTCGTGACCGAGCACGTTCCAGAGAACTTCGCCGGATTTCCGCGCGACCGCGAGCAGCCGCCATTGATGAGTGCCGCCTTCCTCAACGGGCTCAATATCGCCATAGAGACCAACCTTGAGTTCGCTGTCGCCCGGTCCGACCGCCGTCGCCACGTAAATGCGGTCGCCGGAGATGATTGGCGCCGCGTGACCCAGGCCGGGAAGCGGTGTCTGCCAGCGAACGTTCAATCCGGTCTCCACGTTCCATTCGACCGGTAGGGGTTTGGCGGCATCCAGGCCCGAAGCGTCCGGCCCGCGAAACTGCGGCCATTCGGCCGCGTGGCTCACGAGGGTCAGCGCGACAAGCAGGGCAGCCTTCGGAAGGGTGCGTGGCATAGAGTGACGCTGATATGGGACGTGATGGCCGGAGTTTTGGCAAGCCGACTTATCAACAAAAGCTGCCGCATGGGGATCCGCATGCCGACGGTGATTGTGGCGGCGAACTTCGCCAAGGTGACAAAAAAGCGCCAACAGCCCAGCGCCCGCAACACCCGCAAGGGCAACCGTCTGCCGCGCGTGTACCCGGCCTGAAGCCGCCCAGCCTGCCTCGCGCGCCGAAGTAACTGCCGCTCTCGGCGCTCCTCCGCAAGGCCCACGGCGCCGCAGAGTGGAAACTGTTCCTGAATGAATGAACCAACGGGAGA